>CAMCUM010000001.1 GCA_945878975.1 Legionella genomosp. 1
GCCGACAGTGGAAATTAAATTTAATTGAGACCCTAAACCCAGATTGGCGTGATCTATATGAAGATATTTGTCGTTGATTTAGATCGTCTGGATGCCGCGGACAAGCCGCGGCACGTAGGCGTCGGGGATGAATTGTAAACACGCCCTAACCTTTAATAAGATACGTATTTAATCTTTTAATCTACATGTTGTAAAAACCTCTAAATGTGTAGTAAATATTAACATAAGCAGTCATTGAATGACAATTTTTGTCTTAATTAACCAAATATAAAACAACAAATTTTTGTGATTGGACATTAATTTAAAAGCGTGCTTCTATATGGTTTCCGCCTAATAACAACGATTTCTCATCTACCATAATGAACCTCTTAAAATCTAGCGCAATAGTATTTATTCTAACATTTTCTTTATTAGAAAATACCTATGCGGCTGTTTATCAGATTTTGAATGATTATTTTTATCAAAATCCTGCTGAACTAAGTCAGGTGAATGACACACAGTTGGTCTTAGGAAATGCCATTGTAATGCCCCGCTTTGAATTTAATGGGAAGACAGCCATAGGTAATGGGATCGCTAGCAGTAAAGCTAACAACTCGTTACCTTATCTTTTGACCGCATATCGTTTTACGGATAAGCTTGTTTTGGGATTTAATGCCACACCCAGCGGATATGGTCATATAGATTGGCCAGAAGATTCTATTGTTGCTAATGCATCAACGGTTACGAACGTATTATATTATCAGTTTGGATTGCAATCAGAATATCAATTCAATAATAAACTATCTGTAGGTCTGGGATTTAATATTGAATATAATAAATTCGCCGAATTAAATTACATGGTGCCTCCTTTAGGCAATCAGGTAAATAAAATAAAAAATGGTGTTAATTATGTTGGAGATGTTGGGCTTTATTATAAGATAAATCCTCGAAACTATTTAACCAGCGCTGTTTATACTCAAGTGAGTACTTATGGACATGGTTTCAGCACTCTTGGGCCTATTATATCAAATGATTTTTCGTTAAATGTTTTGCAAGCACTGATTGCGTATCTAGGTCTTCAACATACCATTCGTGAAAAATTATTTTTAGAAGAAAAAATATATTTTTCAAATTGGACTATTGGTAAAAATGTGGATTTTATTAACTCAGCCAAAGGTAGTTTCAGTACACCTGCAAATTGGGGAGATGCGTGGTCATTTCAGATTTCTGCTCGCTACATCTTAACGGAAAAATTAGGAGTTCTTGGCTCTGGAACTTATGAGACAAATCCCGTGCCTATTGCTACCAATCAAATTGGATACCCAGTATCTTCAGCAGGAGCACTGTCTATTGGGCTTGATTTTATGATGATCAAAGAACTCTCAGCACAAATTATGTATAGTTATGGTGCTTTTATTCCCAATGCAATCATCGCAAACACGACAGGAAATGGAACAGTATCAGCCAACACACAATCTTTTGTAGCGCAACTAGCGTATAAATCATAAACCCGAATTAGAGCACTGTTGGGCCGAACGGCCCAACCTACGCTTGCTTATTAATTTAGAGAGCATACTAACGCTACGTAGACCGAACCATGAAAACTAAAAACGCGACAAATGCGATGAGCAAAAGGGCTAAAACAGCCATGGTTGAAAAGCTTTTGCTTAAATTTTCTCGGTTAAATTGCTCAGGACGGGTACGAATATAGCGATATAAGATCCAGATCACGAATCCGCCACCAAGCAGGGCTAGAATTTGATATAGGGTTTCCATCATAACTCCTTTCTTTTAACTGATCCGTAGCCTTGATGTAGCGCAGCGAAATCAGGGTTTTCAAAATTTGAGAGCTCAGTGCATTGAATAGTAAAACCTTGATTTCGCTGCGCTACATCAAGGCTACTCATAACGCGTCATCACCAGTAATGCTACGCAAATTCAAACGCATCTGAAAAAATGGCCTGCTTATCTACCCCATGTTGCATCAACTCAGCTTGCATAACATACATTAAGTCAAAGGGACCTGCCATAACAATTTGCCAATCCTTTAGATCAGGATGTTGCTCTATCATTAAGGCGATCAACGCATCTTGACGACCTGATGAAATATGCGGTACAAATCGGAAACTTGGTCGCTGTAGTTGCCAGCGCTGCAAACTCTCTTGATCATACAAATCTTCACCAACCGCTACGCCCCAGTATAATTCAAAATGCCGTGGATCAGACCGATATAAGAGTTGCTCAATCATGGCGCGAATGGGGGAAAACCCTGTCCCAACTGCTATGAATAAAATAGGCTTGTTTGTATGCAAATGCCCCACATCACATATGCCATAAGGCAAAGATAGGGACAATGTTTGCTGACTATCCCACAATAAGGAAAGAGAACGGTGTCGCACATGTAAGTCGTAATAGGGAGCTGCTACGGGTGCATTCGCAATGGAATAATAACTATCGGCCTCAGGCCTATGTATTTGCAAATATTGTCCAGCTTGATAAGGGACAAAATGCTCTGGTTTCAGAACATAGCGCCAGATCGTATCATTCAAACGAGAACTAGAAACAATGCTGGCGCATACTCTTTGTACCACAGGTCTATTCCTGACGTTTCATTGCATCAAAAAATTCTGCATTGGTTTTGTGATTCTTCATACGTTCGATTAAGAATTCAATCGCATCACATTCGTCCATAGACTGCAAAATTTTGCGTAAGATCCAAGTACGATGGAGATCTTCAGAACTTAATAATAAATCTTCACGTCGTGTACCAGAACGATTGATATTGATAGCAGGAAAGACTCTACGCTCTGAAATATTGCGGCTAAGATGGATTTCCATGTTACCAGTACCTTTGAATTCTTCGTAAATCACTTCATCCATCTTCGAACCAGTATCTACCATGGCCGTAGCGATGATTGTCAAACTACCGCCTTCTTCGATATTACGTGCAGCACCATACAAACGCTTAGGTCTTTGCAACGCATTCGCATCAACGCCCCCAGTTAAAACTTTACCAGAAGAGGGGATAACCGTGTTATAAGCACGCGCTAAACGGGTGATAGAATCTAATAAAATCACCACATCACGTTTATGTTCTACCAAACGTTTGGCTTTTTCTATCACCATTTCTGCTACTTGAACGTGTCGTGTCGCTGGCTCATCAAACGTTGAGGCAACTACTTCACCCTTCACGGACCGTTGCATTTCGGTCACTTCTTCAGGACGCTCGTCAATCAATAATACAATCAGAATAATATCGGGGTAATTTTTTTCAATAGAATGCGCAATATTCTGCAACATCAAAGTTTTACCCGCTTTAGGCGGCGCCACAATCAAACCACGTTGACCACGACCAAATGGTGCACATAAATCCACAACACGTGCTGTCAAATCTTCTGTACTACCATTCCCTTGCTCCATGACCAAACGATCCGAGGCAAACAAAGGGGTGAGATTTTCAAATAAAATTTTACGCTTGGTATTTTCTGGAGCATCATAATTGATTTCATCTACTTTCAACAATGCAAAATAACGCTCACTGTCTTTAGGCGGACGAATCTTTCCAGAAATGGTATCACCCGTACGCAAACCAAAACGCCGAATTTGACTAGGTGATACGTAAATATCATCCGGTCCAGCCACATAAGAAGCATCGGAAGAACGCAAAAAAGCAAAACTCCCCTCGGGGATAATTTGCACTGTCCCGCCTCCGGAAATATCTTCTCCTTTTAAGGCGTGCGTTTTCAAAATAGCAAAAATAATCTCTTGTTTGCGCAAAGAAGATACATTCTCAACACCCATCTCTTGTGCTATATTAACAAGATCAGCAATAGGCATTTGCTTTAATTCACTAAGATTCATAGGTCTCACTTGGAATTTTGGTTATCAATGATGGATTATCCAGGAAAATTTCACAGAAATTGCAACAATTGTTTGAATCAATAAAGATCATCATTCATCCAAACAAGTCACAATATGCATATACTACCGGGTTCAGCCCGCACTAAATTTTGGTCAAAACCTAGCCAGCACACACACACATTAACCATCTTATCATAATGTTTTGTCAAAAGCTAGTATCTTGTCAGAGTAAGATTATGTGTGAGGTATAAACATGCGGGTAGCAGTATTTTTACAACCATCGTTCAATTTACGACGTCCCGCGCATAAAGCGCGGGACGTCGTAAATTAGGTTAACTTGTAGACATACATGCTCTTGCCCTGAGTATCTTGTCAAAGGGAAAGTGGTCGCCCGTTCCTTAATTCAAAGTCCAATAAATGGAACCAGGGACACCAAAAATACTAGACAATACATCATCGGTTGCATCCAGATTGGAAATCCTTAAAATATCACCCATGACGAGTCCCTCCCAAGGTACCAACGATTTCACCTTATGTGATCTAAAAGTAATAAATCGCTCTCCCGCACCACAAGCATAGGTCAAAATAATATCTGAGCCATACAATATATGATCAAGGATGAAAAAAACCTTTTCATGACCAGAAGGAATAGCGTCTGGCACAGGCATCAAGCTCAATATTTCACCACGAATCAGCGTTTGATTGAGGAGATCGCAACTATCTGGCGTATTATTTTTAATACTAATTTTTAAAATTGCCTCTGCGCCATGCGAATATTCAAATGCATACAGCGATGAAGTCGCACAGAGCCACAGGATAAACAGATATTTTTTCATAAATAAGACGCAGCACATTTCAAATGTCATATTATAACCAGACTTTGACTGCCTGTATATAATTAAACATATTGGATTAAGAGTGAACTGAAGCCGAAAATGAATGGCCACAGCAGTTTCGTAGGGATACCTCAGTTCGAGACGCCAGCTATGCTGGCTCCTCAAGGCGAACGGTCTTTGGGATAAAATGGCTAAAATCGAGTAAGATCCAGGTTTGATCAATCCCTACGGTAAGCGGAGAGAGAATATTGCCCTTTTAAAGAATAAAACACTTCAAAAATAGCGAGTCCTAAAGGTGATTTTGGTTTGCTAATATCCAATTCCTCAGCAAATTCTGGAGAGATTCTCATTATTATCAGAATAAACTGCAATAGACGCGATGAAACCCACGCGAAACGGTCGAAGTAAATAAAAACTCAGAAGGACAAACAAAGAAAAACCCACAAAAGCCAATATTGGACTATAATTGAAACAACAAGCAAAAATGTTGGGCTTAAAATGGAATATAGCCAAAATAAATTTAAAGAAAAAAGACCTCCTATGAGCACTCGATTGTTTCAAGAAGACAATCAATCCGCTACTGTGGAATTTGATTTGGCAGAATATTTACCGCTATTTGTATCTGCAAATACAGGTAGCATCTCTCGTGAGTCTCAAGAATATAAAGAGTTTCAGAAGGATCATGCCGCATTATTCGAGTACTTTGACGGAATGGGCGGTTTAAATTTGATGGCGGACATGGAGGATGCCTGTTTAGAACGTTATTCCCAAGAAGAAAAAGACAAAATCATCAATTCCCCTGCTTATACTTTATTGCATGATAGTTTTCGTGAATTACTAAAAAATGCCGTCGATGTTTTTTTAGAACATCACCTAAAAAATCCTGATAATACCTCAAGTAAAATCAAATTTAATTTTCACATTCAAGCATCTGAAGATGAAATAAGTTTGACTTTCTCAGATTCAGGATCTGGATTTCCTCGAGAAATACTGAAAAATTTAAAAAATGAAGAAAAACAATTAAAATATATTCATACCCATCACTACAGTAAAAAACGTATAGAGGGGACTGTCGGCTTGCTGGGTGGTGGCGCATTTGGTTTGCGGCAACTGATTCATCAAGTGTTAACGGGAAAAGAACTAAGACCTGGCAGAAAAATACCTAGATCAACACTTTTTGACTCTGAAATTCTCTTCTCTAACCGTACTAATGCGTATTGCCATGGCGGAAGCATTGCCATTACTACTTCACTTGCCCCCATTCCTGATCTGGATATAGAAGCAAGCACAGAAATTGAAAAATACCGAGATAGTAAAATAGCCTACAGCCCTAGTTCAGACACAACAAGCTCTGAGGATTCTAGTCATTCTAATTCTTCTCGGGCTACTGTTGCTGATTCTTTAAGTAGTTCAGATATAGACCATAAGCCCAGTCTAGATTTGGACATCGATGACCCTTTTATTGATAGATCTTCCGTACCCAAAAAAGATAAGCTTCATCCTAGCATCGGACTGGCGTTAGACATACCCAGCAGAGATGCTGATGAGATGTTTGCGGGTAACTCGCCCATGCTACCTAAACAAACGAAAAAATTTGATGCTTTATCGCCTGTAGTCGACAAAAAACAACATACAGCGCATAATGCAACCAAATCTAAACAAGTCGTTGATACTTCGGCTGTACCCAATAAACATTCTGAAAAAGTAGGACGCCGTGCATCAAGGGCAAGAGATAGCGCTCAGTCAGGCAATTCCTCTTCTGATATTAATACAACATTGAGAGCACTACAAAAAAGCTATAAACTTAAATTTGCAGATACCCGGGCCCAAAATGAGGCATCCCAAAAACCTAAGTCAGGCGAAGAATATCAGCGTCTGAAAAAAACTTCTTAAAATGACCCCCGCTATCTAGCGGTCTGTTGACATTTGGAGACAGAGGTCCGGCCCCGATCCTGGTAAAAAGTTATCAAATGTTTGGTTCTGCTAGATCATACTCAATTTCTGCTGCTATTTTACGCATATCCAGATCAAAAAGTCCAAATCGATTCAAATGCTCTGTCCAATAAGGTGAAAACCCTGGTAAAACTTCGTCTGGAATTTCAACACCCGCTGCTCTAAGTTTATTAATCCCCTTAGTCTGGTACACAACCGTATGGAAAATTAGCATATTAGCAAGCAGATGATTGAATCGAATTATTTTTTTCTGATTAGCTCGCATATTATCACTTATGACACCACCGCCTCCAAAGCTAATCCAGCCAATAAATTGGTTAAACTCTTCACTTTTGCAAGTAGCTGCTTGTATCATCTGACGCACTTCTGGATCATTGATATAATTTAATAAAAATATCGTCCTCTCGACTCGTCCCAATTCTCTGAATGCAAAATACAGTTTATTTTTCCTGCTTTTTGAACATAGCTTACGTAATACAGTTGATGATTTTATTTTCCCTTTTTGTATGGAAATAGCAACACGCAACATATCATGATAATGGGTTTCAATAAGTTCCCAATCAATCGGCTTCTCAGTAAAAAGCTCATTAATATTGTCATAATGATCGTTAGCCGATGCTTTGTAGTAGTTGAGATGCTTAAATTGCTTGATGCGCGGCATGATCGAGATCCCAAGCAGTGAAGCCAAACCAAACAATACCTCACTTTGTGCCCATGAATCCCCATGCACTTTTTTAGGTTGAATATCAGAGTCGTTTTCAACCACCCCATCTAGTAAGTAAACACTTTCATGAGCGCCGCACGAAATAAAATTACTGAATAGCGCAATATAATGATCTGAGACATGATAATAACCCACACCACCATATCGACCATAACGTATGTGATGTGCTGCCAATAAGTTTTGCGTGTACATATCCCAAAAAGTTCCATCAACAGATAAACTGTCGCCAGATCCCCAGTATTTTGGTAGGGCAAAAGTATTGTAATGATTAATCAATGCGGTAATTGCTTTGATTAATTTCGCATCAGTAACATGATGATTAAAAAGCCAAGCAATTTGCTTACGGGTATACTTTAATAGCGATCTTTCCGTCTGCGTCGGTCCCATATTACATCCATAAGATAAGGATGTTGCAACAAACCGTGGTGGATAATCAGAAATTTTTGTTTCATATCCAGAAACTGGTTTGAAATAAACACTAAGATTTAGCCAATTCTCCAGCTCTACGATGACATCCACAATGGTTTTTATAGGCATTTCATTCATAAGCAACTGTCTGATTCTGTCAAGTTCAGGATGTTCTTTTTTCTTGGGTAGCTTCTTTAATATAGGCAGCCCATTTTCGATGATTAAATAAGGATTTTTTAGATAGTTCTTATCAACTGTTCGTGCTGTTTGTCCCAATCTATATTTCAATGAATCAATAAATTTCCCTTGCTCTGTTGGTAGTTTGGCCAACTCACAGTACTGATCCACCTCAACGTTAAACTCACTCCAATTGATTAGTTGCTTATTTGGATCATCATAAATAAATGCATCAGGCACGTATGCGTCGCCACAATTGAGATCTGTTGTCATTACCATAAAGACCGCCATTTCATAAAAATGACGATTGATTTTTTTGATAACCTGCCCTTGTTCTCTTTTTAACCCAGTGACAGCTTTAAACCATCCATCAGAGAGCATCGTCAAATCAGGTTGGATAACATGGTTTTTATCTAAATCAATCCATTCTTTATGCGAATGACGATAATGCGTAATAAACTTCAAACCCGCTTCAATCGATTTATCATTATTCGATGATAAAACATTTAAATTTTCTAATAGTTGAAAAATGGCATGCCGCTTATTATTATACGGTTTTAACATCCAAAAAATATGATTTTCAGAGGTTAAACCAAGGTATTCTCTACATTCCTCGATGAGTTCATCCGTTTTTCCGCCTAATTGTTGTTCAATTTCTTGGATCTTAGCCTGTGCCGAATGATTGTTCTTTAAGGCCAACAAGGTTTTATAAAGTATCAAAATGTACTCATCAGTTTTGTCAGCTTGCTCAAGACGATACTGTTCAAGCTTGTTTTTTGCCTGGGCTTCAATGCTTTTAATCCATCCAATACAAATTTTTATCAAGTCATCAATGGCAAAAGACGTTTGCATATAAATCAGAATTGTAGCTAAAGCATACCGCTTGATCGGGCGTATTTCTTTCATGTCTGCTAAGTCAGCCGTCAACGATTCATCTCTCAACTGCTCTATACGAGATGGGGTTATAAAATCGAGATTAATATTAATTTCTTGACGGAGTTCTCGCATGTTATTCACGTGCTTAACAAACGTTTTAACATTGTTTGGTGTAGGTTTCTTTGGTTCAAGTTTCAACATTGACCATGTAATGGGATTATCGCCGGGTTCATCGGTCACGGTGATGCCAGTCATGATATCGAGTAATTTTTTTTGTTTGTCCGACAGGGAGCTAAAAATTCTTTGATAATTGCTATTGTTAACAACTGTTCGAGCAGCTCTTGCTAATCTGACAAGTTTTTGGAAAGCTGGTAATTCAAATTTAGATTTGATTAACTCGTCGATGACACAATTGATGATATCAGCCAAATTTTCCTTTTTAGTGGCTGCGTCTAATGCTACTTTCTTCATAACTTTACGACGTTCAAGCTTATCAGAGTTAATCTGCAAGTATTCTCGAATACTCTGTATGTGCCGATAACGAGTAAGCTTGTTGTAATCAGTCAAATCGATGAGCGGATCAATACCCATTTGTTCTGCAAGATAATTTTTGATAGTGACATCTATTGTCGGAAGCGTAACCGGCCGCCCCAAATATTGATAACATTTGAGCATCAACATAAACCCAAACCTTGTTACAGTCAGTGTTCTTTTTGTTTTGGAATCAAGCAAGAACAACTCTTCTTCCGTTGGCGTAAAAAGCTCTTTGAGTTCTTTGGGGCTTAGATTTGGTTTGATTCGTGGATATGCGGTTTCATGGATTGCTGGCATCTATGTTCTCGCAGGCTGTACTGCGTAGATAACGATATAAGGTAGGCTTGGTAATATTGAATAATTTGCATATTTCGTTAATGGATAAATCTCCTTTCTCATAGTGATCCCTTAATTTCTTAACTTGCTGTTTATTCAATAAAGCCGGTCTACCGCCTAATCGACCACGTACACGCGCAGCTTTTAATCCGGCTTGCGTTCTTTCTTTAATCAGCTCTCTTTCAAATTGTGCCAACGCACCAAAAATATGAAAAATTAACTGGCCACCACTCGTCGTAGTATCAATATTTTCTTGCAAACATTTAAACCCAATTTCTTTTTTACTCAAGTCTTTAATGATTTGGATCAAATTACCCAATGAACGGCCTAGTCGATCTAATTTCCAGACAACCAACGTGTCGCCTTTGCGCAAATATGATAATGCATTATTCAGACCGGGACGCTCAGCTTTAACCCCACTAGCAATATCTGTGTAAAGCTCTTCACACCCAGCTGCTTTTAACGCATCTTCTTGCATGCGCAAGTTCTGGTCATTTGTTGATATACGTGCGTATCCCACTAACATTTACGGATGACCTTTAATAAAATTGGACTTGATGGTAATATAACTCGCGCAATAAGGGCAAGATATTTAACTCTGATTGTTTTACCACTTTAGTACTACTAAAGTGGGGGATTTTAGAGTTTATTGGAGTCATGTTGATTGCGGTAATAAAAACCCTCGTTTTTGTTACTCACAGAGTCTAGTTATAACAATCATGCCTTGTAAGAAAATTAATTAGTCGGTTGCTTCAAGAGTATGAAGAGAAGCACCTAATTTGTGGTGCTTTAATCGATACAATGAAAAAATTGTTCCTATTAATACAGAGCACAAAAAACCAATTCTTACACCATACGCTCCATAATTTAAGAAAAATCCTAAAAAATAAGCAATGGGAATACTAGTCAATGCACTGAGTACTAAGCCAACCCAAGTCCGCAACTGCGTGTCATGATATCCACGCAACAGCCCTATAGAGATAGTTCTAATTACATCAATCCATTGTGAAATAGCAGCTATAATAAATAAAGCTCTAGTTAATTTTATTATCTCTAAATTCTGGGGCTTTTTAATATCCAAATACAAGGATATGAGCTCATCCGGAAATACGACATAAATAATAGAGATTATGGTTCCAAACCCAATACCTATCATCATACTTGCTAAACTAACCTCTTTAGCTTTGCGATAGTCTTCACGGCCAATTAATTGACTGACCATAATGCCACCTACATGAGATATGCCTACGGGAATCATTATCAGAAGCAGATTGATTTGAATAATGATTTGCAATGATGCTAAGGCGGTATTATTTATGAACCCCATAAAAATAATGCCTATACCGTAGGTTATCCACTCAAGACCAACTTGCAGGCTGACTCCCCACCCAATCTGAAGAAGGCGAGCAAAAACAGGTACAAAGGAATTAAAACGATATGTAAATATTTCGAATGAATCAAATTCACGTTTGAAATAAATAAATGCCATTTGCGATAAACATACTAACCAATACATAGTAGAAACAATCCAAGCTATGCTAACAATACCAGTACGCGTTGAATAATAACGGGAAAAAACAAGAGAACACCCCAATATACATAGCGTCACTAAGCTATACAAACTCCATAACAAAACCATTTTAATGCGCCCAATGCCTAGTAAAAACTGTTGATTACAATTAAACACAAGACTAGGAATGACACCCAAAGAAAAAACAACGAAATAGGGGGAAATAATGCGTAAAATTTCTGGTGGTTGATGCAAGCCCTGTAAAATTCCAGGTAAAAGTATTAGTGCAACAATAATAAATGTACCTAATATAGTAGCTGCAATCCAACCTGCTCTAACAATCAAGCCAATTTTTTTGCTGTCGCCTTCTCCAAATACGCGTCCAACATATACACCAACGGAAAATATAAAAGTCCAGGCAATAGTCATTAGCGGCGTTATACTACCTGTTAATAACGCACCTGCGGCAAGTTCTTGAGGACCTAAATGTGCTATCAACAACATAGTAAAGAAGCTGTTGGTTGTATTAATAATACGCGCGGCAATTAATAACCATGAAGATTTAAACACTTCCCAAAAAAGATGATGTTTTTTTTTAAGATAACTGGTAATCATGGGTATGTTTACTCATCAGATCATTCATTATTGTCACTAAATAGTCAGTATTGTTGGATGAAAACATCTCTTCATGACTGATATTCACATGTGCCAAGTAGAATTTTGAATGCAAATGGTCCTCCCACCCATTCCAAGTCTTTTTTTGCATCAGTTCAAACATATCAGAATGAGTAGTCGCCTTTATTAAATAGATGATGCTTTTAAGAAGAGGCTGAGGCTGATATTGCCTGAGTAGCGCATTATTATGCCTAATATTTTCTATCAATATTTTCAAATCCTTTGAATGTGTTTCATGATTGGCAAGTTGTAAATGATCGATGATATCAGCATCTGTCCATGGTTTTATAGTTTCAAATGCGCTTATATTAAAGCTATCAAACATATAAACAGTACATTGTTCAGTAGAATTAGATAATTGCCGAGCCATTTCATAGGCAACTATGCCACCAAATGACCAACCACCAATTATATAAGGGCCTTTTTTTTGTATTTCTTTTATCAATGACACATAGTCTTTTGCCATGTCATGAATTGATAAATACTTTTTTGCAGAAACATCGGGTTGGCTGATGCCATAGATACGATGCGTGCCTATCTTATTGGCAAAAGCAGTATAACAGTGAGAAAAATTACTAATTGGATGAATTAAAAACAGGTTGCTATTAGTCAATATATCATTCAGTGAAACGATATGCCCCATCTGATCATTCAAATTACTCTTCGCAAGAAAATTCGCCAGGTGTTTCAATATAGAATTGCCTTCCAATTCACGGTAAGATAGTTCTGTTCCCCATAAAGAGCGTAATTTAAAAAGAAATTTGATTGCTAACAAGGAATCACCGCCCAAGTCAAAAAAATCATCATTTATTGTTACGTTTTGTACATTAAAAAGCTGATTCCATAATTCAATTAATTTAGCTTCCCATTGGGTTGCTTTGTAACAAGCTACAGAAGTTACAGAGAGCTTATTTTTAGTAAAAGATATGTCTGCGGTTTGTGAGGCAGTTTGCGAAAGAGTATGTAGAGACGTGTTTTTTGAATGAATGACAACTGTTTGTGTGAAGTGCAAAAAGGTTTGTATCAAAGCTGTGATCGTCTTTTCATCAAAGGTAGCATGATTATATTCAAAACCCATGGTTATTTGATGATCTCTTTTCCATACCCAAATAGTTAAATCTCCTTTGGTTGATCCATTATGAACCCATTTTTGGTTTAATTGAGTATTACCAAATGTGACTGGTTCATCAAAATTTTGAAAAATAAAAACCAAAGTTGGAAAACAATTTTTAGGGGAAATGCTTTTTTTATTTTCTGTAAATATATAACTCATCGGCATGTCTTGATGATAATAGATGTCTAAGAGGTCGTTTTTTATTCCAGATATTAACTCTTCATACGACATATCAGGTGTTAACTCTTGGTACAATAAAACCGTATTAACAAAACAACCCATTGTTTCAAAAAATGAATCATTAGTTCTAGCTGCTATCGTAGAAAAAATACCAATGGCATTAGCAGCGTAGTATCTCCAAATCGTAAGATAATAGATCGATAGGAACACCATATTGAGAGTTATTGTATTGTTAAAGTGGTTTGTAAAAAAGTCTAATTTATATGCTAAAGTGCTAGTCAAGCTGAATAAAATCATGCTGCCAGTGCAATCATCTTCTGCCTGTTTTTTTTCAAATAATAAGAGTTCTTTTGCTTTTGAAATATAAGTGCTCCAGAAATCCAAAGAGGCTTTAGCCTGAGCAGTGTTCAAATAGTTTTTTTGCCAAGCAATATAATGTGTGTACCCTATATCACCATATTCTAATGGTGTTTGATTACGTAATAGCTCATGATATACAATATTAATTTCTTTACACAATAATCGAATAGACCAACCATCTGTAATCAAGTGATGGGCATTTATACATAAGAGAGACTGATGCGTTTGCGCAATAATAGTTACTCTTAACAATGGTGGTGCATTTAAATCAAAAGCCTGATTTATCAGTTCTGATAAAATTATTTCCGCTTCCTGTTCGTGGTCGACCTGTATAAAATTAAAACATGTCCGGCATTCTGTAATGGGTACCACTTCTTGATAATAGGTGCCTTCCGCGTCTTGGTATATTTTAGTTCGCAGTGCTTCATGACGTGAAACAATGATATCTAGTGTTTTTTTAAAAATATTCAGATCTACTATGACTGGAAAGTAAAAACAAAGTGACACAATATTTAAGAGATTATTCCCTGATAATATTTCCGGGATAAAAATTTGCCGCTGATTCCATGACAAAGGTGACAGAAGAGGCATATTATTTGCCTTCTCTGAAATTGAGCTTAGGCTTGTATTTGCAGAATTCTTTTTAATTTCTTCAATATATCGAGCTAGCACTGCAATAGAACTGCGATCAAATATATCGCGTATATCAATGCTAATTTGAAAAATTGCTTTGATGCGCTGTACCAATTGAATCATGAGCAATGAATTACCACCTAACATGAAAAAATCAAATTCCGGCGGAATATTTTCTATTTTCAGCAATTGACAATAAATGTCAGTTAGCATTTTTTCTGTCGTCGAGGTTATTAGCGTAATTGATTCTTTGATATGTCGATGTTTATAAAAGGTAATCAGTTGAGTCGTATCCACTTTCCCATTTGGTAATTGTGGAAAAGCATCGATTACCACAACAGAATTAGGCACCATCATAGAAGGAAGATCTGTCTTTAAAAAATTAAGTAACTGTTGATCTTGGTAAGGAGTTAAATGAGCGGCTTTATCTTTTAATATAACGTAAGCGATAAGCAATGGGTGATGCGTATCCTGCTCATGAAATGCTATAAACGCTTGCTTTACGTTTGGGTTGCTTAATAAAACATTTTCAATTTCACGTAACTCAATCCGCATACCGCGAATTTTTACTTGTTGGTCACTTCGACCAAGATATTCTAAGTTACCATCCCAATGATATCGACCCACATCTCCCAAATGATACATGGTTCCTTTCGAAAATGGATTTGCAATAAATTTTTGCTGAGTTTCTGCTGGCATTTGCCAATAGCCCTGAGCGAGGCCATCACCTCCAGCATAAATGTCTCCGATAAAGCCAATAGGAGCAGGTTGTTTATATGCGTCTAGGACATATATTTGAGTATTGCTGATAGGTTTCCCAATTGGAATAAATGTTTTATCCGCCTCAAATTCGTAATAACTGACGTCGCCAGAAACCTCAGTCGAGCCATATAAATTCAATAATTTAGCATGAGGATAAGTGGCATGAAATTTTTTAGCCAAAGCCAACGGCAAAGCTTCTCCGCTGCAAATGCAAAGTTGTAAATGTTGCAGTTTTTCCGCTTGTTCTTCTAAAAGTATATTCAAAAAAGAAGGGACCAGCACTAACCTCGTCACGTGTTCTTGGTTTAGATAATTTAGGAAACGATGTATTTGAAGTAATATGTGCTTTTTTACAATAACCAAGCTCACGCCTTGTAATAAGGGTCCCAAGATTTCCCACAAAGAGTCGACAAAATTCAAAGCAGTTTTTTGACAACAAATGTCCTTTTCATCAAAGGGGTATGTTTCCCACATCCAATAACAACGATTTAAAAATCCACGCACAGTCCCTAGAACGCCTTTCGGTTTTCCAGACGATCCAGAGGTGTATAGAAGGTAGAGAATGGAATCTGGGGATTCATGTCCTAGTATATTTAGATTTTGAAATCCTGAAGAAATGGGACAAGGTGTTATCTGTTCAATATTTATCATTTGACCCTTGAAGTGTATCAATTTGTCTTTCGATAACTCGTTGAATATCACCAACGAAACATCACTATTGTCCAGCATGTATTGAATTCGTTTCTCAGGATATTCTGGATCAAGCGGACAGTAAGTAGCTCCAAGCTTCAATAGCGCGATGAAACTGACTATTGCTTGCCAACCTCTGGGTAAACATACGCCAATAATTTGTTTGGCAGAGACCCCTTTATGCTTTAAGTGATGTGCTAATTGGTTAGCTGTATGATTTAATTCATTAAACGATAAACAAATGTTCTCGTCTAAAATTGCTCTTTTATTCGGATGCAAGGTTGCTTGTTGCTCAAATAGCCTAGAGATGGACTGTGAGTAATCATAAATTTTGATTTCCCCTGAGCTATTGTTAAGAAGGTTTTTATATTCTAATTCTGAAAAAATAGAGATTTCTCCAATTATCTCGCTGGGTTTTTGCAATGCATAGTTTAAGAAATGCAAGTAATTATGAACAAATTGATGTATTTCTTGGTAAGTGAATGCATGGTGAGCATACTCAAAGCCAAGACGCAGGCACTCCTTTTCTCTCCAAACCCAGAGCATCAAATCAAATTTTGCCGTGTCATTATGTACAAGATGTTCTGTGGCAACAATTTGTTCTCCCAAATTTAATGACTCCATTATTTCTTGATAGTTCATTGTAATTTGGAAGAGTAAATGACGATTTTTTTCACGAGATAGATTTAATGATTCGGTAATTTTTTCAAAAGGCATATTGGAAAAGGCGGTCATTTTTGAAAAGCTCTTACTTACTTTTAGAGCGACGTTATCAAAAGTATCTTCTGATGAAATGGAGAGTCTCAATGGTAGTATGTTCGCAAAATAACCTAAGGTTTTGTCGAATATTTTATTATTACGACCTGAAAATACAACACCCATAACTTGGTCGGTTTGCTGTGTGTAACGATATACAACGCTGTACAACGCACTTAATAAAATTTGAAACACGGTGATTTGGTGATGTTTTTTTCGATACTGAATGATTTTCTGATATAATTCTTTTGTTAAAGAAAGAAACAACATATCACCAACTCCTTCATGCAGTGCCGCATGGTTTGCTGACATAGTTGTTTTAATAGGGCAATCCTTAAGATACGTCATACATGCGCGTTGCTCTTTCAAAAAAGATAAAGAATTAAAATAAGTCTCCTGATATTGAGTAAAGTCGGCATAAGAAGGATGAACAGCGCAGAACATTTGAGTCAATAATTGTGAATTGGAATATAAGGCATTGATTTGTTGCAATAACAAATTGATAGACCAACCGTCAAGAATACTGTGATGAGCAACGATAACGAAATAAAAAAGGTCTTGTTGTAATTCTATAAGTTGGAATTTAATTAATGGCCCGCTACACAAGTCAAAGGTGGTATTGATGGTTTGTTGTATAATGAGATTGACTTCTGTTTGAGTTGGCCGTGTGATTGTTTCAATAGACACTATGTTAGATATTTGAAAGGATTGTTCCAAAGTATAATGCATACCCAATGCATCATTGTTGCAACAAATATGATGGATAATTGATTTTAATTTTATAAAATCAATTTGTCCTTTTAAGCAGTATACTCGATAAACATTGTAAACTGATTTTATAGGATACCATTCATCTAAGAAAATCAGACTTTTTTGAGCTAAACTTAATGTTGATGAGGGCGCCACCGATTCAATGCTGGTATTGATGGTCGTTTTGATGTCTTCAAGAACAACATACGCAAGTTCTTTGATATTTTGACTTTCTATCGCCATCGAAAAAGACAGATGTGTATTAAAAACAGCATTTACCTCTTTGATGAGTTCCAGCGTTTGCAACGAATCCATGCCAATTTTAGATAAATCCTCTGTCTCAGAAAGAGAAACAATAAAGAGCTTTTGAAGTATTTTGGTGATCTGGTTAGCTATTTGAGTCAGTTGATTCTCAGTGCCATTAATGATGCAATCCATTTATCCTGCCTTCCTTGACAACAAACTTTATAGTAAAAATTCCACACAAACAAAGTGTTTGTGCCTCCATTTTTTGAGACTAAGTTCTATACTTATTCGTCTTACATGGCTATCATATTGCTCTTACTTTATGGCATAGAACCATAATCGACTATGAATTATACGGATTTTCAAACTATTTACAAAAGTACGGAATGCTCGTTATTGGAAATCTTTGTCAATAACCAAGAAAAATTTGCCCAAAACCAGGCGTTGTGGGTGGATGGTATGTACTATACCTATGCTGATTTATTTGACCAGGCTCAAGAACTTGCAGCATATTTTGTTTCAATATCACCTGATCAGGGCCGATGTGCTATTTTGGCTGACAGGGCGCTTCATGCCTATCAAAGTATTTTAGCTGCATTGTTTTCTTGTAAAGCGTATTTACCTTTAAATCCTAAATTTTCAGTTGAACGCAATTTAGTAATGCTGGAAATAGGCAACCCCAGTTTTATTTGTATAGATACTCAGCAAAAACACACAGCAGGTATGTTATTAAAGGCTTTGGAACCTACGAAAATTTGTGTTTTTGATGTGGATATATTGGTTTTTTTGAAAAAAGAGGCACCCCAGCATCAGTACTTTCATTTTGCTTCGGGTCAAAATAGAAAAATACCTGTCAATATATTACCAAATCTTGCGCAACCAGCATACCTGATGTTTACTTCTGGAACCACCGGAAAGCCTAAGGGCATATCAGTCACGCATGGTAATTTAAGCGCTTATGTGAATGCTATGGTTCAATTGCTTGATCTTAGGCCTGAGGACAGATTTTCGCAATTATTTGAATTAACTTTCGATTTATCAGCGCATGAGCTTTTCGTCTGTTGGAGTGTCGGCGCAACTTTGTATGTGGTGCCTGATAATCATATCCTAGGCATGAAATCATTTATTCAACAACATCGACTGACACATTGGATGTCAGTGCCATCTTGGGTGACGCTTCTTCATGAATTTGAACAACTAAGCGCTCATGCCTTTCCTTCTTTACGCTATTCCTTATTTTGTGGCGAAACGTTCACTCAAACACAGGCAAAACAATGGCAATATTCTGCATGCGATAGCAAACTTATTAATCTTTACGGGCCAACTGAAGCCACCATTGCTTTTACTTGTTTTTTTGTTGACACCTTAGCAGATACGAGTTTACCGATTGTTCCCATTGGGACCCCTTTGGCAAATCAACTTTGCCGCATCATTGATAAAGAAGGCATGCCTTGTGAGAATGGACATATTGGAGAGCTATGCTTGGCTGGCTCTCAAGTAGTTTCATCTTATTGGCAACAACCTGAGCAGACTAAAAAAAGTTTTATTACATTTTATAACGATGATCGAATTTGGTACCGTACAGGGGATATGGTGTCGTTGCATTCTGAATATGGACTATTGTTTCATGGTCGCAACGATGACCAGTGGCAAATTTATGGACAACGAATAGAAAAAATTGAAATTGAAAGCGCATTAAGACACATTGCAAAAAATGATGCGATTGCTATACTACCGAAAAAAAATATTCAGGGCGTGGTCACTGGATTGATCTTATTTGTAACGGAATCGATTGATTCAGTAATGCTTATCAAGACCGCTAAAAAACAGCTCCCTACAATTATGATACCTGAGCAAGTGATGATAATTCATCAATTACCTAAAAATGTAAATGGAAAAATTGATTACACTGCATTGGAAGATTTAGTGAAAAGTCATGCCAATGTTAATACGGATGTTTAATGGGAGTTATCATGCTGCAATCACTAATTCTTACTTCAAATCCTCGGTTTCAAATGTTAGAGACCATGGTTACGAAAAACTATGGTGGCCACGTATCACAAAAATATTCACTAGATGATTGTTTGGCGGTGGTTCGTGGACATACCTCTGAATCGTTGCAGCATGCTATTGCAAAAAATGAAAAATCTGTTTTGCTTTTTTCTGGTAGGATAACCAATTTGCCGACGTTACGATATGCTTTATTGGGTATTGATAGTGGCATAGCAACCTATTCTGTAGCAAAAATCCTGTTGGATCTATACACAAAAATGGGTGTTGCATCGTTTTCATTACTTGAGGGAGAATTCTCCATCATTATTAAAACGGGAGACTCAATTAAGGCATTTACTGATTCGTTTGGTATGTTGCCACTGTATTATGTTGTTGATAAAACGGGCTTTTTTTGGTTTACCAATGAAGTCAAATCTATTCTAGAAGTGGACTCTATTGATTTTTCAATCAAAGCCCCTGCTGATTTATATCCGAATACTGACAATCCACACTCATTTTCATATTTTAAAACCATCAAAAAAATTCCTCCAGGTTGTCAGTTTGAAATCAATACATTGTATTGCACAAATGATCAGTTTTTATGTGTCCCTTATCACTCAAATCATTACGCTACAAATGATCGTCTTAGCAAAGAACTAACCATAGAAGTATTGGACAAACTATTACAGCAAAGCATTCAAGACAATCTAAGCCATGATGTTGCAGGACTCTCATTGTCAGGAGGATTAGATTCCAGTTTGATTTCTGCAATAACCAATAAATATGCTCGAAAAATACATACTTTTTCACTTGGAACAGATGCCAGCAATGAATTCGAGCCAGCAAAATTGGTCAGTGATTTCCTTGGTACTACTCATCATGAAATGATGTTTACTCAAGAAAACCTCCTAACGTCACTGCTTCATACCATATTTTATAATGAAGTATTAGATTCAGTTTGTATTGAAGTTCACATGCCTTTTTGGGTTTTATTAAAACGTATTGCGGTACATACACCATGCGTATTTACTGGTTTTGGTGCTGACATGTTGTTTTCTGGACATGCTTCCCCAAATGCGGATTTATCTCTCGTACATCAAAAAATAAAATCAAATATTGCTAGAGTGCAATGGCGTGGTGAATATACGCCGTTTGTTGCGCAAAAACTTGGTGTTGATGTTCATCACCCTTTTTGCGGAAACAAATTGATTGCGATAGCAACTAGTCTTGATCCGAAATTAAAAATTTTTGATGGTCAAGTAAAATACGTATTACGTGAGCTGGCTTCACAGAAAAAGTATTTACCAGAGGAAATTTGTCGCAGAAAAAAAATAGCACTAGAAGAAGCCTCTTCCATTAATAAATTATTCAGTGATTATTTAGGATTAAATTCATCTTTCGCTTATGAACAAAAGGACAAATATACTTACTTGATTTTTAAAGACCTTTTTGAAAATAAAAAGGCCATTCAAAATATGGACGTAAATCAATATATCAAAATGATTGAAACAGAAAGCTTTGCTTGAATAAAGTGTATTTTGTTTGGCGTTTTATGGAGAAGGAAATGATACAAGTTGAAACAGACGATGTTAGATTAAAAGCACCACAATGTCGGAAAGATATTCTGGATATTATGAAGCGGTACGGTTATTACGATAAAGTGATGTCCATGCCATCAAACTTGGATCGAGTGAAAGAATTTTTAATGCTCCTAGAAGATCCTGAATCAACACGTACTATTCACGATAACACTGGATTCATACCAAACCCCAGAATTTTTCCATTGTTTCCTGGAATTAAAAATAAATTTACTCACGATCGCAAAGATTACCCATGGATCGAGAATTTTGAAAAAAACTATCAAATCATCAAAAATGAAGCACTTGCTTTAGACGGTCAAAAAGATTTTCTAGACTATGGTGGACGTTATATACCTAAAGGGCAATGGCTACTACATATCCTCTCTTTTAAGGGAGTTGATATAGAAGAAAATAGTCGGTTATGTAAGCAGACGGTTGGATTATTAAATCAACTGCCTCGACGGTGCCAAATTTATCCTTGGGGAGATGCTGTTTTTTCTGCTTTATATCCAGGAGCACACATTGATGCGCATTGTAGCTTTGATAATTTAAGATTGAGAGGCATGCTAGGTGTTGAGGTACCAGAGGGATGTGAAATGCGAGTAGGTAATGTCATGACTCGTTGGGAAGAGGGTAAAGTACTGTTTTTCGAAGATTCTTTTGAACATGAGGTTTGGCACAAAGGAGACTCGCGACGTATTGTTTTAATTTTTGACTTATGGCATCCAGATTTAACTGATATAGAAATTGAAGCACTGACCATTGGTCTAGGGCATCCTTTAGTGCTGCAAGTCATTTATGATGCATTGCGCAGATCTTCAGAACAATACAATGATTATTTAACTCGAGCGTTACAATCTAAAAAATTGCCTCCAAACTATCACGATTATTGGACAAAAAATCATAATGAGCTACGACTTCAATGCAGTTAAAAAACGTGCGGAGCATTGCCGTAACGTTATCATTTCTCTAATGAAAGAAAACGGCTACTATGCCAGCATTTTTAATAGTGACAGTGGTCTAGAGAGAATAAAGCAGTTTCTACTATCGTTTCAAGATCCACAGGCAATGAATTTTGACACTCACAGTGAGCCATCTCCTAAACCACGGTTATTTCCATTGTTCCCAGGTATTAAAAATGTCATATTGCACGATATAGACAGATTTCAAGAAGCAAAAATACTAGAGAACTGTTTTGTAGAAATAAAAGAAGATGCTTTAAATCTGGAACGCGCTAATCATCAATTTATCAACTTTGGAATTCGCGAGATGATCAAAAGTAGCTGGCAAGTTCATTTACTTACACCGCCGCAGCAACACGCTTCACAAAATAAGCCTTATCTTTGTTCAAACACGATTCAAATATTACAGTCATTACCAAATAGATGCCAAATTTACCCCTGGGGAGATGGTGTGTTTTCTGCGATAAATCCTGGTGCCCATATTCCAGCTCACTATAGTGTCGATAATTTCCATGTTCGCTGCATGCTTGGCATTGTAGTACCCAATGGTTGTTCTATGCGTGTTGGTAACATAGAAACCGAATGGCAAGAAGGTAAGACATTATTTTTTGAGGATTCATTTGAGCATGAGGTTTGGAACCGCGGTCAATCAAGACGTATTATTTTAATCCAAGACTTTTGGCATCCTGATTTGTCTGCACATGAAAAACAAGTATTAAATATTGGTTTTAGTCATCCACAAATTCGACATGAGATTTATACATTTCTAGGAAATGAATTTTCACAATATACAAAGTACTTAAACCAAATGACACATCGAATGGAGCTTCCGAATAATTATTTTAAATATTGGGATGAGCAAATTGAGGTCTACAATTAACCACCAAATCAAAAGTTAAGGACAACTGTATGATCAAATCGACAGAAATACGTGAGTCTTATCTTATATTTCCGAATTGGCTCCAGCCTTTTTTAACATGGCTAACTGGAAAACCGTTGCCAAAACAGAAGCCTTTGTTCGTATTAGGCCCTTTATTTCATTTTTTAACACCAATGTGCGTAATTATCATTAGTGTTTATACTATTCTTATGCTTTTAGCACATGCCAGTACGTTACAAAAAATGTCACTCATACCGTTGCTATGGCTCTGCATTACTGGTGGCGCAAGAAAACTAGCACTTACCGTTCGTCATCAATGCGTGCATCATAGCTTTACAAAAAACAAGCAATTGGATATTTTTTTAGCTGAAATAGCAACAACCGCCGTTTGTATTCAAGACGCATTGTCTTACAAAAAAAATCATCTTGCTTCTCATCACAAATGGGAGGCATTAGGTGGTTATGAAGACTCACATGTTAAGTTATTACTTAAATATGGTTTTAAACCTGGTTTAACAAAAAAAGAATTATGGAAACATCTGTGGTTAACCATAATATCCCCTAAGTTTCACCTCAAATTCACATGGGATAGACTCTTGTTTAATTTTTATTACCCACGGAAAGCACGTATTATTTTAAGCGTTTTATTTTGCTCTCTGATTGGCACGCTGATTGTTTTAACGCCGATTCCTCTTTATTTTTTCCTTATAGCCTATATTATTCCAATTGTTTTTTTATACAATACCAGTGCCTTGCTTGAGGTCATCAGTGAGCATCCTTTTGTTGCAGGCACGCCTTTAAATAATGATAGCGATCATGATATTCATTGTCTAAAAACTTGGGGTATTATGTGTGGTTCGCCGTTACCCAATAGCCACCTTATTGGTTATAAAAAACTTGTGGCATATATTTTCTGGCTAATCAAAATGATTGGCCATTTTATCATCAGGCTTGTGGTGTTATGTGGAGATTTATCAGCTCATGATTTGCATCATCGTAAACCGGGTCGGTATGACTGGCGAGCATCTATTTATGAACGCCAAAAAGAGATTGAAACGGACGACTCCTATCGAGATATTTGGGGGTTTTTCAATGCTATTGATTTGGTTTTTACCAGTTATAGTGAAAGTTTTTGCTCTGAAACAAGCGCGTTGCCATCCTCTAGTGAAGTACTAATACCATGAGAAATGGTTTCGAATTGTGGATGAATCACGTGAGCAAAGGTTTTGAGTTGTGGTACCAGGATTTTGAGCCTGAGTATTTTAGAAATCCGCAATCACAAATGTATTATATTACCTGGCATAAGTATTTTGAAGCGCTTAATTTTTTTATTGCTCCTAAAGAGATGAACGAACAAGAAGCTGACTTGCAAAATAAAGTTATAGAAAAACAGTTTTTACAATTATCTGTGCAACAACAACAAAATTTGCTATTAATTTCGCCAGCAAGAGCTCGTTGTGTTTTGGTGTATCAATATTTTGAGTGGAGCGGCGAAGGTGAGTGTCCCTCTCCGCCAGAATGTGTCTTTACATTACAGGATTTAGCCGGTTTTCTTGCATTGCCAGGAACAACGTTAGAGAGCGCTGTACAAAATAACCTACTCTTGTTTAAAGAGTTTTTGCAGTTAACTAAACAAGAACACTATAATCTTTGTTATTTTGCAGCAAATAAGTATTTGTTCAAAAGAAGAGATATTGATTTAAGAGTTGTTTTGAAACTTAGTTTTCTACAAATTAATAATTTATGTTTTTTAGATAATTCGAAAATTCTTGCCCCTTATGGCATGCATCAAATAGAAGCATTGAGCCGAGGACAATTGACTTTTGAATATATTGTTAATCTTACTGAGCTTCAAAAAATATCGATGAATTTTTATTCAGCACAACAAATAATTAATCTCGAAGATTCAACACATTTAACAGAACATCAATCTAAATGCATCAAGGCGACGTTGAAATATTTACAGGATGGCTATCTTTCACTGCAAGAAGCATTAAGCTTAAAAGTTAGCCAATATGAGCAACTGTCTGGTTATAAATTTAGAGATCTTGTATCATTATGGGTAGCAGCACCTGGCACTTCGCCGGAGGAAGCAAACGCTCACCATAAATTTACTTTTTTGCAAGCAACAAATCTGCCGGTAACACCTGCTTTATTTATAGAGCATTCATGGTTAATGGAAAAAAAATATCTTACGGCTCAAGAAGTTTTAAAATTAACTAATTTTGAAAGAAGTTTGTTTTTTACCTTTTCCTTTAAACATAATGTATCAAAGGCAATTGCTGAGCCATTAACTGATACTCAGGATGCACTATATCAAAATAAAATAACCTTTACCCAAGCTAGAGCTTTACAAGGGCAAGCATTAGAAAATATTTCGTGTCCACACGTCCAATTACTAATAGCACCTCCTGGTACAACTCATGATAAAGATGCGATGAAAATGAATAAAATATCCATCACTCAAGCTTTAAACTTGACTAGGACTCAACATCAACTTATCTTTGAAATCTGTTTATGGTGGGGGGGATTTAAACGAAATTTTTTGTCGATTCAACAGGCCCTTGAATTAAATTTGAATGAATTACAATTTTTATATTTACAAGAATCTCGACATATCAGGAAGCGGATAATGGATACGCTTCTTGCCAGTAGTGACGTTGATGGTGTTGAAGCTCGTAAAAACAATCGAATGACATTTACTGATTTTTTGCACCTGAGTGAATTACAATTTATATATCTTATAAATTTTTTTGATTTAGATACGGTTTTGAATATAGGGCCATCCAATGATTACCCATTCGAATTATCTAAAGTACAAAGAACATGTCTAAAAAACCCTGTAATACTTAAACTACATCAAGATGGTTATCTAACCATTAGGGACATCCTGGCGTTAACAAGCGCTGATAATGAACGTTATAATTGGAATTTTTACCGACAAATGACACTACTTAGTTCACCATCTGATTCTGACGCAGACGCTTTATATAAAAACAAGTTAACTTTTGCACAAGTTGCGGAATTGCCCCAGGAAGTGCTAAATAATATTCAGTTTTATAGTCATGTACGCTCCCTTGTCGCTCCAGATGGCGTCATTGATGCGCAAGAAGCTCTGGTACTGAATAAACTTACAATTTCCAGAATGATTAATTTGGCCACCGTAGAGTTTCAGGTCATCAATTTAGCGGTTGAAAAAGGCTTGATTGCAGACACCTTAACCCTAGAGCAAGTACTACTACTACCTTTACAACAAAAGCTCAATATACAAATGCGACATCATTTTGAAAAACCGTATAGCAGTGTGAAATCATTAGAGAAAGTATGGTACTTAGCTAATTTAAAACTGCTTACTACAGACGAATTATTTCAGCAAGAGCGTAGGCCTAATTCAAAAATTGCGGTGTTAATATCTCTCAATCGCAGTTATTTACAGTATCTGAATTTGGTTCAACTTGTTGATAAGTCCATACCTTGGGTACTACTCAGAGCTATTATGATGTTTGCGTATGGCTCTAAAGTATGCGATATCAATGCCGAGGATTTTGATGATATTGAGCTCAAGTATGTTTTGAAAGAACCTAGATTTTCTAGGTTTAGGAAATTTCATCAGAAAAAATTGCAAATTGAAGAAGACGTGAGTAAAAACGAATCTGTACTAAGGCTTTTATAAATCAATATTGAGCATCAAAATAAGGATAAAATATGATATACAGAAGGATGTTAAAATCAAAAATTCACCGTGCTCGTGTGACACAGGCTGATTTGAATTACGAGGGCAGTATTACTATCTCTCCAGAATTATTAGTTAAAGCAAATATACTGCCTAATGAGGCAGTCAATATTTGGAATGTTACAGCAGGTACGCGCTTTGAGACATACGCTATTGAAGGAAATCCTGGTTCATCTGATGTCTGCGTTAATGGCGCAGCAGCTCATTTAGTAACTCCAGGGGACATTGTTATTATTGCATCTTTTATACAACTTATTGAGCATGAATGTAGTACACATCTTCCGATTGTGATTTTTGTTGATGAAAAAAACCATATTAGAGGGATCCGACCAGAGGTGGTTGCTTCCTTTTAAAAAAACCAGATAGTTACACACCAGTGTCTCAAATGATAAAAAATCGCAGAGACGTGAGAATCAAGCATTTGATAACTTTTTACCAGGATCGGGGCCGGACCTCAGACACAGTCAAAAATCCAGATTAGCTAGCGGAACTCAACCGATGCCAAAAAGATTGCCTAAACCAGCCGGTTGCGTCGTACTAAGCGCCCAAGTAACCCCACCATCTGGAAAAATAACAGCAACCATAACCCAAAAATTCGTCTTAGCATTGTTTACAAGTCCTTTTGTCAAACAAAATGAGGTGGAAAAAATTAAAGACTGTTGACAATTCAAAACCCTCGTCCCACGGACAAGCCCCGGGACGGAGGGCTTCGTGAGATGAATTATCAACAGACCCTAAGAATCTAAGCCAAATGCGTCCTACGTTCTTGCATCGTATCAATACTATTTAAGACCGATTTCTTAACAATGGTATGCATGAGAGGGATATCAACTAATGGTGTGCCGCTGTGGATCAAATGAGCAATGATAAAACTATCTTGCCACATCACTTCTCTGGCACGTGCATGCTCTTTCATCCACAAACTCATCCACAAAAAGTGGAACAACCAACGCTCGCGATTCTGTTCAAACTCTTCCTGAAAAACCATAGGGATGGCTTGTTCTACTTCACATACCTTGATGCCATCAACAAACCCCGAACATTGATTAACCAATTTATCTATCTGCGCATTTTCTACAAACCATGAATCCACAAAGAGCTTGGTGCGTGGCCATTTTTGCGAACGGCGTAAAGAAATTTGGATCGTTTCTTCGGTAAATGGGCTGATTTTCACGCCCAATTGCTGCAGCATATCTTCTATATCCAACGCTTCTGGCACAAACTGTAAACCCAGTTCTTCTTGGATTTCCAGCAATTGCAAATCAGGCATCCCGCCATGCGCCAAGGTCACCGCTAAAAAATGATTGGTCATCCTAGTCAGATAAGTCAGATCGACACGACGCAGCATAATCGAATCATCAAACACTTCATCATGATAATGCAACACATCCTCAGCAGACATCACTGGCGTAATCCAAGCATCTTTGATCCCCAAATGATATTTGAATAATAACCCACACAACCGATTGCGTCCTCGTTTCCTCATTTGAATAAAAATACCTTGTGCACCACCCCCATCGATTTCACTTGCTTTCAACATCAGCATGCGAGCCGGTTTTGCTCGATGAAAAACCACCTCTTTTTTTCTTTGCAAGGTGATCCAATGATCAAATTGCGGATGGTAAGACTTAGGATACCAATGCTTGATCATCTGCAACCGCGATAAAGCAATCGAACTCAATTGTATCGAAGACATTAATGACTCAAGGGTTGCCACAACCACTTCGCGCACCTCAGGATCCGGATGAAGCAGCGTTAACAGCCCAATATCCTGACCTTCTTCTAAATGATACAAATCCAATATCAAATCGACAAAAAATTCTGGTGGCATTGCATAACTTTGCGCAAAAAAGTTTTCCGCAATTTCAAACACGGATAAATCAGACAACTCTTTGATCAAATCACGGATAGAACTCAGATGCGCAGCTTCATCGGCAGGTGTGTCCATGCTTTCTTGATTGGCCAACGTCAAGTAAGCGTCCTTTAATTGAGGGGACAATTCAACATGCACTTCATAAAAAGCATTTAATATGGGTAACCAAAAACTCAGAGAGTGCTGACCTGCCAGCAACTGATCAGCCAAATATGCCATCAATTGTTGCAAGTTTTTTTCAGCTAGTTTCGAAGCACACTCACTGGCGGCTTGGAGCCTGGCAACACAGATGTCTAACACAAAAATACACGCGGTATAATGCGACGGCGCCTCTTCCATGCGTCGCTCATCCAACCCCACCAAGACATCGACCACTTGGATAGCCAGTTCTGGGTTATCAATAAAATGCGTGTAACACTCCGAATCAATATCTTTGTCTTGTTGAATAAACTCAGCAATCTGCGCGAGCCACTGATCCAGTGTTTTTATTGCAATCATTGTCTCGAAATCTCTCTACTTTTTCCGTGCGCATCAATCGCTACAAATACAAAAGTTCCCTCTGTTACTTTGTTTTTTTTTGCCGAGCTTAAATCTTCGGTCCATACTTCCACATCAATGGTCACCGAGGTTTTACCAATTTTAACCAATTTCACGTAACAACTGACCAAATTCCCAATATGAACTGGTTTCAAAAAATTCATGGTATGAATCGAAACCGTCACTGCGCGACCACCGATTACGCGCTTCGCCATGACGCCCGCAGCCAAATCCATTTTTGATACCAGCCACCCTCCAAAAATATCACCACCTGGATTCGTGTGTGCTGGCATCGCTAACGTTTGAATGGCTAGTTCACCTTTGGGTACCATTAGGGCTCCATTTTGCGTTTCAATTTACTCAAAGCATCTGCCATCGCAGTATTCAATATAGGTTTAGGTTGCGGCGGCTTCGATGACTTCTGTGGTGCAGCTGAGCGCGCAGGCTGAGCGTTGGCTTTTGGTTTTTTGACCGATGGCTTGTCTTGGGACTGCTTAGCAACAGGATGATCTTTCTTAGGGGGTCGTTGTTCCTCTTGCAACTTCATACTTAAGCCAATGCGGCGCCGCTCCTTGTCCACTTCAGTGACTCTCACGGTCACAATATCCCCCGCTTTGACCACAGCATGCGGATCTTTGACAAAACGCCCAGCCATCTCAGAAATATGGACCAAACCATCTTGATGGACCCCAATATCCACAAAAGCACCAAAATGAGTCACATTCGAAATCACACCATCCAAAATCATACCTGGTTCTAAATCTGCAATATCATTCACGCCTTCTTTAAAAGCGACTGTTTTAAAGCTTGGCCTGGGATCACGTCCCGGCTTTTCCAATTCTAATAACACATCTTGCACCGTCGCCAAACCAAAATGCTCATCGACATATCGTGTCGCATCAATGGCTTGAAGCGCAACGGTGTTTCCCAACAAACTAGCTAGATCCAGCCCCGAGTCTTGTACAATACGCGCTACCAACGAGTACGCTTCTGGATGCACACCCGACGCATCCAAAGGATTACTACCTTCAGAAATCCGCAAAAATCCTGCCGCTTGTTGAAACGTCTTCGTACCCATGCGTGGAATGTTTTTCAATGCTTCACGACTCTCAAATGCGCCATGCTCATCGCGATACTGAACCAATTGTTTGGCCAATGTATCACTCAATCCCGAGACATGGGATAACAATGCGACAGAAGCACGATTGATATCGACCCCCACTGCATTCACACAATCTTCTACCACAGCATCCAAACATTGCGCCAAGCGACTTTGATTCACATCATGTTGATATTGCCCTACTCCGATTGCTTTGGGCTCTATTTTGACTAATTCAGCTAGGGGATCTTGCAAACGCCTTGCAATCGATACGGCACCTCGTAAGCTCACATCCAAATCCGGAAATTCATCAGCGGCCAATTGCGAAGCAGAGTATACCGACGCACCCGCTTCACTCACCAGAACCTTGGTCAAAGGCAAATCCGGATACATTTTCATCATCTCAGCAACCAAGCGCTCCGTTTCACGCGAGCCAGTCCCATTACCAATACTGACGAGACCAACATGATATTTCGCAACTAATTTTGCCAAGGTAGCCAACGCAGCATGCCATGTGTCTTGCGATTGCACCAAGAAAACCGTATCTTGATCCAAAACTTTGCCGGTTTGATCAACCACGACTACTTTACAACCCGTTCGCAAACCGGGATCTAAGCCCATAATCACTTTGGCGCCAGCAGGTGCCGTCAATAATAAATCACGTAAATTCTTAGCAAAAACGTCAATCGCTTCTTCATCCGCAAATTCACGTAAGCGGTTCAATAATTCCAACTCCAATTTGGCCCATAATTTAGTCGACCAAGCCATACGCACCGTTTCCATCAGCCATAGATTAGCAGCATTAATATGAAAATAACGACAAATTGATTGCTCGCCCAAATCCGGATTAGGAATCGTAATAGCGAGACTCAAGGCCTGTTCTTTACGACCACGGAATAACGCCAAGGCACGGTGGGATGGGATTTTACATAGTTGCTGTGAGAAATTCGCATAATCAGCAAATTTATTATCTTTGTTCTCCTTCGCTCCCTTTTTACCTTTCGTCCCGTTTTTTTCTTTGGAAGGTTTACTGGCTTGAGCTGTCAATGTACCTTCTTGCCAAATAGTTTGGCGCAATTGTGCCAACACATCAGGCTCTTCTGCAAATTGCTCCATCAGGATTTGACGTGCACCTTCCAAGGCGATTTCTACCGTCTCTATCCCTAATTCCGTATTCAGGAATTGTTGCGCATAACTATTCGGATCGAGACTATCATCTTGTAATAAAGCCTCTGCCAAAGGCGCCAATCCAGCTTCTTTAGCTAAATGCGCTTTGGTGCGTCGCTTAGGGCGATAAGGTAAATACAAATCTTCCAAACGCGTTTTGGTCGTCGCCGCTAAAATGGCTTGCTCCAAAGCATCCGTCAACACAGATTGTTCGCGCATACTTTGCAAAATAGCCGCCTGGCGTTCTGTCAGTTCACGCAAATAAAGGAGACGTTGAGCAATTTTTCGCAATTCTGTATCGTCGAGATATTGCGTTGCTTCCTTCCGATAGCGCGCAATAAAAGGAACAGTAGCGTCATCATCCATTAAACGGATCGCTGCTTCAATCCTAACAGGATCAATACTCAGTTCTTTACTAATGGTTAATGCAACCTGGGAAACATCTGAATTCATATTTTTCTCATTGCTCCTATTATTTCATTCTACTGTAACAGACTTCGCTAAATTTCGCGGTTGATCCACATCTGTGCCTTTAGCAACTGCGACATGATAAGCCAAAAGCTGTAATGGTATGGCATAAATAATCGGCGCAATCCAAACCCCACCGGACGGGACACGAATAAATGTGGCATAATCTTCCGTCCAAGCTTGTTCATCATCGACAAAAACAAATAACTGCCCGCCACGCGCAGAAACTTCTTGTAGATTAGATTTGAGTTTGTCTAACAATTCGTCATTAGGCGCTACCACCACCACAGGCATGGTTTTATCAACCAAAGCCAAAGGACCATGTTTTAATTCTCCTGCGGGATACGCTTCCGCATGAATATAAGACACTTCTTTTAATTTCAGCGCCCCCTCTAAAGCAATCGGAAATTGCACACCGCGCCCCAAAAACAGCGCATTGCCTTTATTCACAAATTGATGGGCTAATTTTTCAATCTCAGGGTTCAAATGCAAAGCACGTTCACAAGCAGCGGGCAAACGTTGCAATTCTGTAAACACGGCTTGTGCACGATCGTCTTGGCATAAGACCGTGGCAATCATCAATAAAGCAACCAATTGCGTGGTAAATGCTTTGGTAGAAGCCACGCCAATTTCCACCCCAGCACGGGTTAAAAAAACATGATTCGACTCACGCACCAACGTGGAGCTGGCCACATTACAAATCGAGTACGTACCGATATAGCCTGCTGATTTTGCTTTGGATAAAGCCGCCAGCGTATCGGCAGTCTCTCCCGACTGAGAAATGGTAATAAACAAAGTATTGGGATTCACCACCACATCGCGATAACGATACTCACTCGCAACCTCTACTTGCGTCGCCAAACCAGCCAAAGACTCAAACCAAAATTTCGCAATCAACCCAGCATGATAGCTGGTCCCACACGCAATAATATGAATCTGCTTTGTTTGTGCAAACAGCGCCAATGCTTGGTCACCAAAACTTGCCTTCAAAAGCTCCAAACTTGACAGTCGCCCCGCTAAAGTATCCCCTAATACGGTGGTTTGTTCAAAAATTTCTTTCAGCATAAAATGCCGATACGGTTCTTTCGTGATCGTAAAACTATCTGCACTCAACGGCTCCGCATTGCGTTGCACCTGTTGCTGCTTGCTATCATAAATGCTGACCTTGATAGGCGTCAAATGGACACTATCCCCTTCCTGCAAAAAAATGACTTGATCCGCAAAAGAACGCAAGGCCAAAGGATCAGATGCAATAAAGTTTTCATCCACTCCGAGACCAACCACCAAAGGACTGCCTTTTCGAATCGCCACCAATTCATTTGGATGCTGACCGTGAATCACGCCCAAAGAAAACGCACCCGACAGTTCCTCTGCAGCCGCTTGGACCGCTTTTACCAAATCGGGGACCACATGATAATGATGATGAATCAAATGCGCTGCCACTTCACTATCTGTTTCAGAGGTAAATTGATAGCCTAAGCCTTGTAAGCGCGCTCGCAACACAGCATGGTTTTCGATGATACCATTATGCACGATCGCCACTTCATTATATGATACGTGTGGATGCGCATTGCTTTCTGAAGGACGACCATGTGTCGCCCAGCGCGTATGGGCAATGCCTAACTGTCCGCAATATCCCTTCGCAGTATCATGGCTCAAAGCATCTATCAACGCTTGTACTTTCCCTTCCGTTCGCATGCGATGCACGCCTGATTCGTCGTGGATAACCGCAATCCCTGCAGAATCATAACCACGGTATTCCAAGCGGCGCAAACCTTCTAATAAAATCTTGCTAATATCTCGTTTGGATACTGCGCCCATAATGCCGCACATACCTGCTCCTATAAATGTTTCTTCATAACGCGCGCTCGGTCCCGTTGCCAATCTCGGTCTTTTACGGAATCACGTTTATCATGTGTTTTTTTACCCTTCGCGAGGGCCATTTTCATTTTAACCTTATTATGCTTCCAATAGAAGGACAATGGGATCAAAGTATATCCTTGCCGTTCCACTTTACCAATTAATTGGTTTAATTCTCTGCGACTTAGGAGAAGTTTACGTGTCCGACTTGAATCCGGATTGGTATGGGCCGATGCGGTAGGGAGGGGTTGAATTTGGGCGCCCAACAAATACGCTTCGCCATATTTTACAATAATATGCGCATCCGACAAATTCACACGCCCCGCACGCAAGCTTTTGACTTCCCATCCCTCTAACACCATACCAGCTTCATAGTCTTCCTCAATGAAATACTCAAAGCGGGCTTTTTTATTTGTAATAATTGTAGCGCTATCTTTTTTATCCATGTTGTATGTCCGAGCGAAGGGTATGTTATGCTGGATAGGTATCGTTATAAAACAGGACGAACTATGACCAACACGGAACGTAAGTTATTTGTGCTAGATACTAACATACTGATGCATGATCCCACAGCGATTTATCATTTTCAAGAGCACGACATATATTTACCTATGGTCGTACTAGAAGAACTCGATAGACACAAAACCGGTCTTTCTGAAGTGGCGCGCAATGTTCGTCAAACCAATCGAATGTTAGTGGCATTAATGAGCGGCGCATCACACCCTGAAATCGTCGCCGGATTAAAAATTCCCAGCTTTATTTCGAATCAACCGAACTCAAGCACGGGCCGTTTATTTTTTCAAACCGACGATCTAAAACAAGAACAGCCGCCGTCTCTGCCCGGACACAATGTCGATAATACACTATTGGCCATTGCTTTGAGTTTACAAAAAAAGGAACCTCACCGCCAAATAGTACTCGTCTCCAAAGACATCAATCTCCGCATCAAAGCAGGCATCATTGGTATTCTGGCAGAAGATTATTATACCGATCAAGTTCTAGATGATGTCACCTTATTGCACAGTGGTTTACATTATTTAGAAAATGATTTTTGGGATCTTCATAGCAATGACATGACAGCCTGGAAAGACAATGGTAAAACGTTTTACCGTATCAACGGTCCACTCATCACCGGTTGGAACCCCAATGATTGCTTGATCACGGGCAATCAAGAATTCAAAGGCATTGTCAAACAAGTAGAAACGCACGAAGCCTTAGTTGAAATGGCAAAAGATTATACCATCGAAAAAAATGCCGTTTGGGGGATCACCGCACGCAATGCCGAGCAAAATTTTGCGTTAAACCTGCTCCTCAATCCGAATATTGATTTCATCACACTTCAAGGCCAAGCAGGGACTGGAAAAACGCTATTAACCATCGCCGCTGGCTTAGCACAAGTCTTAGATGAACGACGGTATACAGAAATCATCATGACCAGAGTCACCATTCCCGTCGGTGAGGATATCGGGTTTTTACCAGGGACCGAAGAAGAAAAAATGACGCCCTGGATGGGAGCATTGATGGATAATCTCGAAGTGTTATACGCGAATCAGGACGGCGGCAGCTTTGGTCGCACAGCAACAGAGGATTTATTGAAAAATAAAATCAAAATTCGTTCTCTGAATTTTATGCGTGGCCGCACCTTTCTTAATCGATTTATCATCATCGATGAGGCACAAAACCTCACCCCCAAACAAATCAAGACCTTGATCACGCGCGCAGGACCTGGGACCAAAATCGTATGTCTGGGTGACATCAAGCAAATTGACACGCCTTATTTAACCGAAACAACCTCCGGTCTTACTTTTGCAGTGGATCGATTTAAAAATTGGCAGTATAGTGCCCATATAACATTGACTCGTGGCGAACGTTCGCGCTTAGCGTACTATGCTGCTGAAAATCTATAGGAGACATTATGACGCGCGCTATCACTTATGACGATGTCCTGTTGGTTCCTGCCTACAATCATCATGAATCTCGCCGGATCGTAGACACAACTGTAACCGACCGACTAAACAAATTAACGCTGTCCTTACCAGTTATGAGTTCCAATATGGACACCATTACAGAAAGCAAAATGGCTAATTTCATGCACGCCAAAGGAGGCATTGGTGTCATGCATCGCTTTTTAAGTATCGAAGAGAATGTCAAAGAATTAAAAGCATGCAAGGGGGCTGTATTCGTCTCTATCGGTTGCTCACAAGCAGAATTAGAGCGTGCCGAAGCTTTGCGCGATGCCGGTGCTGATTTTTTCTGCGTGGATGTGGCACATGGGCATGCAAAATATGTCGGAAAAACCCTGAAAAGCCTACGGCAAATATTGGGATCACGCTGCATCATGGCAGGCAATGTGGCAACTTATGCCGGAGCAGATTATCTCGCTTCATGTGGTGCAGATATTATCAAAGCAGGGATCGGGGGCGGATCCGTATGCAGTACTCGCATCAAAACTGGTTTTGGGATCCCGATGTTAACCTGTATTCAAGATTGCACGCGTTCGGATCGCTCGATTGTAGCCGATGGGGGTCTCAAAACCCCTGGCGATATTGTTAAAGCATTGGCATTCGGTGCAGATTTTGTCATGATCGGCGGTATGCTGGCCGGCACAGAACCTACACCAGGCAAGATCATCACCAAGGCAGATGGATCTCGCGTCAAACAATATCGTGGGATGGCGTCCCGCGAAGCGCAAGAAAGTTATTTAGGACAAATGCATGAATGGAAAACAGCGGAAGGTGTGTCTGCAGAAGTACCCTATCGTGAACGTGCCGATGAGTTGCTTAGCGATATCATAGGAGGCTTACGTTCCGGTTTGACGTATGCAGGTGCAAACACCGTCCGTGAATTACAACGTAAATTAAATTATGTTGAAATCACGCAAGCAGGCCGCATTGAAAGCTTGCCGCATAAATTAATGGAAATTTAAATAGATCACCGTCTTTGCAAGCGTAACGAAGCAAAGACGGTGATTCTCACCAAGATCATGGAGAACAAAGTGAGTAACTACCATGCAGACGCGTGATTTTGCTTTCTTTCATCGAGGAAAAATAATCCGAACGCTCGGTGAACAAGAGGTCGACTACCCCAAGCCGATTGATCAGGTCATCACACCTCTGCATGAGCGTGCGCTATTGTTGCTCCACGGATTTGCATCATCTCCGGCCGTGTATCGTGCTATTTTACCGCATCTGACTGGTTATGATCGCATTGTGTGCCCCGTTTTGCCGGGACATGCGCAGTCTCTACAAGCATTTGCTCAATCTACCGCCCAAAAGTGGCGTGATGCAGCGCATGCACATTGCGCAACACTCATCAACACCTATGCGCAAGTCAACGTTGTCGGCTTTTCCATGGGCGGGGCGCTGGCATTGGAATTGTCACGCGCTTTTCCCATCCAGCATTTATACTTATTAGCGCCCGCTTTAAAACTTTACTACTCGCCTGCATTAGCCCGATTCGCTGCACGGGCATTGTCGACGTTAGGTTGTACGAGTCTCCCTAATTATGCGGGCGATTTTTATTCTAAATCTACTCAGTATCAAGAATTGGTTTATCGCCGTTTGCCCATACCGGTTATCCTAGAAATATTAGCGTTTGTTCAATCTCAAACGTATCAAGCACCCGGTTGTCCCACTGATTTATTTCTTGGTCGACATGACCGAGTTGTCGACTCTCAAACCATCGCACAACAATTTGCTCACTATTCACAAGTGCAAATCCATTGGTTAGAACACTCTGCCCATATGCTACCATTGGATGAAGATCGTGATCTGATACGACTTAATGAAGGCCACGGCTCTTTTTCGCGTCCGCCTCCTCATCATTCTTAGGTCCTCCACCACTGCCCGGCTTCGGGGGTTTGGGAGCGGAAGCCGCTACACTCTGGCCCATCACTGTTTCTTTAAGTTTAGTAAGTCCTGCAGCATTCATCACAGCCTGCGACGTGTTCACCACAATGCTTGCTAAATGGTACGCTCCCGAAACAACATTCTTAATAGCACCCACATAACTAACAGCATCAATACCTTCCCTAATTTTTCCAGCAAGGTTAAAACCAGCACCCGTGGACTCTGCGCCCTTTTTATCGTTTGGATCAGTTGCATCATTTGATTTACCCGCATCCGGGTTTTTTTCATCTTTTTTTCCTGTTTCAACAATCGTAGGGTCTTGCGAAGGGGCGGCGTTATGCTTCTCGTCATCTGGATCTTCCATTAATCTCTCCTGTTAATTTTTACCCAACGTTCCCATGTCTAGTATGGTGCCATTCTCTGCCATAAAATCTGTTTTATAAGTCGGCGTCTTGTAGTAATAAATCGTACTTTGACCCCCGGCCAAAGTATGCTGTGTTTGCACCACCGCTATGCTCGCCGTAGCCCGATCAGTCGTTCTGACATATGCCTCTGTAGCCAGTAAATACCGCGCATTCAAATTCGCATGCCCTCGCAAGTTCACCAAAGCTAATTGCGCCGTACCCGCCAATCGGGCATTGGCCGATCCTTGCATCATCACACGCATTGTCTCCGCTTTCACCCGAGTAAGGCTTAAACAGCTGTTACCCGACATTTGTAAGGTGCGCAGTTCAGACGTTCCTTCAATTTTCACCCGCACATCATCTTTAAGAACCAAATTCAGGTCGTGATTCCGGCCAGTTTTGATAAGTGCCCGACCATCCCCTCGGAACACGGCACGATGCAAATTCATACGGCCCTCTAAATTTGTCACCCCATCATTCGAAATATTAAAGTCCAACTGCCCTGAAGACATTCTACGTCCCATGATCTCGCCCGAACCACGATAAGTAATAGCATGCAGGTGCGGGATACCCAAGCCAATATCCACCGGCCCATACGAAGGTGCGCCACCCGCAAACCGAATGATGATCGTTCTTCTTTGCACAGTCCACACCACATTCTCAATATCACGGGCATCACCATGCAAAGAGATCCATGCTTGACGCGCGCCAGTATGTAAACGTAAATTCATGTTGCCGGCAGCATCGATCCGATTAAACATAGACGTTTTATGGACAATAGTTTCGATCTTGGGTAAGTTAGGGCAGCAATTTGCCGGTATCGAAGGGTGATGAAAAGTTTGACACCCCATCAATGGTGTGAGCAAACCAAATAGGATCATCCATCTCAATAACATAGGGGGTTCCTTAGATCGCCATCAAAACAACAGCGCTATACTTTAAACGTTAGACCATATAATGCGTAGGATCAACTATTCCGGCTTCTTTAAAACCCTTTTTTCGTAAATGACAGCTTGAACACGTCCCACACGCCAAGCCCTCAAGGGTGGCTCTATAACAGGATACGGTTTGCGCGTAATCCAAACCAACCGCAACGCCCATTTGAATGGTTTGGGCTTTGGACTTATCGATCAAAGGAGCATCAATCACCATAGGATGGCCTTCTACACCCCGTTTCGTAGCCAGCAATGCCACGCGTTGAAAAGCTTCGATATACTCAGGACGACAATCAGGATAATGCGAATAATCTACTGCACTCACCCCTATCATAATCCGATCAGCATTCAACACTTCTGCCCACCCTAAAGCGAGAGACAACATGATAGTATTGCGTGCCGGGACATAGGTCAGGGGGATATCCGTAGAATCTTGATAATCCGGCACCGTATATTGGTCATCTGTTAAAGCCGAGCCACCTAACTGTCCCACGGCGGGGATCGCCATCACATTGTGCATGGCCGCATATTTTTGCGCCAAACGTCGGGCTGCTTGTAATTCTGCAGAATGTTTTTGTCCATAATCAAAGCTCAGGGCATAACAGGTATAACCTAATGAATGGCCCCAAGCTAGGCAGGTTGCCGAATCAAGTCCGCCAGATAGTAAAACAATCGCTTTGGTCATGCTGTCATTTCCTCGTAGGATGCATTGCTGGCACGATTTGCGCACGTGCAGACTTTGGCTCAGGATATTTTTTAAACGCTTGGATGGCACGCCATAATGCCGCACCCTGCCATACAGTTGCTTTCGGATGATACAACACTGTCATAAATTCTTGAAGCGCTGTGCGTAAAACATCTTGCTCACGTAGCAAAGGTAAGATTTGGGTAAAATGAGTCATATCTGTACCTGCCCACTGCTGATTTCCCCAAACCACCAATGCCAATTTAGTCGCTTCAATATCATTGGTTTTGCAAGCAGCCCGCAAATCACGGTAAGGTTTGGATCCGCGCCAACGCCAGCGCAATAAAACAAACAACAACCCCAGCACACTCGCACCGATGCCCAAGGCACCCCCCATCACTAAAATAGGTTTCCACTCCCAAACCGCCGGTCGCATAGGCTCCACAGGTGCGTTGGTCACTGGCTGAGCTTTGGGTGGTAGCAAAGGCTTAGGCTTGGGTTTGACCGCAGGCTCAGAATCCGATGAAAGAATGTCATAGGGTTTGGCTGGCAATTCAGCCATTTCCATTTTTTGGGTTTTCACATTGAACCATGGCAAATGAATCGCCGGTAATACCACTTTACCCGCTTTAGGAAACACATACGTTAGTTTCACCTTGGATCGCCCCCACAGCTCCCCTTGCTGGATCCGCGTATCGCGCTCAGCCTGATCAGCATACGTACGCAGATCAGCATTTTCTGGGAAAGGTATTTCTGGCAACAATTGTGCCACCAAACCTTGCGCCTGTAATTCAATGGTTCGAACAACGGTAGCACCTTGTTTTAATTGCGTCTCTGCTTGATCATAATGCTCCTGCAAACGGACCAATTTAGAGGGCAACCATGTGCTACGTACCGTATGTTTGGGCAAAGGTTTCACCTCCAATGCCACACGATCACCTGTTACCGAAACTGGTTTGGGCGCAAAATCATAGCTCAGCGCATGCAGGGTAGGCGGGGTGATCAGTAAAGGTCCGCTTTTTTGCGGAAACACCGCATAAGTCTGTTCATCCACATGATAGACCACCCCATCACGAGTCATTTGAGATTCTTGACCCGTTCCCAATGGAAATAAAATGGCATTATCTACTTGTGGCGCTTGATAACGAACATCGGCCAATCGACTCCTTGTCTCCAAGCGAACTTTGTACAATACTTCCTGGTGCAAATAGGGTGTTTTGCTATCCACAGTCACCAACAAAGTCGTATCAGGATGCGGCGCACCATCTTGCACATCTTTTGCAGCAGGGGCAGGTGTGGCAACATGACTCACGTTCAATTGCATGGGGGTACTAGACAAAGAACCGATATGAATGGCTGGAATGGTGATCAATCCCGCATGTTTCGGTTCCAACACAATACGCCACTGCCCAATGGAACGTGCCTGACCATTGATCAGGCTATAAGACATCGATTGCTGTGTGGCCAGAATATTAAAATCAGTTTGTAAAGCGGACAAATCTGGCGTCCCTCGTGATGCACCAGGATCATAGGTCAGTGTGAGACTAACCTGCCGACCTAATTCAATCTGTGTCGCATCCAAATCCACAGAAATCCCCGCGGCCCACGCAGACATGCCAGGTAGCCATAAGCAACATGCTAGGATGACAGGGATCCTACAAAGCCATGGGCAAATCCTTTCTAGAAACCCTACTTTCGTTCTACAAGACCGTAGCCTGGATGCAGCGCAGCGAAATCCGGGGTCAGTGCCAGCGACTTCCCGGATTCGGCTGCGCTGCATCCAGGCTACGGTCCTTAACTTCATGATCCCACCTCGCCATTTTGCCGATTCAAATGATCCCGTAAAAATTTCTCGCGTAAGAGATAGGCCGGATCATCTGGTATGAGGCGTAGCCATTGCTCTTTTGCTTGTTGCGCTTCGCGTTCTGAGCGATTACCCGGCTTTTTTTGCGCGGCTTTATCGGCCTGATCTGCCTTCTCAGGCTCGGGGGCAGGCTGCGTGGGCTCTGGTTTCGGTTTCGAGGGTTGATCCGTAGCATCTTGCGGTTTTTTCTGCTTATCTTGCTCAGACTTCGACTGCTTAGGATCAGATTTTTTTGAAGCATCAGAAGATGGCTGCTGTTTTTTTTCCGATTCCTGTTTATCTGATTCCTGCTTATCTGATTTCTGCTTATCTGATTTCTGCTTATCTGATTGCTGCTTCTGTTGCTCTTTCTGTTTATCTAATAGTTTTTGCACAATTTGCCGATTAAACAAAGCATCATGATGTTGCGCATCACGCTGTAACGCTTGATTATACGCCGCTATCGCAGGCTGATATTGCCCCATTTTTGCCAAGGCATTGCCCGCATTATAATACCCATCTGCTGTCTGCAACGCGCCATAAGTTTGCGCTGCTTGTTGGTAATGCTCTGCACGATAAGCTGCCGTAGCACGCCAATCCGGACGCTGAAACAATTGCTCAGCTTGCGCATAATCCCCAGCATGCATAAAGGTTTGTGCTTGCTGATCACGCGTTTCCCACCAATCTCGCCAAGTCATGGCATGCCCAGTTGTGGCCAGTGTGGCCGATAGTATGAGAATTAGCCAGTTCATGTCCCCATCCTCTCAAACCAGCCACGGCGAAATAATGGTAATAATAGTATCAACCCAGGCAACAAAAACCAACGACCTTGATCACGCCACAGCGGCATATCATCCTGTTGATTCATTTGATACCGACGATGCGCGACACGCTGTTGCCACGCCAACCAGCGTTTCACATCGGCATCTGAATCTGTCAAAACCAAAGTATCCCCATGCCCCGCTTTAGCCAAAGGTGTAAACAAAGAACGCGCGGCTTTATCAGCTACTATTGGCATAACAGACACCGTGTATCCTTCCGTGCTGAGCTTTTGTGCTGCATCCACTGCAGCAGCCGAGGGCACCTGACCGGTTAACACCAAAATATCCCCAAAATTCAGGCCAATATCAGTAAACATTGTTTTGGCTTCGACGAGCGCTTGCTCCAAATGATTGCCATCTACCGGCAAAATACTGGGACTCAAAGCGCTCAACAAAATATCGATTGTTTGCGCATCATCCGTCAAGGGTGATACAACAAACGGTTCACTCGAATACACCATCAATCCGAATTGCCCTGCGCCAGGCAGCGCCAAAAGATCGTGAATTTTAAATTTGGCACGCGTTAAGCGGTTTGGGGACAGATCCTTGGCCTGCATCGCGCTAGACAAATCCAACAAAATCATATGCGGACTCACTTGCCGGTAAGTAGGGACCGCGATCTTAGACCAAGTGGGGCCAGCCAAAGCCAAAATCATACAACAGAGACTGCCTATCGCCCCCATCACCACCGCCACGCGTTGTGCACGACCGTGATACACTAACAAAGGCGCCAGCAAATGCGCATCACACACTTTAGACCAAATTGACACAGCAGAGCCACGTCGCAATAATCTGATCCCGAGTAAAATAATAGGCAAAAGCGCCCAAAGCCACCAAGGTCGCAAAAAATGAAACTCAGTCATGATAAGTTCTCACTCCTTGCGCGAATCGTCGCCATCCCAACCCTGCTCGCCCTAAAAATAAGCAACATAAAATCAATAAACCGCTTGCTAAAAACCAAGGATAATAATCATATTGGGGCCGAATATCCGCTTGATCTTGCTCAACACGCGTCATCTGATCAATATACGCATAAATTTTCTCTAAGGAAGCTTGGTCCGTAGCACGAAAATAATGTCCACCGGTGACGTTCGCCACTTCCTTTAACGTATCTTCATCCAAATCAGCCGCCCCAGACATACTTAAGAACAAACCATCAAAAGATCGAGGATCAACCATGGTATGCAAGCCAATGGTATTAATTTGAATGTTTTCACTGCGCGCCAAATCCGCAGCTTTAAGGGGAGAGAGCACGCCAGAATTCGAGACCCCATCGGTCAATAACACAATCATCCGACCTTCTGCTGGCACTTGTTGCAAACGCTTAATCGCCAAACCCAATGCATCCCCAATCGATGTCGACTTGCCGGCCAAACCAACGGAGGCATCATCAATTCGCTGCGCAACATTGCGACGATCATACGTCAAAGGCGTCAACAAATAAGCTTGCTCACCAAATAAAATCAGACCAATTTTATCCCCAACGCGTTTTTCAACGAATTGTTTGGCAGCACGTTTCACAGCAAACAACCGCGTCACATGCCGGCCATGATCGGACATGTCATTCACGGACATACTGGGAGAAATATCTAATGCCAACATAATATTATAACTATCACGCACCAAAGGACGCGGCTCACCAACCCATTTTGGCCCAGCCAACGCGACGACGAGCAAAGCCCAAGCAAGCATCAACCATACAAAATTACGACGCTTAGCCACCATCGTTTTATCTTGCTGTACCACCGTTTGCATGGCATGAAAAAAAGGCACTTTCAATACGGCAGATACTTGCGCTTGTGCGGGCGGCATCCCTAACCATAATAAAAAGGGCAACGCTAAAAGCAATAACGCCCAAGGAAAGGCTAAGACAAACATGGCGCCCCCCTTTCTTGAATCCAGGCTCGGACCAAATGCAAAAGCGCGCGTAAATCTCGCGGTTGCTCCTTTTGATACGGACAAAGTAATAAAGCGGCTTCTTCAGGCAAAAAATCCAGGTTATGACTGGTTTGATTTAGAAAAAGCAGCCAGTCTTTGCCGCACAATTGCGCCACCTTTTCACGCGCAAAATAAGCCAATGCCACGCGTTTTAGTAATTCATTCAAATCAGCACTGGTTTTCTGCGCATTGGCCGTTTGATAATACTCCTTTTCATACTCACTCAACATACGTAGCGCGGCGCGCTTTACCTTACCATGCTGATACCAACGCCACCCGAACAAGATAGCCACACCCAATCCTATCAGAAACACGCCCAATACCACGTACCATCCTGGCGCGAAAGACCACATGTTCAACGGAGTGGGTTGGTGAATATCATGCAATTGTTTCAACAAATCCGACCCTTGGTCCATCATACCCCCAAACGCTGCGGAAAAGTTTGCTTGACCAACCTAGCCAAATTCATGTCGCCAGTCACTTGCACATATTGCATCGGAATGCGTAGCATTTGTTGGCGTAGGTCCGTAATCCGCTGCTCACAATAAAATTGATAGCCAAAGCGCACACTGTCTAAACTGGTATCCACTAACACATCCGCTTGCCCATCGGTCATGCCATACAGTTGTGGGAGCGGAGGCGCAAGCTCTAAGGGATCACAAATATGATAAGCCAATAAATCATGATGGCGACTGAGGCGTGCGAGGAGGCGTTCATGACCAGCGTTCCAATGATAAAAATCGGAGATCACCACCACAATACTACCGGGTTTGAGTAAGCGCTGCATCCGCGTAAGCGCTTGATTAAAGGCTTGCTCACCCACATCGCTGGTCACAGATTTTGTTTGCGAATAATGACTGAGTCCTGCCAAAAACGGCAAAATACCAGCACGGCGCGTACGGGGGGTAAACTCTTGATGCGCAACCGGAGAATACAACAAGCCACCGACACGATCACCCTGCTGTGCAACAGTCCACGCCAAAATAGCGGCCAAGCGTGCAGCAATGACCGATTTAAAGGCAATGCGTGTCCCAAAAAACATCGAGGGATTGAAATCAACGACCAGCAGCACAGGACGCTCGCGCTCTTCATGATACACCTTCACATGCGGTCTACCAGTGCGTGCTGTCATGCGCCATTCCATATGACGGACTTCATCCCCGGCTTGATAATTCCGTGCTTCAGAGAAATCCATCCCTCGGCCACGGATTTTGGACTGATGTAAGCCAGCGCGCGCAACAAACCCCTTGGGGGGATAACGTACTTGTTGTGCCTGCGCAGCAAGTGCAATCAGTTCCACTACAGAAACATCTAGCCCTTGCATAGTCTCTCCTATCTCCTATGGCACCGCCACGCGGCGTAATAATTCCGTGATAAAATCATCACAACGCACACCTTCTGCCTCTGCTTCATAGGTTAATAAAATGCGATGCCGCAATACTTCATGCGCAACCGCATGAATATCTTCCGGGGTCACAAAATCTCGTCCCGCTAACCAAGCATGCGCTTTAGAACAACGATCCAAGGCAATGGTAGCGCGTGGACTGGCACCAAAGCGTAACCAACGCCCTAACGTGTCGCTATGCACACTCGGATTACGAGTCGCCACGACGAGTTGCACCAGATATTTTTCCAAAGCAGGACTGGTATGCACATGCAACACTTGGCGGCGCGCCTCAAATAGCACAGATTGCGGCAAAGGTTTGATCAGTGGTTGGGCGGCGGTCTTATCGACGCCTTGTTGTGCCAAAGCTTCTTGCCTGGACAAACTAAGAATATCCCGCTCTACCAGTTCATCAGGATAAGAAATCGTGACATACATCAAAAAACGATCCAATTGTGCTTCAGGCAAAGGGTAAGTCCCCTCTTGCTCAATCGGATTTTGAGTCGCCATCACCAAAAATAACTCTGGAAGCGGATAAGTTCGGCTCCCAATCGTCACTTGCCGCTCACCCATTGCTTCCAAGAGCGCTGACTGAACCTTCGCTGGCGCACGATTGATTTCATCCGCCAAGACCATGTTGTGAAACACGGGCCCGGGAGAAAATACAAACGAACCATTTTGGGGATGATACACATCCGTGCCAGTCAGATCGCCTGGCAGCAAATCTGGGGTAAATTGAATACGATGAAAGGATCCTTCGATACCGGCAGATAATTCTTTTACAGCTCTGGTTTTAGCCAAACCAGGCGCACCTTCTAGCAACAAATGGCCATCCGCGAGCAACGCAATCAAAATGCGGGTCATCAATGCGGTTTGACCAAGTATCCGTGTATTCAAATAGCGATTCAACTCAGCAATTTGCGCTTGAATCGCTGTGAACTCATGCTCTTTTGTCTGATTCATCACATCTTACCTCTATGGTCCGTGCATGGTGGTCTGAGTGTTTTGTGGCCTTGATGTTGTATCGCTCGGGTGAAGCGCAGCATAACCCGGGATTTTAAAATGGATTAAAACCCCAGACGACAAAGCACCCAGACGACAATACTATTTTTCTTTTACGATTTCAATCTTATCAGCCTGCGGGCCTTTTTTGCCTTTGATCACGACAAACGTAACGGCGATACCATCCTGCAACCCTTTAAAATCGCGAGGGCGTGTCGCTGCCACATGGAAAAAATACTCGTGATCTTGCGCAATAATAAATCCAAAGCGTTTTTTACGATCAAAAAACTTGATCACGCCCGAATGTCTTGCTTCAGTCGGAGCCGCTGCAAATAAATTTTTAAACCACATTTTAATACGTTTTATAGACATACCATCCATTCCTGTAATAGTCGCTTTCGCAACAATAATTTAGATCACGGGAAGTATAACATAGACCTAAATTAACCACCAACAAGCTAGTACCAACCCCAGGGCAAGATCATGTGTGATGCATAAACACGCGGGTAGCAGCATTTTTACAACTATCATTCAATTTACGACGTCCCGCGGCTCGTCCGCGGGATCCATGGCTTTATCCAGATCTCTGGATCCCGCGCATAAAGCCCGGGACGTAGGAGATTAGCTTAACTTGTAGACATACATGCTCTTGCCCTGATGCCAACCCAAGTCAAACACATCCTTAGCTAAAAATGAATCTAAATATCGTCTTTGCGAGCGCAGCGAAGCAACCCAGGGTGCTGGACTATGAACGCTGTTTAACAACAGCGCTTGCTACGTCCTGTTCTAACTTTTCCAATCCCTAACGGTCGTGGCTCGGTTTCCGTGACCTTATTTAAATCATTTTAATGCAATCGCCCTGAGATCACCCCACACCATCCTTTGCACTCCAGCACCGGATCTGTATAATCTTAAACATACTCGTTTTCTTTGATGGTGCCCATGCCTATTTTTTCATGTGTTGACCAATGCATTGCCATATTGGATACCGCTTTGAAGACCGCTTTTCCGTCGCCGCACCGTGACACCACGCGAGCCAATCCAGCTGATGCTATCCCAGAAAACCCCTTAACGCTTGAGCAAAAGCGTCATTCTGCAGGATTAATGCGCGTCAATCATGCTGGAGAAGTCTCTGCACAAGCGCTCTACCAAGGACAAGCCTTGACTGCGAACAAAACAGACGTTCGCGAACATTTACAACAGGCCGCCGCAGAAGAAATGGATCATTTGGACTGGTGTGAAAAACGCTTAACCGAACTCACCTCTGCGCCTAGCCTCCTCAATCCCCTATGGTACAGCGCCTCATTTATCATTGGTGCTTTGGCAGGTTTGGCTGGGGATCGCATCAGTTTGGGATTTTTAGCCGAAACAGAAGAGCAAGTGACCCGCCATTTGCAAAGTCATTTACGGATTCTGCCTGAAACCGATCATAAGAGCCGCGCCATTATTAAGCAAATGGTGATAGATGAAAACGACCACGCCCTCGCTGCGTATGCCCACGGAGGTGCTGCGTTACCAGACACCATTAGGGCGGTGATGCGCTGGGGATCCAAGCTTTTAACCAAGAGCAGCTATTATCTATAGAGGAAGGCCATGGAGCAAGGAACGCTTTTTATCATTTGCGTGGTATTAACAGCCTATGTATTTGATTTTATCAATGGCTTTCATGATGCCGCAAATTCGATTGCCACCATTGTCACAACCAAGGTCTTAACCCCTCTGCAAGCAGTGTTGTGGGCGTCTTTATTCAATTTCATTGCGTTCTTATTTTTTAAAATGGCGGTGGCGCACACCATCGGTACTGAATTGATCAATCCAGCCATTATCGACATCCCCCTGATCTTCTCCGCATTGCTCTCTGCCATTTTTTGGGGGTTATTGACTTGGTACTTCGCCATGCCTTCTAGTTCATCACAAGCGCTGATTGGTGGCTTGGCAGGCGCGGCCATCATCAAAGGCGGATGGATTACACTAAAGTGGGTAGGATTATGTAAAATTATCATCGGGATTTTGGTCACACCTTTTCTCGGCCTCATTGCCAGCATCACTGTGATGTTTATCATCAATCGCATTTTGCGTATTCGGAATACCAAAACCAATCAAAGATTGCTCAAAACACTACAACTCATCTCTTCAGCCTGCTTAAGCATCACTCATGGTACGAATGATGCGCAGAAAACCATGGGTATCATCACCTTGCTGCTCTTTTCTTGCTCTTGGTTACAAGGACCTTTTGTTGTTCCCTTATGGGTCACCATTACTTGTCATTTGGCCTTGGCGCTCGGTACATTAACCGGCGGATGGCGCATTGTAAAAACCATGGGAACCGAAATCACGCCCTTAAATCCGGTGCGCGGATGCGCAGCGGAGACAGGTGCGGCATTGGCTATCATGAGTGCATCCATATTTGGTGTCCCCGTCTCCACCACACAAACGGTAGCAGGCTCGATTGCGGGCGTAGGGATATTTCACAGCGCACGTCAATTAAATTGGACCACCATTCGCCACATGGTGTTATCTTGGTTATTCACCATCCCGGCAACGGCGTTGGTTGCGGCGGGGATCATGTGGGGTATTACTTGAAATGAAGGTAAGGTTCTCTCCCGTCTTTGCGAGCCACAGGCGAAGCATTGTAGCCTGGATGCAGCGCAGCGAAATCCGGGAAGTCGATGACACTGATCCCGTATTTCGCTGCGCTGCATCCAGGCTACGATCCCAAGTAGTGGTGCCACCAAGACAGAGGCGTACGCCGTTACCCATGAAGGTTACTTTGCTACTCATTCTAACGTTGCCCCCCCTTGCTCAAGCCACCACACAGAACGACGGCGCACATATCCCCGACTTTTTCAAATACGCACGTCATCGCGTCCAACAAATTTGGGAGACAGGAAAATACGAACTCAATATCCCCGCTTACGATTGGCATAATCGATATTTTTATTCGAATCATAAAAATTACAATGAAAATCCCTGGGGTGGCGGTTTGGGAAAAAGCTTTTATGATGAAGACGGCGATTGGCATGGCTTATATGCCTTCGCATTCCTAGACTCCCACAAAAACGTAGAGCCCATTGCAGGGTATGGGTTTGAAAAAATGCTGCATTTCAATGATAAAACAGCCATAGGCATTGGCTATACACTATTTTTAACCTCCAGAAGAGACATCATACACTCCATACCCTTCCCGGCCGCCTTACCCCTAGTCTCCGTCACCCATCGCCGCGCGACCCTCATGTTTATTTATGTGCCGGGAGGACAAAATGTTGGCAACGTATTGTTTGTGTTGGCAAAATGGGTGGTGAACTAGGGGTCTGTTTACAAATCAAAACCCTACGTCCCGCCAACAAGCGGCGGCACGTAGGGCTTCGTGAGATGAATGGTCAACAGACCCTAGTATCATCATCAACGGCGATATGGATAACCACCGGGTTCCTGATGTTGATCTGCGTCACGGCGCTTCTCATCAGCACGCGCCTGATTTCGGAAATCTTTCGCCATAGCTTTAGTTCCAGGGCTTGGAACGCCTGACTTATTCGGTCCAGAAGCTACTGGAGAATGATGTCGCCGTTGGCTCGCCGTTTTACTTGATTCCCTATTACTAAACCTCTCTCCGCTCTCATGAGAAACCGGCCTTCTTGATGCCCGAGATGTCGGCGGTTCAGCTTCACGCTGCCGCGTGTTCCCCGTATCGCGTGATTGGTCGACAGATCGGCCAATAGGAGGAGACGACCTTCTTAATTCATCAGGATGAGTTGGCTGCCATGAGCTCGCCATGTTGACTGGATTGCTAGCGGGTTGCGAAAACTGTGCCCCACCCATATTGCCTGATTGATTGACAGGCCGACTAGTAGAGGACTGTTTACTGGCTGTCCTAGATGCCTGAGACACAGTTGCTTGCTTAACGCCACTAGCAGATTGAGAACTATCAGTGTCTGAATCCGTATCCGTCGTATCCCACACAGGTTTTGAACCGGCACCACGGCTAGAATGAGCTGCTGTTTTCTGCCCTAAAGCGCTGCTTATGTTAGAAGCGCCTTTTGGGTTGAGTGGTGCTTCATCATCTAGCGCATCATCTCTTTCATCATCCGCATCCTCTAATCCATCCGTATTCACATCATGAAATTTACGGATCGCACCTGCGGATCCGCGCTTTTGAGTATCGATCATTTTTTCTGTGCGCGTCGAAAGTTCTCGTTCAGAAGCAAAGGTGTCCAAAGGTCGCATGGCCTTCATAAATCCGAGTGTCACAGCGGAAAGAATCATAGTTCCGATGAGTTGCGACCAATAAGGAACGAAAAAATTCACGGCCATCCCTACAAAAACCGCACCCACACCGGCCCAGCCCACTGGCGTCAACATCGCCGTGATGATAATGGCGATAGCAATCGCACACCCCAACCCAAACAACACTTGTTTCAACCTGGTCCAATTTTTGATTTGATTATCCTCTCTGATTGCATCAACATCTTTCCATATATCGTTCATCTCCGTACCGCGAAGATCTTCTTTGAGCTTTTTTGCATTTTCCGGCGTTTTACGGTTCACATTTTGAATATGAGTCAGGATAGCAAGGAGTTGATCCCGCTCTGACTCTTTCGTTGCAAAATCCATCTTTTTGTTATGTTCGTTTTCAAAGAGTTGCGTACCACAAATTATTAGCGCTTCAAAAGACAACTCAGCCATCTCAGGCGAAACAATCCCCTCTTTGATCGCATTCAGGATACTATCAGCAACCGCATCCAACCTTGCGCCATCCCCCGTCACGGGGCTACTTATCCAACCGTTCGTTTTACCATACGCCTCAACAAGACCTGCTTTATACTTAGTGAGATCTGTGGATAGTTTTTCGGTCCTTGAATCACTCATATTGCGCTCCGAAATGAATATATAGATTAAATTTAGTACACAAATAACGGAAAATCAACTTTTTATGGGGTGAGGAATGGGTTTTTAATGGATGGGTTTCAGGTAGGCACTCGGAGACGGTGTAGCCCGGGATTTAAAAAAATCCAATCACAAAATAGAGTCATTATCTCAATGCAATACCATTCCGGACGTCTTGTGACCACTGATACTCCCGGGTGACACGGCATTTCACCCAGGCTACGTTTCTATTTTCCAGCGCCTCCTTGACCATACCCTGCGTGATATTTTGCCGAATTATCGCTCGATGCCGCAGGCTTTCTCCCCGTTGTAGGATCAATAGCCGGTGCCGCGCTCACTTTCGCAAGAGGGGACAGAAGCTTACCGGAAAGTTTAGCGACACGGGTACTGGTGTCGCTAAAATTTTTACCAGCATCTACATCCTTTCCCTCAGCAACCCGCACATTTGTTTCTTTCTCTCCGCGCGCTGCACTAGCAGTAGCTAATCGTTGATTTGGCGCTACAAGCTTAGCGTCAATTGCGGCTAATTGAGTTATTCCTCTTGTAACAGGGACTTTTAGTATCTCAACGTCGCGCTGTTTCGCGTCTCTTTCAGCTGTTTTTGCTTGTAATTTTTCGTTGGCTGAAGACAAGTCAGTTCTTAGTGTGCCGACTTGCCCCTGTTTCACCTCTCTTTCAGCTGTTTTTGCTTGTAATTTTTCGTTGGCTGAAGACAAGCCACCTTCTAGTCTGATAATTTTTTTCTCTTGATCGCCTATTTTCTCTCTTTCCGCTCGGTTTTGATCTGTTTCATCGAGGCCTTTCAACCTCTCCAATTCAATCCGAGCCTCACTCAGGCTCTGCCCTACATTATCAGCCTCACTGGCAAGTACTGATCGCGCACTTTCAAGTTCAGCTAGCTCACCCTCAGCCGTGCTCAGGTTACTACCTGTAGTCGCTACCTCCTCGGTAAGTAATAATCGCGCACTTTGAAGTTGAGCTAGCTCACCCTCAGCCGCACGCAAAGCAATTTGATCCACCGCAAGTGTATCTCCAACCCTATTCTTTTCCTTCTCTAATAGCTCGACCGCTGCTTCTGCTTCTGCTTCCTCAGATGTCGCTGCTTTCAATTCTTTGTTTGCCTCCGCCAACGCCGCAGCAGTTTTTTCTTTAGCCTCAACAGCGCTATCCAATTGACCCTTGGCCAGCTTCATATTATCATTTTTAATCCCCTCCCCTAAATTAAGCTGCCGACGGGCTAAATTTTCATTGGACTTAGCCCAAGCTTTACCAATCGCGAGCGCAGCGCTAACTAACTTGTACACGCAAAACGCAACAACGACCAAGGCAGCCAATATCATGCCCAATGGGGGAAATACAAATATTGCAAGCACGGCTGCAACGGCCGCAACGGCCTCCGCCTGAATCACTAAGATACCAATTTCTCTAGCGATTGCTTGAGGCTTCACAAGCGCACACAACTCTGCATTATCCGCCCAAAACTGTTTCCACGTCCTGTTAGGCTTTGTGTTAGCCTCGTAAATCTTATTTAGCATATTCCGTAAATTTTCTTTTTCTTCCTCAAGCTCTTCTTTAGTCTCAAGGTCTGTACCGGTCTTTTCTAGTGCTGCCTCTATCTCTTTTAATCTGGTATCACATGCTGTCACCAAAGCATTAGAAGCTGCCCGGATATCTCGGGGAACCGGCTCACCCGTTGGCAATGGCATAGCTCCAATACTAGCCCTGGTTTGCTCCACTAATTCATCATTGGTTAGCGTTACTAAACCTAATGCCTTCCCGACATCCCTCATGATAACCCCCTCAAAAAAAACCAGCATTAATAAGTTAAATATAGAACAACAATGTGAAAAAATCAAAGATTAGTAAAATTTTTAACCATATAAAGAGGGTGCTCTTGAGCACTTTAAAACAAGGCATATCAAAGGAGCCGTCGGCTAAAAGAAAAATGGACCCATCAGTCATATTATCCGATCATCTTGTAAAGCAAGCGCAAGCAGTGGGTGAGGTATTGTCCCGCTCTAGTCCTGGCCAAATGGAGCACTGGGCAAAAACAGGCAAAATTGCCGAAGAAAATCCGGATTGATCCTGTGCGCTTATCCGAGATGCGTTACTTTCTAAAGCAGAAATAGACAATGGATGGGTGGATGACTATGATTTTGGCGATGAAACAATCTCTTTCTTTCAAGAAAATTATTAAAAAACTAGGCAGGAGAGTCGACCAACGGAACTTCAAGTTTTTAAAATGCTTCCGGCCATTGCCTAGCGCTGTGCAGGACGCGTAATATCTCAATGGTATTGTTTTTAATCCGATAAGGAACCAGGAAAGGTGTTCCGGTAACAACCAACTCCCGAGAGTTTGGCACACGTCCAGCTCTACCAATGCCTGGTTGATCCAATAAAAGATTCACTGACTGAATAATTATTTTAGCAACTCGTTTTGCTGCAGCGGGATTCTCTTGCTCTATGTATTGACGCAGTGATATTAAATCTTGGATGGAATCCTCCAACCATCGAATCTTCATTTAGGCGGGTCCTGCTCATTGTCATCACCCCAACTCGCTAACCAGGTTAACACTTGCTCATGCTCTATAAAAGTGGCATTTTTATCATTCGCTTTTTTAATTGATTTTTTGATACCGTTGATTTGCCAAGTTTGCATGGACAAATAATGTTCTATTGCTTCTGCGGCTAAAAATGATTTGGTTCGCCCAGTAGCATGCGCTAAAGTCTCTAATTGCTCGCGAGCCTCTGGTTGTATTCTAACACTTAACGTGACTGCTTGGTGCGGATGCGGGGTATGGGCCATGATGACTATCCTCGTATACATTGTATACTTTGATTATATCATAACTTCTCCGCGATAAGAGGAGTGGGCACTTCTAATTTGCCGCACCAGATTTCATTGAATACTCATCTAATTTCTAGATTTCTAAGTACGGCGTCTTGCACTAACGCGTTCGTTAAAAAATTTACCTCACTTACATCATCAACATAAACAAATATCCGCCTGAGTGCCTCTAATATGAGCCGTCCTTTTTTCGTATTCAAGCGAACTAAAGTCTATTACCTTGTACGGAAGATATCAATAAAATACGGTTATTACCACAAACCTGGCCGCAAACACTGATATCAGCCACTCACCAATTCCTGCAAGCTGCGTTCTGTTTGGCCGCCGTATAAGGTGGTGTTCAGATTGCCGTTGGGATCAAAGACATAGGTCACAGGTACGACAGAAATATTATCTAAATGGAGTGACTTTAAGGAACGAGGATTCAAACTGGGATATTCAATCGCAAAATCTTTTACCAAACGACGTTGTTTGGGTAAAGACGTGGAGTCAAAATTCACCGCAAAAACTTCTACATTATCTGCGTGATTATTGGCAAAACTATTCAATTCAGAGATTTCATTCACACATGGCCCGCACCAACTGGCCCAATAATTGATAAAGACCCATTTGCCATGCAACGATGACAACGCGATTTTATGTCCATTGATATCTTCTAAATCCATGGCAGCTTGACACACAGATTGGTAACTCAATAACGACAAAAACAAACCAAAACATGCTAACAATTTACTCATAATAGCCCCCATATCATCTACCAAAAATCACCACATCAAAATATGCTTTTAGGTATTATAGCACATGGTTTTAATTTGGCTGGGCGGAGGCGAATTTAGTGCGATTACATTAAAATAATTTAAATTAGGTCACGAAAACCGAGCCACGACCGTTAGGGAGTGGAAAAGTTAGAACAGGGCGTAGAAGGCTCTATCTTTATTTTCAAATACTGCCATTGGCAAGCCCTGTTCGTAAACAGCATATTGTATGGTAGCTTCAACTTCTGTTTCTTTCCAAAGATATCTCGTGCTACCGTGATGTGTCCATCGTCTAACGCGACACTCATCCAATTTTGCTTTGTTTAAATGACGCGAAGCATAGGACTTTATTGTATTCATGATTTGTTCTGGCTGTGTTATGGCATGAATAACAAGATGCACGTGATTTGACCGAACATGCGCCGCCAGCAATACTCATTGGCGATGTATACATACCTCTTGAATAGCCTGTAAAACGATTTTCCGCCTTGATTCATCTAGAAAATAGGGTGTTTCAGGCATTCGTTTTTTTACCAAATGTAACCGTTTTGAATTGAAAGATAAAAAATCTGTTCCTGGTATATTAGTAAATCGATCTACAGCGGTTGATTTTTCTCCATGCAACCATGTTCCATAACAAGTAAATGTAATAAAATAAGCGAGCGGAATTGCTGTTTCATACAACATGATTTCACCATTTTCCTTTTGGCTTATTGGACTTGTTTATCGTTGCGAATTCTATCAAATTAAACGGTAGCACAACATCTAATTTTTCAAGCACATATGTCAAGCCAGCTATTCAGTTTTCCACTCCCTAACGGTCGTGGCTCGGTTTCCGTGCCCTAATTTAAATTAATTTAATGCAATCGCCCCGCAAAAATCTCCGCACCTCTTGATTGTTTCATAATTAACCAATATCATAAGGCACCATTGAAAACCAGTGCAGGGACAGGCATGCTTCATCGCCCGCGTAAACGTTTTGGACAGAACTTTTTACAAACACAATCCGTGATTGCAGATATCGTTCGGCTGATCGATCCGCAGATACATGACAATATGCTTGAAATTGGTCCAGGCCTTGGCGCTTTGACCATGCCGCTACTTGAAAAGGTGGCACACCTCACCGCGATCGAAATCGATCGAGATCTCCATGCGCCCCTCCTGAATCTTCCTTTGGCCGCCACACGTTTGAAATTGATTGATGCCGATGCTTTGTCAGTTAATTATCATCAATTTGGCAAGGATCTACGTTTGGTTGGCAATTTGCCGTATAATATCTCCACACCTTTGCTGATCCATCTCCTCCAGTGTTTGGGATCGATTCAGGATATGTACTTTATGTTACAAGCAGAGGTTGTTGATCGCCTGGTCGCAGAGCCTGGTTCCAAAACGTTTGGACGATTGTCTGTCATGGCGCAATATTATTGTGATGTAGACAAACTATTAGAAGTCCCACCCAGCGCATTCTATCCGCAACCCAAAGTAGACTCTGCTATCATCCGACTGATACCGCATCAGCTGAATCCTTATCCCAGCGTGGCTTGGTCCGACCTCGAAAAATTGGTTGCCTGCGCTTTTGGGATGCGCCGTAAAACCCTGGCTAACAATTTAAAACCCTTATTATCCGCTGCGCAGATTGCAGCGATTGGCATCGATCCTGGGCTCCGTCCAGAACAAATTAGCGTCAAACAATATGGATTGTTAACAACTTTGATATCACATCATCCCGACACAGGAGTGCACTGATGTTTTACCGTGAAGAGAAAAAAGCACCCGCTGTGAAAAAACCAGCCGCTCTTAAAAATTTAGATCCGATAGAATCTTTTGAAATCTTGCTGAAAGATAAAAAACGCCAAGAAGCGCTGAGTCAAATCAAACAAAATCTCGCGTATCAAGCCAGCCATTACCAAAAACTGGCAGCTCCATTGATCGCCGGGATAGCGATGTATTATCAAATGTTACCTGAAACATCACTCTATTTCAGTCATCGTGGCGGCTTGTTAGACCGCGCATTATATCGCACCGAAGCAGCTCTTAGTTTGATGCAACAATTAATGATCCGCGATGAATCAGGGCTGCCTTCTGAAGATCAAAAGCTATGGCTATATGCTTTATTCTCAGCCAGCTTATTGCAAGGCATCGGCAAATTATACACAGAATATCAAATCACTATTCATAATAGCATAAGTACGTTGGTAAAAGGTTGGGAACCGTTACTAGAAGACATGCGCTCAGTCGGTGATTATTATCGCTATCAATTCATTCGTGAAGACAGTGATAGCGAAACGCTACGCAAACATGTCAGCGTCTTACTCGCACAACAGCTCATGCCCAAAGAAGGATTTGCCCTATTATCATCTAATCCAGCTATTTTTAAAGCATGGCTAGCGCTTTTAGAAGAAGATCGCGATGGCGCAGGCTCTTTGTCTGCCATTTTAGACCGCGCGAATGCTATAACGGATCAAAAATATTTAAACGATTATCTCGATGAACATGGTCATCTCCTAGAAAACGGTACTGGGCGCGTAGGGACTTTTTTGGATAACGTGCCAGAACATACCGTTGAGAGAGAGCGCGCCATCGGTGCTGAATTTCTCATTTGGCTGCATGACGCACTCGCTAGCGGAAGATTGGTGTTAAATCAAGAGCCCATTCGCGCAGAAATATATCCAGCTGGCGCAGTATTATCCGCAGAAGTGTATGATATGTTTTTGCAAGAACATCTCAAATTAAAGAGCAAATATATCGTGCAACGCGCACTAGGCGCATGGCAGCAACACCTTCTGCTGGATCACGCCAACACCGACGCTGAAAAGAAGATAAGTAAAATTTATTTAAGCAATGCCAATTTGCCTGAAACTGTGAAAATATATAATCCCAAAACAGAGAAAAATGACACCGTACGTACCTTGGATTTGGTCCATGATATGGAAGCGTACACACGTGACTACGCGCGCGAGCCCATTTTGGTCCATCAATTGGATCTGAAAGGGAAATGGACGACCAAAGAAGTAGCGCCCGTAAAGCAATTCCAAGACACACCGAGCTTCAAACCTCGTGGCTGATTTTGCCATAGGCGATGTCCAGGGATGTTTTGACTCCCTCCAATATTTATTAGATAAAGTTCAGTACGATGAGCGACGGGATCGCCTATGGTTTGTAGGCGACCTAGTGAATCGTGGGCCACAATCCTTGGCCGTCCTACGATTTATTAAAAACTTGGCAATCCCTGCCCAAATTTGCTTAGGGAACCACGATTTGCATTTGCTCAGCTTGGCCTATACAAATCGCGGGGCCCAACCTTACGATCCGAGCCTGAAACAGGTGCTGCAAGCCGAGGATTGTGAGGAACTCTGCGCCTGGCTCAGCCAACAAGCATTATTATGTTTCGATCCCGATCTCAACGTAGTAATGGTCCACGCAGGTATCGCACCACTGTGGACCTTGCCTGAGGCGCAAGCTTATGCCCAAGAATTAGAAACGGTACTGCGTGGCCCTGAACGCGATCATTTTTTACAGGACATGTACGGCAATGTGCCAAACCTTTGGTCAGAGCAGCTCACTGGGATCGCCCGTCTGCGTCTGATCTGTAATTATTTTACCCGTATGCGCTTTTGTTTTGCGGATTGCAGCTTGGATCTGAAGCACGATGGGCCCATTAACAGCGCCCCTTCTGAATGCTACCCCTGGTATGCAACCCCCCTGCGTCAAGCCATCCCAGCCGATCTGGTGTTCGGTCATTGGGCTGCATTAGAAGGGCAATGTCCTCAAGCACGAACGCATGCCATCGACACAGGTTGTGTCTGGGGTGGCACATTAACCGCATTACGCTTGCAAGACAAACAACGAATATCTGTGGCAGCACGAGACAAACGCAGTTAGAAGTCATTTTATGATACATATCCAGCAACACCTCAACGATCTACGCCCCTATACTTTGCAACTCAATCGCTTGTCATTATGCCTAAGCGTCGCCGTTGGTATTGGTTATCAATGTCTCGCGATGCCTAATGCAAATGGCTTCGTACTAGGCGTTCTAACCTCTTTGGCAAATGCCTGGATGATGTGGGTTATCAATGATAGGACCTTGCAATCACGCGAACGTTAGCGCCCTTTCGCCAGACTTGTTTTCTAAGTATCTCCGCGTTGGCCTGTCGCAGCAACGCTCATGGCCATAACTGTTGCCACTACCGCAACCTTGGCTGGGTTATTATTTTCCGCTACACAAGCATGTGAATGGTATCAAACTTTATTTCATACAGAAGATAATGCGCCTGAGAGCCTTTCTGGTGTGAGTTTTAGCCTATCGTGATCAAAGGTGGTGCTGTGCACAGAGGTTGGGCCCAAGGGCCCAACCTACCCTAGAATTTTCCATCAAACACACGCACCACATCCGCTATTTTACGCACACGTCGCTCTAAGCGCTTAGAGGCGTTAACGACAATGGCCGTTCGCGATTCCCGCCAAACGGCCAGATCATCCCAACTATTGCCAACATAGCTATAACCTTTTAATCCAAACTGACTCGTTAATGCAGCTGCTTTATATTTGGCGCGTAAATTATGACGACCATCTGAAGCGATAACCTGTGTAAAAATACCCAAATATTTAGCAACGCTTTGCGCAAAAATTTGGTCCGTCGCAGTGGCCAACACCAAAGTATCCCCATTTTGTTGCCGCTCGATTAACCATTGGATAAGTTCCTTATGATACGGTAAAGTACTCGGATCAAGCTGTACAGCTTGCCCCAATTGCTGCTTCAAATAAGCACGCCCATGGAGTAACCACACCAGCAAGCGCCAGCAGTGCAAAGGGTTTTTGCGCAGAAATTGCTCTACCGCTAGCCACGTGGTATCTGTCTTAATTAGGGTACCGTCTAAATCAACACAAAGAATCATTGTCACTCCAAAACACGTCAGCCTAAGCACTAGCGCTCTTTCCAAGGGAATACGACCGCTTGGAAAGAGTACTAGGGCTTGTTGACCATTCACATCGAGAAGCCCCAGGTCTCACGGCTTGTCCGATGTTGTTACAGATTTACCCTCGTTATCCCCTCTCCACTGCGCGTAGCGTGGGTGAGAGGGCTAGGGAGAGGGGGTTATTAAACCGAGGTTACAGACACGAGTAATACGGTATAAACGTCCATTCACAACTGACCAGAGTATAACAAAAGTTTCGTGCGTCGTGGAGGTTTCACATTTGGATCTGTTGACAATTCATCTCACGAAGCCCTACGTCCCGCGGCTTGTCAGCGGGATCAAGGAATCTTGAACAATACAACAACTGATTGCACTGATAAAGATCTAACTGGATCCCGCGAACAAGCCGCGGGACGTAGGGTTTTGAATGGTCAACACGCTCTAGTTATTCCGTTTGATTCGTCTCAGAGAAGACGCTTCGCAGCCCTGTAGACTTCCATTGTCACAAGTACACCAATTGGCAGCGTTCCCGCAGCTGATGCATTGACTTTTAGATTCATTACAATAAGCACTTCCACTGGATTTCCCTTGATCCCAAGAGCAAAATCCTCCGGAGAAACTGGGGTTTTGAGTACAGTAATTAGTACCGGATAGGATCGGTGCTATCAGACTGGCAGAAATAGATGCTTCATAATTAGTGACTGTATTACTTGTATTACCGCAGTAGCCAGAAGAGGGGGTTTTACAATCTTGCATCTGAGTCGTGGTGACATCCTTGATACTGCTCGTTTGAAAGTCTTCAGCAGTAAGTTCGCTCAAATTATGGATGGTTTGATTGCCAAGTTTGGTGGTGCTGCTTGATAATTGCAGTCCTGTGGTCTGAGTTAAGGACGTTGGGCAAGTAACAGGTACCACGGTCACATGCGCAAAATTTTGGGTATTAAACCCACTTTTTGCAGAAGAAGAAAATGTACAGGCATTCTTCAGTGTATCTTTTGCCGTATGCGTTTCACCCGCGTATTTGACGACATAGCTACTGTTTATCGTGTTGTACTGGTTAAAATAGGTTTCACAAGAGGTAGCGTTTTGAATATGATCCGCCCAATTGACACTGTCACCTGTCCCCCAAAATTGGGCGCACTGCGCAGGAAATGCACCTGATCCGCCCCCTGGTAAGTAAATATCAAATGAATTGGCGTTGGCCCCAATATTGACAGACTGAAAAATCATATAAGGATAATTGAGTTTGTCATTAAATTTTAAAGCAAAGCAAAAGCCATTGATTTGATTACAGCCGCCTGAACAATCAGGTACACCTAATTGATCTCCAATCGCTGCCGTACCCACAGCATACACAAGATTATCTTTGGTAAACATGGCAGGCAAGACCTGTGACGTAACGTCTGATTCAACGGCTTGTTGCATGGCCCAGGAGCCCAGAAGCGTTTCAGGTGTCGCATAATTATCGGATGTGACACAAACATTGCCTTGTGGTGCTGCGCCATAAGGAAAACTAGCGTCTACAGTTGTGGTAGCCTGAGCACAGGGGATCAGAAGGATTGTACAAAATGTAATGACTGTTTGATTGATATGCATGATAGCCGTGAGCATATATAGGAGTTTGTTTTAGTATAGAGGATGTTTTAAAAATAAACCCAGTAAATCACTGCCATTAACTTTTGCCTACGTTCTGCAACAACACCGGGCAAATCACAGTACGTAGGCAGCTGAATGATCAACAGACCCTAGGATCCCATACTCCTATTACATATTTTATCTGCCAAATAGCCAATCGCACCGGCATAATAAATCGAATTATTGTAACGCAAAATCATACGATAATTGGGGTAAGCCAAAAACACGGGGCCTCCATTAGGTTGCACAATACTCGCATTGAGATTGGAATAGGGGAGTGCCGACCCATCTGTCTGCCGCACACCCATCGCAGCCCATTCACTCACCGGCTTGATGGTCGCTTTCCCTTCCAAATTTCGATCAAAATTTGATGGTAATTTCACCAAAACGGCCCAAGGCTCACCATCTCGCCAACCATTGATTTTCATATAATTGGCGATGGAAGCAAACACGTCCGGTTTGGATCGCCAAATATCTTTACGACCGTCTCCATCATAATCCACGGCATATTTGACCCAGCTAGAAGGTAAAAACTGCGGCTGTCCTGAAGCACCCGCCCATTCCCCTTTGAAATCCTGCATACTCACATGTCCATCATTCAAAATATGGAGCGCCAGAAATAATTCCTTACGGAAAAAATCTTGTCTTTTCGAATCATAGGCCAAAGTTGCCAAAGATTTGACCACTGGGAAGGTCCCCATATAACTGCCATAACTGGTTTCCATCCCCCAGAATGACATGATAAAACACGGGTCAACATGATAAGTACGCCCAATTTGATCAGCCACATCCTTATTTTTTTTATACTGACTCCGCCCGATGCTGATCCGATAAGCGTCCACACGTGATGACAAATATTTTTGATACGTTAAACGATGCTCAGGCTGAGACCGCGCCAAACCTTTCACTTGCCGACTAGGTTCATGAATATCGGCAAACGCCAAATCGAAGACCGAAGGCCGGACACCTTCGGCCAGAGCTTGCTTGCGTACATCAGCAACCCAAGTAGCCCAAGGTTGTTGGGTCGCGAAACTAAGGATAGGAACAGAAAGCAGAATTGTCATCTGGAGAAGTTGTTTTATTCTGTTGGGCATGTGAGGACTCAATGAAAGGGGGGTAGTATGATTCTACTGAATATCTTTGGGTAATGCCACAGAAGAAATGCAGTCGGCTGCGCCGCCCATAGTCCCGAGAGATCCCCTCATCCGCCTTTCGGGCACCTTCTCCCGGAAGGAGAAGGAAAACCATTCAGAATAGTTTGCTTAAGCGAACAAGTTTTTGTTTACCCTTCAGTGTGAAAGGATTTTCCTTCTCCCCCGGGAGAAGGTGCCCAGAGGGCGGATGAGGGGATATCAAAATTCAAAAAGCAAGCAGAAAAGCGCAAATTCAAAACCTACAAAACCTTACCCAACTCCCACATTTGACCCTCTTGCTGACGTGCAATCTCTGACAAACACTGTACTGACGTCAAAAAGAATTGACCTGGCAATTGCTGTAACTTCGCAAACAAGCGGTCGATATGCGGTTGGTCCAATTCTATTGTGATATCGTCCATCAAATAAACACAGGGCTTGGTTAGCAATTGTGCTTGCGCTAGCTTCAGGGCGATCAAAATAATTTTTTGTTGTCCACGCGACAAATGTTGTCTGGCTTTCAGTGATTCGGAGTCAAATATAACATCTGCGTGCTGTGGTCCTGCATAGGTATATTGACGCTGGAGATCCTGGTCAAATTGCTCATCCAAAATAGCCTGCAAAGACTTCCCGGTGGCTTTTCTATCCCAGCCTTTGTCATACCGAATTTGGCAAGGTATATCAGTCAACTGCGGCAAAAAGGCCTGGAAACCCAACGCCCATTTTTGAAAATAATCCTGCCGGAGCGCATCAATTGCATAAGCCAAATCTACTAATTGCTGATCCCATGGCAAATAATGTTGTCGCTTGGTTTCGCGCTGACGCAACAAAGCGTTACGTTGTTTCAAGACGGTGCGATACGATTTCCACAACTCATGATAAGAATGTTCCACGTGAAACAATCCCCAATCAAGAATACTCCGCCGCACGGTTGGCCCGGCATCAATAATCTGAAACAAATCATGATAAAAAACCATACAGGGCAATAAGTGAGCTAATTGAGAGCTTTTTTGACAAGCATGTTGATTCAAGCGCACCAATGTCGCACCATTCACATGCTTTTGGATGCTAATGGTATCTTGAGCATGGGTTTTAGAAAAAACCGTCAGAGCGGCCTGCCCTTGCTGCACCAAAGGCGCGGTTTCTCGTGTCCGAAACGAGTAACCACTCCCTAGCAAGTAGATCGCTTCTAAAACAGAGGTTTTGCCACTCCCATTCGGGCCATAAAAAAAATTAAACCGCGGGTGTGGCGTGATCTGCAACGTTTCGATATTCCGTAAATGATGAATATTGATCTGAGTTAACATTACAACTTCATAGGCATGATAACATACTGATAGTTTTCATCCGAAACAGATTGGACTAAAATGCTATTGTCTGCATCTCCAAAAGACAGCTTTACCATCCCTTCACTGACATAGTTTAACACGTCTAGTAAATACGTCGCATTCAACCCAATGGTCAATGGTTCACCTTGCGTTTCTACAGCAAGTGTTTCGACGCTTTCTTCCTGCTCTTTATTAGACGCACCTAATGTCAAAGACTGCGACTCGATCCGCAACACTACCGCACGCAATTTTTCATTCGCCAAAATCACAATCCGCGACAAAGCACGTTTTAAATGATCGCGATCCACTAGCACGACACGCTCATAATCTTTAGGAATAGCCCGTGCATACGGGGGGAAACGTGCTTCGATCAATTTAGAAGAAAATTTAAATTGACTGGTCACCACTGAAACATGGTTTTTACTAGCGGAGACCACAACCCGTTCGTCGGCAATGGTTGTCAACAAACGCAGCATTTCCTGTACCCCTTTTTTAGGGACCAATAAACGATGATGCTGCTGGAATGCGTCATCCTCTAAGCGATAAACCGCCATTCTATGCCCATCGGCGGTCACTGCCGTAATCGATTTCATCTCCATTTCAAGAAACAAGCCATTCAGATAAACCCGCACATCTTGTTGCGCCATCGCAAAATTGGTGGCTTGTAACAAGCGCGTGAGTGTAGAAGCTTGTAGCGAAAACTCCAGCTCAGAGGCTTCATCTTCTGCAATCGGATAATCTGCAGCAGGCAGCGTAATTAATTTAAACTGGCTATGCTCTGTTTTGATACTGAGATGATTGCCGGAATAACGCAATGTTGGAACAGAGGCGTCATCCAAAGAGCGAATAATATCAATAAATTTCCTTGCTGGCACGGTGATAGCGCCACTAGATGTTGCAGAGCAAGACACCACAGCGGTAATTTGAATTTCTAAATCCGTTGCGGTCAAAGAAAATTGATGCTCCGACAATTGTAAAAAAATATTCGATAAGATCGGCAAAGATTGCTTTTTATCAACAGCACCTGCCACCATCAATAATGGGGTTAAAATCTGTTGTTTACTAATCGTCAATTCAAACACGGTACAACCTCCACCTTAAGCATCACGCAACAGCTTGAGATTATATACTCAATAAACTTCAAAATGCTATTTTTGGTCTATTGATGGATATGTCCTGCGTGGCTTTTAACAAAAATCGCATTAAAACGAACGATCTACCGCCCGTATAATGCCCTTGATGTACAGTGCACATCCATTATCTACAAAACGAGAAACTCTCAGAAGATCGACTCACACTCAGTCAGACCATGAAAACCAATTAAAAGTAGGGCCTTGGCCGGTAATCATGATAATAAGAGGATAGGGTGACGTCTCGACTTTAGCCCTTTCATCCCAAAGACCGTTCGCCCTGAGCACCAATAACTATTTTATAGCAAATAGGAACAAAGAACTTCGCTTCGGCAACCCCTCATCCGCCCTTTGGGCACCTTCTCCCAATTTCTGGGGAGAAGGGACATCTGAAGCCGTTCTTTGGAAGGAGCCAGGATAGCTGGCGTCTCGAAGGGTCAGTGGGTATTGATCAATGCCCGCAACTCGGCCAAACTTTGATAAATAACGAACGACCCTTCGAGACGCCTGCTACGCACGCTCCTCAGGGCGAACGGTTCTAAGAAAATGGCTAAACTCGAGTGACGTCTTGAACGCAAAAATAACTATTTAAGATGACAGTGTACGCATCAAATTCTTATAATCTTCTGCAAAATCGCCGCCTTCGGAGACCAAATCTTTTACTTTGCGGCAGGCATGAATCACCGTTGTGTGGTCACGTCCACCAAAATGATCACCGATTTCAGGCAAACTATGGTTAGTCAATTCTTTTGCCAAGGCCATTGCCATTTGTCTAGGCCGCGCGATGGAACGACTGCGGCGTTTGGACAATAACTCTGCCACTTTTACTTTATAATACTCTGCAACCGTCTTCTGTATATTTTCAATCGTAACTAATTTATCTTGTAAGGCTAATAAATCACGCAAGGCATCACTCACGAATTCAATGGTGATGGATTTGCCAGTAAAATGCGCATTGGCAATCACGCGGCGCAAAGCGCCTTCTAATTCTCGTACATTCGAACGGATACGCTTTGCAATAAAAAAAGCGACCTCATAGGGCAGGATAACATTCGACTGCTCTGCTTTCGAAATCAAAATAGCCACGCGTGTTTCAAGCTCTGGCGGCTCTACTGCAACCGTCAAACCCCAACCAAATCGTGATTTTAGCCGTTCTTCCACGCCTTCAATTTCTTTTGGATAGCGATCACTGGTCAAAATAATTTGCTGCTGCCCCTCTAATAAGGCATTAAACGTATGGAAAAATTCTTCTTGCGAGCGATCTTTACCAGCGAAAAATTGAATATCATCAATCAACAAGGCATCTAACGAACGATAATAGCGTTTGAATTCGTTGATAGAATTGGTTTGTAATGCCTTCACCATGTCCGCTACAAACCGTTCCGAATGCAAATACAGTACTTTGGCCTGTGGTTTGTTTTTTAGAATCGTGTTCCCAATAGCATGCATCAAATGCGTTTTCCCTAAGCCCACCCCCCCATAAATAAACAAGGGATTATAAGCATCGCCAGGCCGCTCAGCCACCTGGAGTGACGCAGCACGCGCTAATTGGTTGGAATTACCCTCCACAAAGCTGTCAAAAACGAATTTTTTATTCAAAGCATTGTGATGATCCGTTACTTTTTTGGTGCTGACCTCGGCCACAGGGCTTGGCGCGACATCAGGCGTAGCAGGCGCTGCCACATGGAGGGGCGCCGCCTTGGTGCCAATTTCTATGCTCACTTGTATGATGGTATCTGGAGATAATTGCCGCACCAACTCGTTGATGCGCTCATTAAAATGTGTTTTAACCCAATCCACTACAAAACGATTAGGTGCCAACAAGACCAAAGTTGAACCTTGCGTCTCTGCTTGTAGGGGACGTAACCACGTATTAAATTGTTGTGCAGGATATTCTTCTTGTAACAAACTCAAACACTTCTGCCAAATACTCGCAGACACATATCACTCCAGATAAACATTAGCAGGTGATTATATACTTCGCATTCGCATAAAAGGAAGCGTAATCCAAAGTTCTTGTTGCCAAAGTCTCATCTTTTGTGAAAAAATCATCTCATCTTTTTTTTACTGTTGAAACCATCATGTTAATTGATCGCGCGGGCTATCGATTGAACGTTGGCATCATTTTAATTAATGACGCTAACCGCGTGTTCTGGGGAAAACGCTATGGGCATGATGCCTGGCAATTCCCTCAGGGCGGACTCGCTCCAGGAGAAGCGCCCAAAGAAGCATTATTTCGTGAACTAAAAGAAGAAATCGGCCTCGAACGCGAAGATGTCGAAATCATGGGCGTCACCAAACGTTGGTTGAAATATCGTTTACCCAAACAATATATCCGCCATGGCTCAGAACCATTGGTCATTGGACAAAAACAAAAATGGTTCTTACTGAAACTTCGCACCAATGAACAAAAAGTTCGCTTGGATCTCAGTCATTCACCAGAATTTGATAGTTGGCGCTGGGTTGATTATAAAGAGCCACAAGAGTTGGTGATCTTTTTTAAAAAACAAGTCTATATTCAAGCGTTAAAAGAGTTAGAATACCTCATAAAAAAACGGCATACTCCGTCAGGCTTGCGCCGGAAAAGAGGTCCTCATGGTGGTCATAAAAACTGATGCTTAAAATATTAAAGCGCATTGTCCAGGATGTTACGACAGCCCCGCATTTACTAGCTGCGCTGAATACACTGGTTGAATGCGTCAGTTCTGCCATCTATGCCGAGGCCGTCTCCGTTTTTTTGATCGACAGCAAACATAACGAATATGTCTTAATTGCCACCAAAGGTCTCAACAAAGACGCCGAATCGATCGTGCGAATTTCTACCGACCGAGGGGTCATTGGTTTGGTCGGGCGCCGCGAAGAGCCCATTAATCTGGATGATGCGAGTGATCACCCTGAGTTTTACTACAGCCCCTTACTCAAAGAAGAACATTTGCACGCTTTTCTAGGCGTGCCCATCATTCAACATCGCAAATTATATGGCGTTCTGGTCGCGCAACAAACCATGCAACGTTGTTTTGACGATGCCGAAGAAGCCTTTTTGATCACATTAGCCGCCCAATTAGGTGGCATGATTGCGCATGCCGAAGCTACGGGAGAATTGGCGAAACTGACCGAACCACCCCGCGTGGGGCAACCGAAGGCTGAGCACGTTCCCATTTCGTTAAAAGGGATTGGTGCCGTAGCAGGGGTTGCCATCGGTACGGCCGTCGTCATTTACCCTCCGGCAGACATCGACGCCGTCCCGAAACATTTTATCGACGACGTCGATCTCGAAGTAGAAATCTTCTTACAAGCATTGCAAGCTGCACGCGATAATATGCATCGCTTAAGTCGCCGGATGAAATCCAGTATTGCAGATGAAGAGCATGCTTTGTTTGATGTCTATTTACGCATTTTGGACCAAGATAATTTGGGCGCTGAAGTCATTCATGAAATTCGAACGGAACATCTGGGTGCGCAAGCAGCACTGGCGATGGTGATTAGAAAACATATTCAACAATTTGAAAATATGAATGATGATTACCTGCGTGAACGTGCCTCAGATTTTCGTGATATTGGTCGCCGCGTGTTGGCCGAATTACAATCATCGCAACAAGTAGAAATTGATTACCCACGCCGAACCATCTTAGTCGGTGAAGAAATCTCGGCTGCGACGTTGGCCGAAGTCCCAGAAGGACAATTAGCGGGGATCATTTCCACTTACGGCTCCAACAATTCCCATATGGCAATTTTAGCGCGCTCCATGAGTATTCCAACCGTTATGGCGGTGCGGGGATTACAATTGGAGCAAATCTCACGCCGTGCGGTCATTGTGGATGGTGCCAATGGAGAAATCTTTATTTCGCCCACCAAAATGCTCCTGGCTGAATATAAGCAAGTGCTCCAAAAAGAAGATGCGTTAAATCAGAGTCTGATAAGTTTACGCGACAAACCAGCAGAAACACTGGACCAACATCGGATCGGATTGCTTGTAAATACTGGGTTAGCACTGGACTCAGGGCTATCTATGAGTGTGGGTGCAGAAGGCGTCGGATTATATCGCTCTGAAGTACCCTTCATGAGCCGGGATCGATTTCCCTCCGAAGATGAGCAATACATCATCTATCGACAAACCCTCAAAGCATTTGCACCACGGCCGGTCACGATGCGCACATTAGATATCGGTGGAGACAAAGTATTACCCTATTTTCCAATTGAAGAAACAAATCCTTATCTAGGTTGGCGCGGGATCCGCGTGATGTTGGATCATCCCGATCTCTTTTTATTGCAAGTTCGCGCTATGATGCGTGCAAATCAAGAACTCAATAATCTACGAATCATGCTTCCCATGATCACGACTTTGAGCGAGGTCGACGAAGCCGCCTACCTGATCAATCAGGCTTATGCTGAATTGCTAGAAGAGGGCTGTCAAATTGTCAAACCACAATTGGGCGTCATGATAGAAGTCCCTGCGGCGGCCTGCCAAGCAAAAGAGTTGGCCAAACGAGTTGATTTTTTATCAGTAGGCACCAACGATTTAACCCAGTATTTACTCGCCATTGATAGAAACAACTCGCGCGTCGCAGCATTGTATGATCCCTTGCATCCGGCTATGTTGCGTACCCTCATCCGGATCATCGAGGGCGGACATTCCGCTGGCGTTGAAGTGAGCGTCTGTGGAGAAATGGCATCAGATCCTTTAGCCGCTGTCGTACTCTTAGCCATGGGTTACGACTCCCTCAGCATGCACTCTGCTAGCATTCCTCGCATCAAATGGGTCATTCGCAGCTTTTCTCTGACACTAGCACGTAGAATATTGGCAGATGTTTTAGAGCTGGAACACCCAACAGAAACTCGTTTATACTTACAAAGGCACCTTGAAGAACAAGGATTGGGAGATTTGATTCGCAGCGGGAAATCATCATGAGTATCGTTTATCCATCTATCGACCCGGTCGTTGTATCCATCGGACCTGTCGCCATCCACTGGTATGGCCTCATGTATTTACTCGGCTTTGGCGTGGCCTGGGGACTGGCGCGTTGGCGCGTCAAACATTTTCATCTGAAATGGTCGCCGGAGCAAATAAGCGATTTGATTTTTTGTGCCGCGATCGGAACCATTTTGGGAGGGCGAATAGGCTATATGTTATTCTATGCCACCGCGGATCTTATCCATCATCCCCTGAGTATTGTAAAAGTGTGGCAAGGAGGCATGTCCTTTCATGGCGGTCTCGTTGGTGTCATCACCGCATTGTATTATTTCGCTCGAACGCGAAAAAAAGCGTTTTTCGCAGTGACGGATTTTGTAGCACCCTTGGTCCCTCTGGGCCTGGCTGCTGGACGCATCGGCAATTTTATTAATGGAGAATTATGGGGCAGACCCACGGAAATGCCTTGGGGCATGGTCTTTCCAGATGCTGATCTCCTGCCACGTCATCCCTCACAATTATATGAATGCGGTTTAGAAGGATTTCTGCTGTTTGCCATCGTCTGGTGGTACGCACGTCAACCACGCCCAAAAGGCGCCGTATCTGCCATATTCCTCATCGGTTATGCACTATGCCGCCTGGTTGCAGAGTTTTTCCGTGAACCAGACGGCCAGCTTGGTTACATTGCATGGAACTGGCTAACTATGGGACAATTGCTGTCAATACCCATGCTACTTTTGGGTTTATTCCTTTATTACAGAGCAAAAAAACATGCACACTTATCTTAATCTCATCAAACATATTTTGGCAGAAGGCACTGAAAAGGCTGATCGCACCGGCACAGGGACGCTATCGGTATTTGGTTATCAAATGCGTTTTGATTTAACACAGGGATTTCCGCTACTCACTACAAAAAAATTACATACCCGCAGCATCATTCACGAATTACTGTGGTTTTTACAAGGTGACACCAATATTGCTTATCTGAATCAAAACGGCGTCACCATTTGGGATGAATGGGCCGATGCGGACGGAAATCTGGGCCCAGTCTATGGCAAACAATGGCGCTCTTGGCCAACTGCCAAAGGCGGTCAAATCGATCAATTAAGCGAACTCATCCACCAAATCAAAGCCAATCCAGATTCCAGACGCCTAATTGTCAGCGCTTGGAACGTAGGCGAATTAGACCAAATGGCACTCGCGCCCTGTCATGCTTTATTTCAATTTTATGTGGCAAACAACAAACTCTCCTGTCAATTATACCAACGCTCTGCCGACGTCTTTCTAGGTGTCCCGTTTAATATTGCGTCCTATGCGATGTTAACGCATATGATGGCTCAGGTCTGTGGCCTACAAGTAGGGGACTTCATTTGGACCGGCGGAGATTGTCATTTATACATCAATCATCTGGAGCAAGCCCATTTACAAATCCAACGCGAGCCCAGAGCACTTCCCAAATTCGTTCTCCAACCCAGGGCTAGTTTGTTTGATTATCGTTACGAGGATTTCGCCTGGGAAGCGTATGATCCACATCCAGCGATCAAAGCACCGATTGCTATATGATCCTCTGCTTTATCGCGCCGCATGAAAGAATCAATATATCCCTCTGATCTTTCAAAATGCTAGGGTCTGTTGACAATGGGTGACACGGTCAACAAACCCTAGGTTTAGGCGTCTTGATTTTTCCGACTACGCCTCAAACGAATTGCTCCTACTTCTTCTATGAAAAACGTGTTGCTCTACCTGACGCTTGGTGTCTGAGCCACCTTCTTTTTTAGGCTGAAACAGACTTTTTTGCACACAAGCTCGGTAAGCGGCAAGCACCATCGATTGGTCTATGTCTGTTTTATCATCAATCGGCCACTCGGAGCGATGGACATACCCTCTGCGAATCGGAGGTTCTATCTGCTTCCATCCGTTTTTGCTCGAAAAACCTTTCTCGAATATTCGGAGAAACAGTCGATCCAAATGCAAAATGAAAGGCTTCTTTTATTTGTACAATATGGTGTTCCGTATTTATCTGATGGCGCTGAATCATGCCAATAAAATTTTGCAAAAAAAAGTCCATTTGGGCCAACAATTCAGGTGCCGTGGGTTTGAAAGCAAATGATTCAACATAGACCACATGGCCTCTACGACTTTCCAGCACATTGAATGGCAGTTTGGCTGTTGGCAATTTTTTTCTAGTAACAGGGTCAAAAGCCACATCCACAACACGCATCAGCTCTATTTCTCTCTCTTTTTGCGAGGCAAGGGTTGGTGGATGGCTAAGAGCATGTGCTTCTGAGAAATCCTCATATAAATCCGCTCTTTCATACAATGGCGTCGTAAACTGCATAGTTTTTATCCTTTAAAAAAAGCGCAAAAAAAATAACCCGCCCAGAAATAAATTCCCATTCCTGTTCCTAAAATAAATCTATCGGATCCACATCGATACTCCAGCGCAAACTATTCATCAATGCAGACGACTGGATCCATGCTCTAAGTGCCGTCAAATGCGTCTGTAATCCTTGTCTGGATGCTGATTTAAATAATAATTGCATTCGGTACTGTCCAGCTTTTTTTGCCAAAGGGGCAGGGGCAGGGCCCATAATAGTCAAGCCGCTAGATAAGAAATGTTGTTTGATCAGATGTAAACATTGCAATACTTTCTCAGGATACTTCCCTTGCACCCGCAGCAATGCCATATGCGCATACGGCGGTAATTGCGCGGCACGACGGGTCTCTAATAATGCTTGCGCAAACGTATCGTATCCAGTTTGTACCAACATATTCAACAAAGGGTGGTCAGGTATATGCGTTTGAATCACCACTTCGCCTGGGACATCAGCACGTCCGGCACGGCCTGACACTTGGGTAATCAACTGTCCCAAACGCTCTAAAGCGCGAAAATCTGGATCATAAAACCCATAATCTGCATCCAAAATCACTACCAGACTGAGACGCTCAAAATGATGACCTTTGGCCAACATTTGGGTCCCCACGATCAATTGCGCTTGACCGGTTACAATTTGCTGTAAATGGTGATCCCAGTCATCTTTATGTCGAACAGCATCACGATCAATCCGTAAAATGGTTGTTTTAGGAAACACTGAGGCCAAACCCTCTTCCAGACGCTGCGTACCGGTACCCATAAAAATTAATTCTCGGCTTTGACAAGAAGGGCAGGAGGTTGCTTGTACTTGATGATAGCCACAATGATGACAGAGCAATTGGTTGGCCGAGCGATGAACCGTTAAACAAGCATCACAATGCGGACAATGCGCTTTCCAACCACAGAGATGACATAATAAAACCGGGGAAAATCCGCGCCGATTGATAAAAATCATCACTTGGTTCTTTTGAGCCAAATGTCGTTCAATGGCCAAATACGTTGTGGTTGCCAAGCCATGCAAAAGAGATTGGCTGCGTAAATCGACAATTTGATAATGCAATGGAAAGGTATTCAAAGCTTTTTGCGTCAAAGAAATCTTCGTATATTTGCCTTTGTCCGCATTCGCCAAACTCTCCAAAGCTGGCGTGGCGGTTCCCAAAATAATCGGTATTTTCTTAAAATACGCACGCATCAACGCGGCATCACGCGCCATATAGCGTACACCTTCCATTTGTTTTAATGACGAATCATGTTCTTCATCAATAATAATCAAACCCAGTTTAGGCATAGGCGTAAACAAAGCGGAGCGCGTACCCAGTACCAATTGAATCTGCTGTTGCTGTGCCCAAAGCCAAGCTTGTTGGCGCTCTCCGTCCGACATTTGAGAATGAATGACCGCCAATGGTTGGGAAAATCGCGTCTGAAAACGTTGCCGTAACTGCGGTGTCAAACCAATTTCTGGAACCAACACCAATACTTGACGTCCCTGCGCCAAAACTTGTTCAATCACTTGAAAATAAACTTCCGTTTTCCCACTCCCTGTGACGCCTTGGAGTAAAAAACAATGAAACTGGTTTGACTGCGCCATAATCGTTGTATAGGCAGCCGTTTGTTCTGCATTCAAATCAACTGGTGTAGCCAATGCTTGCGCGCTGAATTTGGGCTGTACGATTTCCTGCCGCTGCAACAAAATATGCTTGTCTAATAAAGTTTGCAGGATAGCACTGGTAAAACCGGCTTGCCCTAATAATTCCTTTTTCACACTGCCATGTTGCGCCAAATACGCAATACATTGTTTTTGCTTGGCTGCTCGGGTACTAATCAAGGCCTCTGCTTGAGCAGGTTCCATCGCTAGTTCATAAAACACTTCTTTAGCTGGCTCTAAACTTTGGCCCTGTCGATACAGTTTTGGCAAGGAAAATCGCAACGTCAACGCCAAAGGAGATTGATAATATTGGCTTATCCAACGGCTCAATTGCAATAAATCAGCAGATAGAATCGGTTCTGCATCTAAAACAGATGAAATCGCTTTTAATCCCGATCTCGGGATCTGGCTTTCCTCTATGCCGACAACGATCCCCAATTGCGTAGACTGTCGAAAGGGGACCCAAACGCGTGAACCAATGGGGATATTCTCAGGTCCGATATAATCAAAATAATCACGATTGGTCTGGAGTACCGCTACTTGATAAACGGGCGCCTCTTCACTAAACAACATTTAACGATGCCAAGTATGGTTAGCAGATTGACCAGGAGCAGAAAACACTTTTACCACAATCTGCTCAATACGATGTCTTTCAAGCTCTTCCTGTTCTGAGATCAACTCTTGAATAAACCAGCGTGACAATTCTTCAACCGTAATATTCACCACAGGCAAAAGCGTCACATCTTCGCGTAAAAAAGGGATTTTTTTATGATCAAATGTGAAATATAAATAGGTTTCATCTTCTTCATAAATCAAATAAGGCGAAAATTGCGGCATTAAAAATGTTTGATTCAAATGTTTGCATAAATCATGGATTTTATTTTTATAATAGCGATAATCAAACGCCATGCCATCTTCTTCTACACGCGTCGTCAAGGCCAAATAAACTTGATACATATGGCCATGCAATGGCTCGCGTTCGGTAGCAGAAAAAATAGTCGTATGCCCTGCAGAAAATTTCATCGATTCTTTTTGTAATTCTACTGTTGTCAAATAACTTTTTTCTTTCATAAACTGGCTCGCCTGTCTTGTACTTGGAAACCACTCAATGGTGCATCCCAAGCTTTGGTTAATGCCATCACTTTGAATAATTCTCCCATTTCATTGGGGTGGGTTAACATTTTCACTGCGTGTTGTTGGTGAAATAACGTTCTTGGATCGGGATCTTTGACCAAGTCTAACAAGCCATTACCCAGCAAAAAAGCAGCTTGCGAAGTAAACCCTGCCACACCAAATCCAGCTTGGAGGGCGCTTTCAGCCACGTGAGTAAAATCCACATGTGCGGTAATATCTTGTTCTCCAACCTGAATCAAAGGATCCGGATGCGTTCGGTGGCGATGATGGCACATCAGCGTACCTTGATAACGATCAGGATGATAATACTCTGCGCGTGGAAACCCATAGTCAATCACCAACATCATACCGCAGGCTAAGGCATCAGCACAATGTTGTAGCCAATCCGGTAATAACAAATTTACTTCTGATTGATAGGGGTAAAGCCCTGCTGGTAATACCGTTTGAACATAGTCGCGCAAGCGCGTATTCTGACAACGTTGCAGTACTTCACAAAATTGGTTATCGGGCGTAGTGGCAACATATATTTCATACAAATCTTCTTCTGTTTGTAAAAAACGATGTATCGGCATAGCATCTAATACTTCATTCGCCAAAATAACCCCTTGAAAAGGCTGACTAGGCCAAGTGGTTAACCAATGAATTCTGGACAATAAATGCGGGATTTCTTGAGAAATAGTATGAAGTTGCTGCGCTTGTAATTGGCCGCTTACTTCCAGAATATAATATATTTCTGGCAAACAACCCAAACTTTCTAAGCGTTGCAAAAGATCGATACATAAGCGTCCTGAGCCTGCCCCAAATTCTAATATCGTCGGTTGTGACACATGCGTGAACACTTCAGCACATTGATTCGCCAAACAAGCTGCAAACAAAGGGGAAATTTCTGGTGCAGTCGTGAAATCTTGACCAAACTGCGCCAAGCCTTCTGTATAATATCCACCGGAAGGTGCATACAGTGCATATTGCATAAATTCTGCAAAACTAAGTGCTTGTTGCGCTCGTATTTTTTCTAAGAGGAAAGTTTGTATTGTCATAATTAAGTTCATATCTTACTGTGGATAAGCACGGTATACATACCAAGCAAACGTTGTATATCTGACTCAGAAAATAAGAGGGGCATCATATCACAGAATTAAAAAGCAGCTTATACCTCGGTCTGATCCCAAGTTAAATTTCGTGTAACACACTGATTTTGATGTTTTTTTAAAACTTAACAACAGAAAATCGTTTCCTTATTATAATCATAAAGATCTTTAAATAAATATATTATTATAATAAGTCCTGTTGAAATCTTATGTTAGAATCGCCAAAAAATATCTTGGGAGAACAATATGAATGCTCGAAAAGAAGATTCTTGTAAGATAGCTGATGAGTTAGATACACTGATAGATTACTGTCATAATACTAAAAACCAAGACTGTACAGCATTGAAGCATGCTTACCATGCCATGGCACAAAGATGTGGCGTAGAAAAGCTTGGTATTTTTAAGGAAAAATACGCTGGTCAATTTGATCAATGGGTTAAAGAAGGTCAACAGTATTCAGCACGAACCCCTGGCAATACAGGAAGCAAATAATTTATTTTTACGGAGCAACAACCGCGCAAGTTCATAATACGTAATTCCCCATGTCATCCTGAACACAGTGAAGGATCTCAAGTTGACTAGACTTGCGCCTCATTCGGGAGATCCTTCACTACTTTCAGGATGACGCAGTATTATGTTGGGTAGATAGCCCGGGATTTAAAAAGAAAAACTGTCCATTTGCTTGACAATATTCCCTAAAATTGTTTATGCTATAAGGTCTATTCTACTCAAAGATGTATGATGACCACAGCACGACGACCAATCATGGCTTCTTTTTCTTGCACGATGTGTTCGCAAGTGGTTGTTGCTGCCTCTTTGTTTTATGTGGTGATTTTCTTTTTCCTCTCCTAACCCTAGAGTGTATTGATCGTTTGATTGAGGTGCTCTAGGGCAGACTCAAGACTAACATCCATTTATTAGGAGAATTTCATGAATCCATCAAAATCCCTTACAACATCGTCTCATTCTCTGCGTGCGATAACCGTGATGATTTTGTGTGCGGCTTTTTTATTTTACAAATATATTTTACAGAATTTCCCAAGCGTGATGGCTGGGCAATTGATGGAATCATTCCATTTACAAGGTTTGGGCTTAGGCGTATTGTCTGGTGTGTATTTTTGGACTTACCTTATCGTGCCGTTATTTGTGGGTATCATTCTGGACCACTATGGGACACGCTGGGTGACTAGTTTCGCCATTTTTACCTGTGCATTGGGTATCTTAGTTTTTTCTCAAGCTGAGCATTTGAATACAGCCGTTATGGGACGTGCTTTAACAGGCGTTGGCGTATCATTTGCTACGATTGCTTATTTTAAATTAGCCGCAATATGGTTTGATAAAAAACATTATGCTTTGCTGGCATCTTTTGTGGTTGCAGCAGCGATGGTGGGCGCGGTATGTGGACAAATGCCTTTGGCTTGGTTGATGCAGCAAGTTGGTTGGCGGAATAGTCTTGTTGATTTGGCTTGGTTAGGAGTTGCTTTGGGGGCATTATTTCTTATTTATGTAAGAGATAAGCCTACTTTTCCAATGGAACATACTATAGCAGCTGAGTCTGAAGAAACGAATAATACAGCCACCGTTTGGCAAAACATTTTGTTGATCATCAATAATAAACAAAATTGGTTATTAACAGCTTACGGCGGATTGGCATTTTCACCGGTGGTTATTTTTTGCGGATTATGGGGCAATCCATTTTTGCAGCAAGCCTATCATTTGGATAAATTAACCAGTTCGACGTTGATATCAATTGTTTTCATAGGGCTAGGGATAGGTAGCCCTATATTTGCTATGGCCACAAAATGGGTAAAAAGTCGGTGTGCTTTGATGGGGTATTCTACTTTATTATCCGCATTGGCTTTGATCTTTATTATCTATGTGCATCCTATGCCTGTTTGGTTGCTTGGCGTATTCTTATTTGTGTTTGGCTTTAATTTAGGTGCATTTTCTATTGTATTTGTGATAGGAAAAGAATCCAACCCTTTGTTTTTAGCTGGAACGGTGATTTCATTGATCAATGCCAGTGATGCGTTTCTAGATGCCATCACCGAGCCATTGATTGGTTATATTTTGGATGTGTTTGGAAAAATCGCCAATACGCATGAATTTTCTTTGCTCAGTTATCAGATAGCATTAGGTATTTTGCCTATTTATCAAATAGCAGGTGCATGGATGTTGAAATACGTTAAAGATGAGCATCATTAGGGGTATCCCCACGTCCCGCGGCGTGTCCGCGGGATCCTGGAATCTGAATTATGCAAAAGCAGGCTAAAACCATTTTCGATATTTGAAATACTTATACGGCAACCACGTAGAAAGTAACATAAGGCTAAGCGTAAACAAATACCCGTATTTCCAAGAAAGTTCGGGCATTTTTTCAAAGTTCATCCCATAGATACTGGCGATCAAAGTGGGCGGTAAGAAAATGACCGCAGCGACAGATAGAATTTTGATGACATTGTTTTGATCAATGTTCACCAGGCCTAGTGTTGCATCCAATAAAAAATTAATTTTGGTAGACAAAAAACTCGCATGATCACTCAATGCTACCGTATCAGCAGTGAGCGAAGAAAGATGAGAATTTTTTTCTTTATTTAGCTTGGGATCAACCGTTGCGGAGAAAAAAGTCAATAAACGACGAAATGTCACCAAACTTTCGCGTGCTTTGGTATTCAAATCAGCAATCGACCCCATTTGTTGCATCAATTTTTGATAATTATTTTTTTCAGAGTTTTCTGTTTTATTAAAAATGGTTTGTGAATAAGCATCTAAACGATGGCCGACTAATTCTAAACTATCTGCTAATTTATCTACAGAAGCATCTAAAAGCCCAATTAATAAAAAAAGGGGATCGCGATGATCCGGTGCTAATTTTTCAGCTTGAACATCAAATGATTTGAAGGATTGTGGTTCAACATAACGGATGGTGATGAGTTGATGCTTGGTTAGAACGAAGGTAATCGGATCTAGTACAGCTTCCATGCTATCTGGATGTGCAATCATGGTAACTGTCATAAAATAAGCATCATTTTCACTATAGAGACGACTGGATACTTCAATCTCTATCATATCAGCGCGCGTCGGTAAATTGAATCCTAGCTGGGTCTCAAGGAGTTGTTCCTCGACTTTTGTGGGGGATAGTAAGTCAATCCAGACCGCATGTTTAAGATGAAAGTGATCATTAGGATCCCATACTTGAATTTTGGTTTGTTTCCGTTCTAAGTATCTCAGCATGATATTTCCTAAGATTAATCACTCATACTATCATTTATAGGCGGTTTTTTGTCCTGATTCAAGGAGAATTCCCGCATCGGATTTTTATCTTGTTTAGCAAGTGTTAGGGTGGTTTCGTATCTATTAGGATGCAAGAAGTTATTTTTTTATGCAAAAAAAACCAGTGTTTTGAAACGTTGCTCATAATCGATTACACTAGGGCTCATATAGGTTATGAAAGGTTCGCTATGTCGGATGAGCAGCAAACACATTTCGGGTTTCAAACGGTAGCGGTTCATGAAAAACAGGACAAAGTTGCTGCGGTATTTCATTCTGTTGCACAGCAATATGATGTCATGAATGATTTGATGTCATTGGGCATTCATCGGTGGTGGAAGCGGTTTACCGTAGAAATAGCCAGAATGAAACCGGGCCAGTGCGTATTAGATTTGGCTGGTGGCAGTGGTGATTTAGCGCGCTTACTCGCACAAGCAGTTGGGCCGAGCGGGCAAGTATTTTTGGCGGATATCAATGCGAGTATGCTAGCCAAGGGGCGAGATCGCTTGCTAGACTGTGGTTTGGTGCAATCAGTCCATTATGTGCAAGCCAACGCCGAGTGTTTGCCATTTGTGGATAATTATTTTGATTGTATTACAATGGGGTTTGGTTTAAGAAATGTTACGGATAAGCAAGCGGCTTTGGCTTCGATGTACGATGTATGTCGCCCAGGTGGAAAACTGATGATTTTAGAGTTTTCGACTCCGGTTTATCCTGGCTTACAACCTATATATGACTGGTATTCTTTTCATATTTTACCTAAGATTGGTCAATGGGTGGCGAAAGATGAAGAGTCCTACCGTTATTTGGCGGAGTCGATTCGGATGCACCCTACTCAGGAAGCGCTAAAAACTTTGATTGAATCTGTAGGGTTTTCTGATTGTCGGTATCAAAACTTAAGTGGTGGTATCGTTGCGTTACATATTGCTTACAAATACTAATGAGGCTTGATTTTGTTGAAAGAATATTCACTGTTAGCGCTACAAAAAGCCATTAATTGTGCTTTGGCCTTGGATGAGGATATGCCCGCCAAAATACAACCTTTAGAGGGTAAAGTTTTGGAAGTGGTTGTTAACCCATTGAATGTGTGTTTTTTCTTAACGTTCCAAGCCGGTGCTGTCAAATTATTAGCTTATTATGATGGTGTGCCGGATACGGTTATTCATTCTAGCCCTCTAGGTTTGATTCGTTTGAGTGTGTTGCCGGCTTCTAAATTACGTTCTTTGTTTAACGATAATATTCGGATTTCTGGTGATGTGGCGCTTGGGCAAGAGGTCAAAGCCTTGTTTGATAATGTTGAGATTGATTGGGAAGGCCATTTGGCGCGTTTTACCGGGGATGTGGTCGCTCATCAAATTGGGTCTTGGGTACGTGAGGGCCGTGCGTTCAATCGACAAATCATGACGTCATTAAAACGATCTATGACGGAGTATTTGCAGGAAGAGCGTAAATTGGTACCTAGCCCACAAGAAATGCAAGATTTTTTTCAGGATGTCGATGATCTAGGTTTGCGCCTAGAGCGGTTGATTGCGCATTTTAATCAATTAGTAGTTGATCATGAGCACCCTTAAACAAGCACAGCGCTTTTTTTATATCAATTATGTGCTGGCCAAATCAGGCCTAGATCAATTATTGTTTTCTTTACATTATTTCTCTGCTTTTCGTTTTATTGTTTACTTGAATCCTTGGAATTGGTTTCGGTCTCAACCTTTTCAACGAGGGGTGGCTTTACGTGAAACACTGGTCAAGCTCGGGCCTATCTTTATTAAATTCGGTCAAGCTTTGTCGACGCGCCCTGATATTATCCCCGCTGATATTATGGTTGAATTATCTAAACTTCAAGACAGTGTTCCCCCGTTTTCCAGCGAAGAAGTGATTCGTATTCTAGAAGAGACGTATGGTCAATCTCCTTATACGATGTTTGATGGTTTTGATTCGGTGCCGTTGGCTTCGGCATCGATTGCTCAGGTTCATTCCGCTTATTTGAAAACGGGCGAGTCGATTGTGATCAAAGTATTGCGCCCGCATATTCGTGAGATCATTGATCGTGATCTGGCGATCCTTAGAAGAATGGCGCATATGCTTGATCAGCGGTGGTGGGCTTCGAAATATTTAAAACCCAAAGATTTGGTAGCGGAGTTTGAGCGCAATTTGCTGGAAGAATTAGATTTACAAACGGAAGCGGCCAATGCATCGCAGTTGAGGCGAAATTTTCAAGACTCCCCTTTATTATATGTACCACACATCCACTGGGAATATGTGCGTGATAATGTGTTGGTGATGGAGCGGATTTATGGGATCCCGGCTGCTGATTTAGACCAATTACGTAGTCATGGTATCAACCTTAAAAAACTGGCTGAATGCGGATTACAGGTGTTTTTTACACAAGTATTTCGTGATTGTTTTTTTCATGCGGACATGCATCCTGGGAATGTGTTTGTGTCGATGACCAGTCCTGAAAACCCCCAATATATTTGTGTTGATTTTGGGATCATGGGGACATTGGATGACAATGATAAACGCTATTTAGCGGAAAACTTGTATGCGTTTTTCAATCGAGATTATAGAAAAATTTCGGTGTTACATATCGAGTCTGGCTGGGTTTCGCCCAATACACGCGTGGAAGAGTTTGAGTCGGCGATCCGCAGAGTTTGTGAGCCGATTTTTGAAAAACCTTTGAAAGATATTTCTTTTGCACAGGTTGTTTTACAGTTATTACAAGTGGGTCGCCGTTTTCATATGGAAATTCAGCCTCAATTGATGTTGCTACAAAAAACAATGTTTGCGATAGAAGGGTTGGGGCGACATATTTATCCAGAATTGAATATATGGGTAACGGGTAAGCCATTTATAGAGCGCTGGTTGCGGGATCAAATGGGTCCCAAGGCTTTTATGAAGCATATGCGGGAAAACATTCCGTTTATGATTGAGCAACTCCCCTATATGCCGCGCCTTATTAATGATATATTATCGCAGTTGAAAGAACAGAAGACTTTTTTAACGCACCATGGCAAGCCAGCTGAACGAGTATCAGCCCCTAGAAATGGCTTTGTGCGAGGTGTTGGGTTTGGGGTCTTTTTAGCAATGATGATAATTGTGGGGCTGCATTATACACAATGGTTCCGGAGCGATGAGCTGAAAATATTTGCTTTGGGCGCTGCTGTGACTGGTGGGTGTTTGGCTTTGGTTAAACCGAGTTCAAGGAGTTAACTATGGGGTTAAGTGGGATAAGTCCATTATCGTTATTATTAGTTTTTTTGATTATTATTGGATTATTCGGAACGAATAAATTAAAATCCGTCGGCGCAGATCTCGGAACTGCCATCAAACAATTTCGTGACGCACTGTCTTCTGATGACAAAAACAAGCCGTCTTCATGAGTTCAGGGCAGTTTTTACTAACCTTAGGTGTTGCTCTCCTGGTATTCGATTCTAAAAAGCTCCCAAAATTGATTGAAAATGTCGCATATCTCTTTGTGAGATGTCGTCAATATTATCATGATGGGGTGATGAGTTTTGAGCGGATATTGCAACAGGCAGTGCTGGAGAAACAATTAGAGCAGAATGAGCAAAAGGCTCAAGCAGTTGATATACCTTCCACGGATGAGTTTTAGGTATATAAGAGATAACTCAAAATTTATTGATTAGGAGTATTGAAAGCTTATGGCACAAACAATAAGACAAAAAGATCCGGTGCGAATTACGACGCGCTCACGTTTGAAATCCATTGTACGTGGTTCAATCGGTAATATGATTGAGTGGTATGATTGGTATGTTTATGCGGCATTTTCAATTTATTTTGCCAAAGCTTTTTTTCCTAACGGCGATCTTACTGCGCAATTATTGAATACATCGGCGATTTTTGCGGTCGGTTTTTTTATGCGCCCGGTGGGGGGTTGGTTGATGGGGGTTTACGCGGATCGGCAAGGGCGGAAAAAAGCCTTGATTGGATCGGTGCTCATCATGTGTGTTGGTTCGTTGATCATTGCTGTGACGCCTAGTTATAGCAGTATCGGGATTGCTGCGCCCATTTTGTTGGTGTTTGCGCGTTTATTACAAGGGTTATCGGTGGGCGGGGAGTACGCTTCGTCGGCGACTTATTTGTCGGAAATGGCCACCCCTAATCATCGCGGATTTTACTCCAGTTTTCAGTATGTCACCCTGATCGCTGGGCAATTAGTTGCTTTGTTGATTTTAATTGTATTACAACGTTGGGTTTTAACCACGGAGCAATTAGAGTTGTGGGGATGGCGTATTCCATTTGTGGTCGGTGCCTTGTTGTCTTTGGTCGCATTGCAATTACGTTTGGGCATGGAAGAGACTCAATCGTTTCTCGCTGCCAAAGCCAAAGCAGCTAAAAAACCCAAAGAGCCGGTTATGCGTATGTTACTGCGGTATCCCAAAGAGATCTTCATTGTGGTTGGTTTGACCATGGGTGGCACCTTGGCTTTTTATACGTATAGCACGTATATGCAAAAGTACTTGGTGAATACGGCGGGGCTCAGCAAAGATGATTCAACCTTAGTCTCAGCCGCAACGTTATTCGTATTCATGCTCTTACAACCTTTGGTTGGTGCTTTATCTGATCGGATAGGACGTCGTCCTATTTTAATTACGTTTGGGGTCTTGGGTACGATAGGGACTGTGCCAATTCTTTCTGCATTAGGTCATGTGACCTCCTGTTGGGCTGCTTTTTTGTATATTATGTTGGCTTTGACGATTGTCAGCGGCTATACCTCGATTAATGCGGTGGTGAAAGCGGAATTGTTCCCCGTGGAAATCCGAACCTTGGGGGTGGGATTACCCTATGCGGTCACGGTTTCTTTGTTCGGTGGTACGGCAGAGTATCTTGCCTTCTGGTTTAAATCCCAAGGTATGGAAAATGGCTTTTATTGGTATGTCTCGTCTTGCATTGCCTGCTCTCTGATCGTTTATATTTTCATGCGTGATACGCGCCAATCGTCCATGATTGAGAAAAGTGATCATCCTGTGCCATCCTCTTCTAAAGTCGTCAAATTTCGCAAAAACTTACAATCGAGCTTGAGTCGACGTCTTAAGAATCAGTCACTATGACCGCAGCGGCACAGCCCGTTGCATTGGTAACTGGCGCAGCACATCGTATCGGTGCTGCGCTTGCCTCCCGTTTGCACCAAGAGGGGTTTCGAGTGGCGGTGCATTATCACCACTCCAAGGATGCAGCGAGGCAATTGGTTGCTGCGTTGAATCAAGTTCGCGAAAACAGCGCCTGTGCGTTGTCAGCAGATTTATGTGTGGCCTCGGCGCCACAAGACTTGGTGGCGGAACTTATCGCAAACTGGGGGCAGCTCGATCTTCTTGTCAATAATGCTTCTATTTTTTCTAGTCATGATGCCGATTCGGACAAGATGTGGCACTGCAATGTGCATGCCCCTTATCTCCTGAGTCGTGCCGCATTTCCGCATTTGGTTGTCACCCGCGGCAGCATCATTAATGTGACTGATATTCATGCGCAGACTCCTTTACGTGGTTATGCTGCATATTGCCAAACCAAAGCCGCCCTAGCCATGCAGACACGTGCCTTGGCCCAAGAGTTTGCGCCCAGCGTGCGCGTCAATGCAGTCGCTCCCGGGGCAATCTTATGGCCTGAAGGTGACAACAGTCTTGATCCGGTTATACAAGAAAAAATCATAGCCAAGACTTTGTTACAACGCCACGGTAAACCAGAGTATATCGCGCAAGCAGTCATGTATCTGATCAATAATACCTATGTGACAAGTCAAATCTTACAGGTGGATGGCGGGCGGTATTCATAGATTTTTCGCTGATGAGTACGGTTTTAAGTCATTGATTGCGACTACTTTTTTTCTTTTTCTAGGGCTCTTCCCGCACTGATGTTGTTGATTTTTTTTAGTCCATATGTACAATCCAAGGTCTTTTGTGCTGATATACAGGATGTCCCCATTTATGAAAAATACTTTATCCGCTATGCCAATGAAGTCGATGAGAAACAGCTTGTGGTTCAAGATAGGTATGGGGTGTTTGCTCCTTGCGAGTCGTCTGGTGTTTGCTGCGGATGTTCAGAGCGTCGGTCACATTGAGCTGGAGATTCCTGCTCTGCAATCGGAGGTTTCAACGAGCACGAAAACTATTACGCTAGATACTTATGAACTCTCGGATAAAGCTCAGCGTGGGTTAGAACAACGTATGCGGCGGCGCTTGACTGTGGAACAGATGCCGCGCCAATTCATAACGAAACATGCGCATCTATTACCTAGGTCGGTTCAATTAGGTATGGGTAATGTACCTGTTCTGGATCAGGGGCGACATGGTGCATGTGTCATATTTGCTGCAACCGCATCAGTGGATGCTACGTTGAATCGAGGCAAATATATCAGTCAATTATGCTTATTACAGCTAGGGCGTTATTTTGAAAAAAACACCAGCTGGCAGTCTAGCGGTTGGGATGGTTTGCATTCGAGTCAATTGGTTTTTGATCGTATGAATCAATATGGCGTTATTTCAATTGAGAATCAGCAGCATTATGGCTGTGGCGGTGTGTTCGCTTATCCTTATGAAGAGGATTTGCCTGAGTCTGATATGCCTTTGGCAACTTACCTGCAATATCGCGAAATGTTACCAAAAAATCAGATTGTTTGGTCATCAGTGTGGTCGGGTTTCTGGTTTGATTTTACTAGTGACACCGTTATGAAAGCCAAAGAAGCTTTGAGTAAGGGGAATCGCTTGGTGGTTGGTACTTTGTTACCCCGCGTTTATTTGGGGCAAGCTGGCGCTTCAGGCAAAAATCATACGTTTGACGATACTTGGGTTCTGACACCTGAAATAGAGCAAGGTATTTCTTGGTTTAAGAAAATACCAGGACATGCGATGATCGTAACGGGCTATGATGATAAAGCGGTTGCTGTCGATCGATCTGGTAATCTGCATCGTGGCTTATTTACCTTACGCAGCTCTTGGGGCCCAAGGGTTGGTGATGCTGGGGATTTTTACATGTCCTATGATTATTTTGAAATGCTTGTGGTCGAAGCGATGCAAATAGGATTGGTTAAATAATACGAAAAAATCTGGTCGACATCTCGTCTTATTTTCCACGTCCTGATGATTTCGGTTCAGATGTTTCACGTGTAACCGAACCGCAACCGTTAAACTTTGGTGGGCTTGCCCGGATGCTATCGCTTTTTCCTTGCCAGATAGGCATTTCCGGGTATAAAATGGCGGTTTTTCATCCTTTCTTAAGGAAATACTTTGGATTTTTTGTCAACAATAAAAACATACGCAATTAGTCTGATGACCTCTGCTCTTATGCTGCCGATTTCTGGGTTTGCTGAAGGAGTGGTACCAGAGCCCCAAAGCCTTTTGGTAGTGGATGGCTATTATGCGGCTTATCCCAAAACCAGTCCTGGCGTAGACGCAGCCGAAGATGCGTTGATTCAACGTGGCGAGTATTTATCAAAAGCGGGTGATTGCATCGCTTGCCATACGAATGTCGAAGGGCATGTGCCTGCTTATTCTGGTCGATTACCGATTGCTACACCTTTTGGCACATTTTATAGTCCTAATATTACACCTGATAATGAAACCGGCATTGGTTTATGGACAGAGGCTGATTTTGTTCGTGCTTTAAAAGAAGGGCATGGTCCGAATGGGAAAAATTATTTTCCAGTGTTCCCTTTTGTACCTTTTGCTAATATCAGTGACGAAGATGACCGTGCTTTATATACTTATTTTAGACACATTCCGGCTGTTCATCTGGAAAATCGTTCTTTGCCATTCCCTTTTAGTTTGCCAGGTGCCCGCTTTACTTTATGGGGCTGGAATTTGTTGTTTTATTATCCCAATACGACGTTTACACCGGATCCTGCGCAAAGTTCAGAATGGAATCGGGGTAAATATTTGGTCGATGGTCTGGGACATTGCAGCATGTGTCATACGCCGCTCAATCCTTTGGGCTCGCCCATGAGTCGCTATTATCTAAGTGGTGGCTTTATCGATGGTTATTGGGCGCCTAGCATCAATAAAGCAGGTTTAGAAGGGATTGGTATCGAAGAAATCGCGGACGTTTTTGCCAAAAATCAGTTGCTGAATCAAGCTGGACCAGCTGCTGGACCGATGTCTGAAGTGAATCATGACAGTCTGCGCTACTTGACGCGCGACGATCAATTGGCGATCGCGACCTATCTGAAAACGGTTGAGAGTGAAGACAAGTATGCATTGCCGCCCTCTAACGAGGCTCCGAATCTGCGGCGTGGGAAACAAGTGTATACCCAAGTTTGTAGTATTTGCCATCAGCGTGGTGAGATGAGTGCCCCGATAATCGGGATTGCCGCAAACTGGTATCAACGAGCTCAGCAATCAGGCATGGATGGCTTGTATCAACATGCTATTAAGGGGTATAACAGCATGCCAATCAAGGGCGCCTGTGTCAGCTGTTCAGATAATGATATTAAAGCTGCCGTCGATTATATTCTCGAGAGCTCTTTAACACATGCACAACGTATCAACTTAGGGCGGGGACAAAAATAATGCGCAATCGACTGACCATACTGCAATTATTGGGGTTCATTGCGATGCTGTGTGCAGCACCTTTGGCCATCGCTACAGATACTTGGCAAATGAATATGTATCATGGGGTCACGCCTATTTCACACGATATTTATTATTTGCACATGATCGCAATATACGTGTGCGCTGGGATTGGTGTTGTTGTTTTCGGTGTGATGATTTATGCGTTGATTTATCATCGAAAATCGCGAGGGCATCAGGCAGCGGCATTTCATCACAATTTGAAATTAGAAATTTTTTGGACAGTGATTCCCTTTCTTATTTTGGTGGCTTTAGCCGTTCCTGCCACCAAGGTTCTGATTCGTATGGATGATGTGAATCATTCTGATTTGACGATTAAAGTGGTTGGTTATCAGTGGAAATGGCAATATCAGTATATGGAAGACGACATTCATTTTTATAGTAGTTTGTCGACCCCCTATGATGCTATCCATAATCGCGAACCTAAATCGGAGTGGTATCTGCTTGAAGTCGACCATCCTTTGGTGGTGCCTATTCACAAAAAAATTCGCTTTTTGGTGACCTCAAATGATGTGATTCATTCTTGGTGGGTGCCGGAATTAGGCGTAAAACGTGATGCGATCCCTGGGTTTATGCATGAAGCATGGGCCAGAATAGACAAGCCCGGAACGTATCGTGGGCAATGTACGGAATTATGTGGTCTCTACCATGGCTTTATGCCAATTGTGGTGAAAGCTGTCACGCAAGAAGATTTTGATAGATGGGTAAAAGATCAAAAAGAAGCACAAGCGCAGTTCACACAACAGCAAGCGGAAGATCAGCCGAATATGTCACGCGAAGAATTGATGACACTAGGCAAGCACAAATATCAGCAAATTTGCACAGCCTGTCATTTGTCGACTGGTTTGGGTATGCCACCAGTTTATCCCGCATTGAAAGGAAGCTCTGTGGTCGTGGGGCATCCTATTTCACGCCAAATTGAGCTGATTCTAAATGGCGTTCCCGGTTCAGCGATGCAGGCCTACGGTGATCAGCTGTCTAATGCAGAGATTGCTGCGGTAACGACGTATACACGGAACACTTGGAAAAATAATACCAATGATTTGGTGCAACCCAACGATGTTCGTAAAGTTCGCAATGACCAGAAGGTCCAACCCAATATTGTTAAAAAAGCGCGAGCTGGAGGTTTTCAATGAAAGATGCAGTGATAGCGGCACATAGCCATGAGCATGATCACGACCATGGCCCGCACCAAGGCAAAGGTTTCTTTGGGTTTATCAAGCGATGGCTGTTTACGACCAATCATAAAGATATTGGTACGCTGTATTTGTGGCTAGCCATGATCAGCTTTTTTGTAGCGGGTTCTATGGCGTTATTGATTCGCTTAGAATTATTTCAACCTGGCCATCGGTTTATTGACCCTAATTTTTTTAATCAAATGACCACTTTGCATGGTTTGATCATGCTCTTCGGGGTTGTGATGCCTGCTTTTACGGGATTTGCTAATTGGCAAATTCCGATGATGATTGGCGCGCCTGATATGGCATTGCCACGTTTAAATAACTGGAGCTTTTGGTTGTTGCCATTTGCGTTTGTTTTACTGGGTTCGACTTTGTTTCAACAAGGGGGAGGCCCCAATTTCGGGTGGACATTCTATGCACCCTTGTCCACAAAATTCGCACCGCCTAGCACAGATTTTATGATTTTTTCTATTCATATGATGGGGCTGTCCTCCATTATGGGGTCGATCAATATTATTTCAACGATTTTAAATATGCGTGCGCCTGGTATGACCATGTTAAAACTACCGTTGTTCGCTTGGTCTTGGTTGATCACGGCCTTTTTGTTGATTGCTATCATGCCAGTTCTGGCCGGTGCAGTGACTATGATGTTGGCGGATCGGCATTTTGGTACCAGTTTTTTTGAGGCAGCTGGGGGAGGGGATCCAGTCTTATTTCAGCATATTTTTTGGTTTTTTGGTCACCCTGAAGTGTATGTTTTGGTCTTACCAGCATTTGGTGTCATTTCAGAAGTGATCCCTACGTTTAGTCGTAAACGTCTCTTTGGTTATGAATCGATGGTGTACGCGCTATCGGGTATTGCGCTGGTGTCTTTTGTAGTGTGGGCGCACCATATGTTTACCACTGGTATACCCTTGGCCGCAGAATTGTTTTTTATGTATACCACGATGTTGGTGGCGGTTCCTACGGGCATCAAAGTATTTAACTGGACGGCAACGATGTATAAAGGCTCGCTGAGTTTTGAAACACCGATGTTGTTTGCGTTGGGTTTTTTGTTTCTATTCACGATAGGCGGTTTTACCGGGATCATGCTGTCATTGGTGCCTGCTGATTTCCAATATCAAGATACCTATTTTGTGGTGGGTCACTTTCACTACGTATTGGTCCCAGGTGTGATATTTGCTTTGTTTTCGGCCACTTATTATTGGCTTCCAAAATGGACTGGGCATATGTATAGCGAAACCATGGGCAAATGGCATTTTTGGTTGTCCGTGATTTCCGTTAATATTACGTTTTTTCCTATGCACTTTTTAGGGTTAGCTGGAATGCCTCGGCGTATTCCTGATTATGCCTTGCAATTCACGAATTTTAATATGGTCGTGACGGTGGGTGCTTTTATTTTTGGTTTGTCACAATTGTTGTTTTTGATCAATGTGGTGCGGACTATCAGAGATAAATCACGGGCTACTGAGGTGGATAATCGTGTGTGGGAAGGTTCGCATGGTCTAGAGTGGACCTTGTCGTCCCCACCGCCTTATCATAGCTTTACTGTCCCACCTACAGTCACTTGAGCCCGCCAATGTCGCGCCCACGCAATCATACCAAATTAGTTGGAATATTGATTATTGCTGGTCTCTTGATGTTTGGGTTTGGTTTTGCGCTGGTGCCGATCTATAACAGCATGTGCAAGGCTCTCAGTATCAATGGCAAAGTGGTTTTGGACACGACGGCTTACGATGCTAAAACAGCTAATATTGTGGAAGATCGTGAAATTGTCGTGCAATTTGTCGCGACGAACACGGGTGGGGTGCCCTGGGCGTTTTACCCTAAAACGCGTGAGATCCGCATTCATCCTGGAGAAGTGGCTCATTTGGCTTTTTATGCTGAGAATAAAACCAACCGAAGGATGACGGTGCAAGCGATACCTTCTGTGACGCCGGGGATTGCCGCAAAATATATAAAAAAGACGGAGTGTTTTTGCTTCACACAGCAAACATTGAATGGGCATGAAGCAATGGATATGCCATTGTTATTTCATTTGGATCCTGATTTACCGAAATCGATTAAAACCATTACGTTGGCATATGCGTTGTTCGATGTAACAGACCGAGCCAAGACTTAGGAGAGAAAACATGAGTGCACATGGTGGATATTATATTCCGCAACCCAGTCATTGGCCGTTGGTGGGCTCAATCGCTCTGACGACCCTTTTAGTGGGTGCTGCCACTTGGTTGCATCATGAGTGGTATGGTCCTTACGTGTTTACTCTAGGATTTTTTATTTTAATTGCGATGCTTTTAGGTTGGTTTGGCCAAGTCGTCTACGAAAATCAAAAAGGTCATTATAATCAGCAAGTTGATAAATCGTTTCGCTGGGGTATGTGCTGGTTTATTTTTTCAGAAATATGCTTTTTTGGTGGGTTTTTTGGTGCGTTGTTTGTGTCACGCTATATCACCATTCCAGAGATGAGTGGCGAGATTTTTCCGATCACGCATTTGACGCTATGGCCAAATTTTAAAGCAGCCTGGCCGTTGCTGACCAACCCTGGTAATAGTGAATTTGTTGGGGCACAGGAAGGTATGGGTGCATGGGGATTGGCGGCTATCAATACGGCGATCTTGCTCACTTCTGGTGTCACGATTACTTGGGCACATTGGGCGTTGAAACTCCAGAAGCGTTGGCAATTAAACATTGGTTTGGCTTGTACCATTGCGCTTGGTTTATTCTTTTTAGGATTACAAGTCCATGAATACATGGATGCGTATTCTAAAATGAATTTAACCCTTGCATCCGGTATTTATGGAACCACTTTTTTCATGTTGACCGGGTTTCACGGATTACATGTGACCATCGGAACCATTATGTTGATAGTGATTTTATGTCGTTGCTTGGCGGGGCATTTTACCCCGGAACGCCATTTTGCGTTTGAAGCAGTCGCATGGTATTGGCATTTTGTGGATGTGGTTTGGTTATTCTTATTTATTTTTGTGTATTGGTTGTAGGTTGGATTTCGGATCATAGACGGTAATTCCCGTCTTTGCTAGTCGTAGGCCAAGCAATTCAGACTACCTTGTTCGGCATCGCATAAGGCCGCTGGCTTGCTTCGGAGCTGCGTTCTTCGCAAAGACGGAAATGGATCAGTAAGGCCACTCCCCCACATATTCTGGACATATTTTATAAAACATGATACAATATTGTTCTTTTTAAATCAAAAACTAAGGGTTAAGCCATGGTAATGATGGTCATTATTTTCGGTATTTTACTGCTGACGGTATCAGTGAGTGGCTATATGGTGTATCAATTACGCCAACAACCGCCCGTGTTTCTTTCACGTAGAGATAAGCTTCGCCTCTTTGGATCTGGGATTTTGGCGTTTATTTCCGATACCCTAGGTATGGGTAGTTTTGCCGTCAATATTGCTTTGGCTAAAATATTAGGCACCTTTTCGGATGAAGAGCTCCCAGCTATGAATAATGGCGCACAATTGATCCCTGGTGCGATCGAATCTCTGTTTTTTATGCAATTTGTAGCGGTTGATCTGACCACTTTGGCGGTCTTGGTATTAGGGACTTGTATCGGGGGTTTATTAGGGGGCGGTATCGTTGCGCGCATGAGCAAACAAACCGTACGCTTGGCGATGATGGTTTGTTTCACCTTTATTATTTGTTTATTAGCTAGCAATGAGCTGGGTTTATTACCGGTCGGTGGTACTGCGACGGCTTTGGTTTCCTGGAAATTATGCGTAGGCTTTTTTGGACTCATGCTCTGTGGCGCGCTGACGTCGGTAGGGATTGGTTTGTTTGCGATGGTACAAGCGGTTTTATTCGTGCTGGGTGTTTCTCCTTTGGTTGCTTTTCCCATTATGATGACCGCTGGCGCGATGCAACAACCCTTGACCACATTTATGTTTTTACGGCATGCAACGCAGATGCCCATCAAGCGTATTTTATGGGTAAGCATGGGCGGATGCCTGGGTGTTGCGCTGATTCTTCCCGTGTTTCAGTATTTGACGATTTCTTGGTTACATGTCTTATTGATTGTGATCTTATGTTTTAATCTCGTTGCTATTTCACGCACCTACGTGCAAACTCGCCTGCAACGCCTACCTACCATTGCAGAAGCCTAATGCGTCATGCCATTTTAGTCACTTGTCCTAAGGGCTTAGAATATTTATTGGCCGAGGAGCTCGCGCCCTGGGATGTGACGCAGGTGAAACTGAGTCCCCAAGGGATGACAGGGCTGGCTACTCTGGAAGCCATTTATCAAATCAGCCTATGGTCTAGGATTGCAAATCGCGTCTTATTGCATTTATTTACTTGTGAAGCGCCCGATCCGAAAGACTTGCTGGCCGCGAGTCGCCAATTTGCATGGCAGACGGTGTTTGACCCACAATCCAGCATGGCGATTCATTTTCAAGGTCATTCTGAAACCATCCGCAATGCTATGTTTGGGGCACAAGTCATCAAAGATGGTTTGGTTGATTATTGTCGGGATCATGGTTTTGAGCGCCCTACTATCGATCGTGAGTCTGCAGATATTCGTTTGCGCGCTTATTTGAAGCAAGATAGCGTTTCCGTGTATTTAGATTTGGTGGGATATAGCTTACATCAACGTGGTTACCGGTTGGCGGCAGGAGAAGCGCCGTTGAAAGAAACCGTTGCTGCAGCGATGTTGATGCGGGCTAAGTGGGCCTCGCGTGGTGCGGATGATGGTTTTCTAGATCCCTGTTGCGGATCGGGCACCTTGGTCATTGAAGCTGCCATGATCGCGGCGCGTATGGCACCAGGCTTATTAAGACAGGATCAAGCCTTTGCTGCTTGGTCTGGACATGATGCCACTTTATGGGAAGCATGCCGCGAGCAGGCCGCACAACAACAGATTCAGCCTACCATCCGTTTACGCGGTTCGGATTCAGATCCACGTGTGGTTGCCAAAGCGGAAGAAAATGCATGGCGCGCGGGTGTCGCGGCATTCACCGACTGGTCTGTGCAGGCCATCGATCCAAATGTTATCCACGCAGATCATCCGCAGGGTTTGGTGCTGTGCAATCCCCCCTACGGAGAACGGATTGGCGATGAAGACTCTTTATTGCCGCTTTACGAAACATTAGGCACTCTTTTACATCGTGGCTTCGCCAATTGGCAAGTTGGGATATTGACGAGTAGTCCACGCTTGGCCAAGGCGACGGGTTTGCGATCTCATAAGCAATATCGATTTTATAATGGCCCCATAGCTTGCTATTTATATTGCATCGATTTGCATCCGCATAATCGTTTACAAAGCGACGCGCCACCCAAACCTTTGTCGGAAAGCGCACAGATGTTTGCGAATCGGTTACTGAAGAATTATAAACATCTACGTTCCTGGGCACAGCGCACAAATGTGACTTGTTATCGTGTTTATGATGCGGATCTCCCCGAATATGCCTATGCTATCGATCTCTATCAAGATCATGCTGTATTACAAGAATATGCGCCCCCTGCCACGGTTGATGAAGCGAAGGCGGAGCAACGCCGTCAAGATGTGTTACGCGCGGTACCAGAGGTCTTACAGCTGCCAGCAACGCAGATTGTTGTCAAACAAAGAGTCCGTCAACGAGGGACGCAACAATATGAAAAATTGGCTGAGCAACGTCAATGGATGACGGTGACAGAAGGGCAAGCAAAATTGCGGGTGAATCTTCATGATTATTTAGATACGGGCTTGTTTTTGGATCACCGTTTACTTCGTTTACGGTTTGCTAAGCTCCAGCCTGGCACACGATTTCTGAACTGCTTTTGTTATACCGCTTCGGCCAGTGTTCATGCCGCATTGGCGGGTGCTTTGACCACGAATGTGGATTTGTCGCAAACGTATTTGACGTGGGCGGAAGAAAATTTTCGTTTAAATGGCTTGCCTGTCAGTAAGCATCAATTTGTGCATTATGATTGTTTAGAATGGTTACAAGTGACGAAAGATCGTTTTGACGTGATTTTTTTAGACCCTCCCAGTTTTTCAAATTCAAAACGTATGCAACAAACTCTGGATGTTGAGCGTGACCACGAGCAGCTGATTCGTGCGTGCATGTTATTGTTAACAGAAAAAGGGACCTTATATTTTTCAACGAATCTACGTCGTTTTGCTTTAAGCCCAAGCATTTCAGAAGATTTCACGGTCCAAGATATGACAGCAGAAACCATCGATATCGACTTCAAGCGCAACCCAAAAATCCATCAGTGTTATATGCTCAAAAAGTAGGTTGGGCCTTTTGGCCCAACAAACGCGCGAAGCGCTGCATTATGAAGGTATGGTGCTGCTGCGCAGTTTGTTGGGCCCAAGGGCCCAACCTACATTGAACGCTCAAGTCTTTTAAAACTTACCACCAGCCGGAGTTACAGCGGTTATAACGCCTTGTTTCGTCAAGCTGTCACTCAAGGGAGACCCTTGATTTTTTGTTGAGCGTTTCCCAAACAACCCACAACAGCTGCATAGGTAAGCTAACATACCTCCTTCATTGCTCTCGCTTCTCTCTGACGAGTTCGTTGAAACCGCTCCGTAGGATGGTTTGACGCCATTAATGAGCTTTGAGTGTTCCTCTACATCAAGGGGGCTATCGCTTCGCATTGGATTTAGTACCGTGCGTTGGCCTGGTAAATCCTGATGTGGCGTATCTTGTTGAATAGTTGTTTCGACTTTAGGATTTTCTTTTTCTTTTCTGCGTGCAAGATCGTGTGCCTGGGGACTTCCGTTTGTCTCTGGATTTGACATAGTCGGTACAATTATAGGGTTTACTGTAGATTCTCTTAGAAGCTCCCGAGTGGTCTTAATCGTCTCATGATCAGCAAGATGTATGATTTGGTACATTTTTAAAGCTTCAGATAACGATGCATTGGCTAAGCCGAGATCTCTATCTACCAAATAGATTTCTCCCATACCCCGATGGATGTCGGCCATATTTTGTCGTACGTCGGTCTCGATGAAGTGATCCTCATAAGCGCTTAATGCTTCTTGAAAATAGGCTAGCGCAATCTGGTTGTTTTGCTGCAGTTGATATAGCTGTCCCATCCTGTGAATGATGTCCGCAATCTTCAGGGCATTCGTGTTATCTTGCTCCAGTTCACGGAATAGGTTGAGTGCTTTGTCAAATTGCGCGAGGGCTTCTGAGTAATTGTCTTGTCTGTGATGAATTACACCCAAACAGTAGTTCATGTCAGCAACGTAAAGATTTTCTGTTCCTTTGCCAAACTCTTCCAAAGCTTGTACACAGAGGTCGCCAGCAGTATCAAGCACACCTTGGTCCAAATAGATCTGACCTAATAAACTTAGGACGCTAGCTATATCAGGATCATTGTCACCAGAGGTGAGTACGCGGTATACGGACAAAGCGTTTTCCAAAGAACGGATGGCTGCTTCCTGGTTGCCTTGGGCTTGATAGGTCAAACCCAATTGTAGCAATGCGTCGGCCTTTTCTTCTGTTTCGTTCTCGGGATCGATTGCGCGCAAAACATGTTCAAATGATTTGATTGCAAGGTCGTAGTTGTTTTGTAGTCGATACAGCATGCCTAATTGATGATGCGCTTGAGTAACTTTTTCATCGTTGATACGAAGTGCTTCGTAGATCTGTAACGTGTTGGAGATATCGATGATAGCATGTTGATATTTTTTTTCCGCTTGGCGTAATAAACCAAATTGATAATATGTTTCAGCAAGCATCGCTGTGAATCGGCTTGCTTCGAGTGTATCCAAAGAATGATAAGCAGATGGAGCAAGGTCACTGTTTGAATCTTCAGTGTCAACACCCTGCAATTCTAAAGCTTGCGAGAGAATACCTTCTACATAAGGAATCTTTTTTTGGTGTAAATATAAGATGACTAATTGATGCATTGTTTGAACAACTGCATTTTCTTGATTAGATTCTGATTGATACATTCTGATGGCGCTGTCGAAACTTTCTATTGCTTGTGAAAAATTCCCTTGATCTTTCAGAGAACAACCTAAGGCATAGAAATATTCTGCTTTTTCAAGATCTGTTGAAACCGTATCTTCCTCTAGTTTTTTTTCTATTTCTCTTATTGAGGATTGAGTGTGCACAGTAGAGCCTCTAGATGATCTACGTGGGGCAGAACCGCCTTTGGTTTTTTTTGTATTCGGTGTTTCCATAATAGATGGTATTCCTGTGATATGAGTTAAAAAAGCTATTTAGGAGTGAGCAAGCATAAGCAATCATTTCTGACTCGCTCCTTCATCAAGTTAAGCCCAAAATTTTTACACAGATTGATTTGGAGAGCAAGTTGATAATTTGCTGGCAGTGTTTTTTATCAGTCAGCATGGGGCGGATCTTGTTGCTACCCACGGCTGAATGCTGGATACAATTGAAGAAAAATTAAATAAATCAGCATAATACAAAGATTATTTTTCTAAAAACACTTGATTAAACGAAAAGAAATGATTACCGTTGCCCCTTTCAAATTTCACACACCTTATTAAAAGAAGAGGTATTTATGCCCAAATATATGGTAGCTGTCCTGGGTCCCAATGGGTCTGGAAAATCGCAATTGGTCAAGCGACTCCTTGGTAAATTCCCATATAATGAAAGTCAGAAGATTGTAATTGATCAGGTTGGCATGAAACAATATGAAGTTGAGCAGCAGAATATAGAAGTTCAGTATTGGGATTTCCCTCCTCTAGATCCTAAAAAAGAGCAACAAAACCAATTAGAGAGAACGAATTCGACTTTAGTTAAAATGCATAAAATATGTATCACCTTTGATGTCACCGATCCAAATTGGCAGGAAAAATTGGATACCTATATAAGAGAAAGCGGGGTAGTGTTTCCTGGTAAATTACGGATTGATACTAGAAGAGAACTTGCAGTACCTGTGATTTTGGTCGGTACAAAAGTGGATCTTCTGCGTGAGGAAGGCGCTCAGGCAGCGCTTGAAGTTCAAGCAAAAGCATATGCTAAAAAGACTTGGGGGACTGAGGATTATAGTGCCGTTTCTGCAAAAACTGACTTTAGACTCAATGAACTAGTGCAGCTCATCATCACTGATTTACCTAGTTTGGAGGATGTGGCACAAGATATTGATCTAGGGGAGAGAACAACAAGACGAAACTCTGTTAGACGAGGATCGATAAGTAGATTGACCGCAAGGCTGCAAAATGGCGAGAGTCCGGGTGCTGTCAATGATCGTCTGGTGAATGATAGAAGTCCGGACAGGTCGCGACTACGCGATTTGCGATCTGTCGCAAGAAATTTAAGTGACCTTTCACCATCTTCGTTACCATCACGAATTGGTAGTAATGCGAAGGATACTCTTATAGCTACTCTTATTGCTAATAGACCAACCAGTACGACTGTTAAAGCAACAGCGGAGCCACTTCAAGACCTTGCTAGAGAGTCAGAACCCAATGGAACGTACCTTTCGTCTGCGTTGCGTCTCGCTGGTATGGCCGTCATGTTTGCAGCACTGACCAGCCTTATTTATTTGGCATTGGTAGCCGCGAGTCTGATCTCTGCGGTGACATTAACGGCTGCGGTGAATAGCGTTGTGGTGACAGTGGGTGGCCTCTTAGGTATCGCCGCGCCAGAAGTTGCCTTTGCGGCTGCGTGCGCAGCAATGGGTATCAGCGCAACCGTGGGTGCTACGTTGCTCGCTGCAACGGCAAGTTTTGTGGCGATGGGGATGGGCTATGGTTTGAGTCGTTTGGGTCAACCGCCAGTCGCACCAGTAGCTGGAGAGGCTGTGCTAGCTCATCCGGTACAGCAACCAGCTGGCTCGGCGTTTTCTTTTGCGTTGCGTATGGTCGGTTTCGCGCTGATGGTGGCTGCGGTAGTTAATCTGGTCTATTTGGCTTTGATTGCGGCCAATGTTTTGAGCGCAGTGGCATTGACCACTGCTATGAGTCATGTGCTGGCGACAGCAGGTGGCGTATTAGGTGTGACGGCTCCAGCCGTGGCGTTTGGCAATGCCTGCGCTGCATGGGGTATCAGCACCAGTGCTGCAACAACGGTGATCGCCGCGGCGAGCAGTATGCTGGTAGGGCTAGCAGGTTATGGCGTATTTCGTTGTGGCAAACCAGCAACAGAAGAGTCAGTCAATACGCACACAAACAGAGCGTAAAACGTAGGTTGGGCCGTTCGGCCCAACAACCGCGCGAAGCGCCACAATATATCGGTCATGAGGCCAAGGCTCAATCTACAGTGATCCGGCCTCTTTTAACCATCGTCGTTGCGTTTGCAAGGGCGATGGCATGATCATCAATGCAGATCCTGTGATCGTTACATAAGCGGTTGGTGCGCTGAGCTGATTGCATAAACTAACGGATGTTTGTATGCAAGGATATCTCAAACCTTCTGAATCGCCATACCCCGTATTTTGCGCAACAAACCCACAATGGTCGCCTATCTCACCGTGCAACGTTACGACTTCGTTTTCTGCCCAGCGTAACGTTTGATGCATGCCATGCAGCAAGATAGGGCGGTATTTGCGGTACGATTGTTGTAGCGACAATTTGTTAGCTTCATGATGATCCTCCCTACCTCCTGTCGCACAAATAATGCTGATTTCTTCTGCTTGTTGTTGATCACAATATTGGATGGCTTTGCTGAGATCGGTGAACATTTGGTCTTTGGCTGGGACAATGAGCACCCCATGTTGTCCAGGATAAGGTTGCGCTTGTTCAGACATGGTTTGAAAATCTTGGACGATACCCCAATGAGCTTGTGTTTGTGGATGGATAGAATCAAAATCGCCCAAAATGATATGCGGCGAGATGCCTAATGTCAGCAAGGTATCTGCCGCACCATCCAAAGCAATGATCTGTCGATCTTGGATGGCTTCCATAATAATATCACGAGCCAAAAATGGTCCATTGGCAATGATGATGAATTTTCTCAACGCGACTGATTTCTTCATGACTGGACATGAGCGGTTTTTATAAAGTCGATGACGCCGTCTTTACGAGCGTTAGCGAAGCAATCTAGTGACTTTGTAAAAGGCTGATATCGCGTTAAGAGGCCGCTGGATTGCTTCACTTCGTTCGCAAAGATGAATTTAGTCAACTTTATAATAGCTACTGATTATGATTTATGAATTGCTATCAATAAATGCAATCAATTGAGATTTAGACAATAACCCCATTTTTATCGATTCCACTTGTCCGTTTTTAAATAAAATCAAAGTGGGAATGCTCATGACACCAAATTTAGAGGGTGTTTCTGAGTTTTCATCAATATTGATTTTAACAAAATTGACTTGTTCATGATGCGTCGCTGCTACGTCTTCAAAAATAGGGGCCAAGGCACGGCACGGGCCACACCATTCCGCCCAAAAATCCACCAAAACAGGTTTATTAGAATACAGTACTTCTTGTTCAAAAGTAGCATCGGTAACCGCGTTAATATGTGCGCTCATACATAATCCTTAACTATTAATTTGTTCAGTCGTTATGCTACCATACCTATGTTTTTTTCGTAAGTCTTCCAAAGAATAGCTTCAGATCTCCCTTCTCCCCAGGTATGGGGAGAAGGTGCCCGAAGGACGGATGAGGGGTTGCTGAAGGGAAGTTCTTGGTTCGTATTTGCTATAAAATGGCTATAGTGCTTAGGATGTTTTGCGTTGAGTAGGGAGTTCATATGATAGAAAAGAGAGAAAAAACACTAGCAGGTCATCATAGTCTTACCAAAACCATCGCTGTGATGCATCGAGCTTTTATTGTGATCCAAGGCAAATCAGACACCGAGAAGAAAGCTTTTTTTAAAAAATTTAAAGAATACTTTGAAAAAGACGTTGCAAAAGCTTGGAATTCTTTGATGGGTCAAGCAAAAAAATTTGAGGAGGTCGGACATGATGTGGTTTGTCCTCTGACTTTGTTTCAACATTATGATGTCCCCGCGTATATTGGAGAGAAAGAAGAAGGAGTTTTATTTTGCAAGGGGATGGTGATCGGTCTCAAACTGAAGTTGGGTGATTATGCGAATATGTCTTACCGTCTGGACTTTGATTTAGAGAAACGGCTGCATATCAATTTTGAAGTGTTTGGCTATAAAGATAAATCTAAATACCCCATCTGCGTCATGCTGAATTTCAGTTCTGGTCGATTTGGATTTGCGCAAAAAGATAAGCAAGATTGTCTGCAAGACGAAGACAAAATGCTGGCATTATTAGAGTGTACTAAAACGAAGTTTTGGTTAAAAATGACGATGGGTAAAACCTTGGCTGATATGCAACGCGTCAATCATGTACATCAGCAAGATGATGGATTGTTACCGAAAGATCAATTGCTCGCTTTTATTCAGGGTGATGCTCGTTATCATTTTGCCACAGTGAAGGATTATGTTTGTGATCTTATGCCTGTTGATAAAGGGCAAGCGCGCATCCGAGGTTGTCAAACTGAGCAAGCTTTATTGCAATGCATGAATGAGCGTCCTATCATTCGTTCAGAAGCACGTTACGATATATTTGTGCGGATTACGGAAAAAGATCCTGATCATAGGCTATTGAAGGGCTTAGAACACATGAAGACGGTTGCGTTGGCAGATTCTGATCAGAGGATAGACTCCGAACAACCTCCCACATTAGTAAAATAGGTTATTTGCAACGCTTGCTGATCAACGATATATTGCTAAGGAATGGGCAGAAATAACATCCCACTCCTAAAGTCTACAACAATAAGGATCGAGCATGTTAAAACGCGACATTTCGACTACCAATATCTTGGTGGCATCCGCTGGAGGAATGATCGGGTCTGGGTGGTTATTCAGTCCTTTTATCAGCGCACAAATGGCGGGTAGTAATGCTTTGATCTCTTGGGTCATCGCTGCGATTTTTATGCTCTTTATTGCATTGCCCTTGTGTGAGCTGGGCACCATGTTTCCAGTGTCTGGCGGGATGTCTAATTATCCAACTTTTACGCATGGTCGCGAGGTGGGTTTCTTGTTTGCTTGGACTTCGTGGCTGTCCTATGTGGTCATGACGCCGATTGAGGTTCAAGCCATTCTGCAATACGGCAGCCATTTTTTCCCTATTTTAACCAATAGTGATACGGCCAGTTTGACGCTTTCAAAATATGGGTATGTGACCGCGTTTGGGATCATGCTATTCGTCGTGGTGCTGAACTCGTATGGTATTAAGTTTTTGGCTGAGTGTAATAAGTATGCCAGTATTTTGAAGTTTATTTTGCCCTCTATTGCCATCTTTGCTTTGATCAAACAAGCACCTTCGTATGCCAATATTCATATCAGTCTATCGGATAAAACCAGTTGGGTAGAAATCTTCACGGCGCTGTCGGCGGGTGGGGTGGCTTTCGCGTTTACGGGATTTCAAAATGGTTTGATGTTGGCAGGTGAAGTCAAAAATCCCCAGCGTAATATTCCTATTGCGATTTTAGGTGCGGTATTAATCGGGTTTGTGTTGTACTTCATGTTGGAGTTTAGTTTTTTGGTGGCGATGCCGCAAAAATACCTGGCACATGGCTGGCATGCCTTGACGTATCCTGGTGACAGTGGCCCGTTAGTGGGATTGACGCTCTTACTAGGCTTGGGCATCGTTGCGACATTATTGATGTTTGATGCGGCATTTTCTCCTTTCGGCACGACTTTTGTCTATACGGCTGCGACGTCGCGCATTTTATACGGGATGGCTTTAAATAATCATTTGCCAAAACTATTTTTGAAAGTGAATCGGCATGATATTCCTTATGTGACTTTGTACGCGAATCTTATTGTGGGTATTTTAGCGTTTTTACCTTTTTCAGGTTGGCAAAAACTGGTTGCATTTTTATCTTCTGCTAGCATTCTGTCTTACGGGATTGGTCCCATTTGTCTGTTGGCGATGCGCAAATTGCAGCCCGCTAGGTACCGACCCTTTAAATTACAGTATAGTTTGGTGATGTCACATATTGCGTTTTATGTTTGTAATCTCATGTTGTATTGGTGTGGGTTTTCGGTTATTTGGAAATTGGATCTGGCTTTATTAGCGGGTTTGATTGTTTATTTGATATACCACCATAAAAATCTGAAACATTGTGATAAGTCCTTGGTTTGGTTCCTTATGTATATGGGTGCGTTGACGGTGATTTCATATTTGGGTTCCTTTGGTGGGATAGGCCTATTGACCTTCCCTGTTGATACGGTTTGTATTTTGCCATTGAGCGTGGTGATGTTGTATTTGTCACAGATGATTATTAGCCAGCAGGGAGAACTTGCGGGTAATTTGGGTGAGTTATCGACGGAAATTTAAAGTAAACACATGATCTATTTGTGTGGATCGTTCAGGGATAAGCCGCGGGACGTAGGGGATGAGCCATGACTTTGGGTTTTTGTTTTTTACTGGAGTTTGGACAAACCTCGATATAATACGAGCCCGTGACCGTGCCGCCTGTTTTTTATCACAACCTCTCTGATTATGCGATCATTTTCTCTTGCCTCCCTTTATTCATACGCCGCAAAATCGCCTGGTTACCCGGCTCTACTATATGGGTTACAAATTAAACTTGGCACGGCTGTACAATGAATTGCCGAAACACTAGTCAAAAGCTGTTTTTACCAGTAGAATTTTGGTTTTTGTGTGACCAGGCCTATTATGCCCCGTGATTATTTTAAAACGCTCCCCCAATTTTTTATCCCGAAACGTGCACTGAATCGTTTTGCGGGATGGATGGCCAATCTTCGGATCATTAGGGTTAAGAATTATCTCATTCGCGATTTTGTTCAGAGATATGAAGTCAATATGGCGGAGGCTTGTGAGTCTAATCCTTTGCAGTACGCTTCTTTTAATGAGTTTTTTATTCGCCGTCTCAGGCCAGAAGCGCGACCGATTGCTGCTGCAGACGTTGTTTCTCCGGTGGATGGTAGTATCAGCGAAATTGGGTATTTGTCGGATGGACGGCTTTTGCAAGCGAAAGGGCATACTTATTCCGTGGCAGCTTTGTTGGGAGGTGACGAATCCTATGCGGCGGCATTTCAATCAGGTTGCTATGCAACAGTGTATTTATCCCCCAAGGATTATCATCGAGTACACATGCCCATAGAGGGCCATTTACAGGAAATGATATATATCCCCGGATCTTTGTTTTCGGTACAACCTACGACTGCGCGGGTTATTCCGAATTTATTTGCTAAGAATGAGCGTTTGGTTGCGATATTTGCAACCAAACATGGTTTGATGGCGATGGTGCTGGTGGGTGCTGCCATTGTCGGCAGTATAGGCACCGTTTGGCACGGAGATTTGGCTCGAGGCTCACAAATCAAGCGCTTCGAATATCCGACAGATTCGATTGTGCTCGCAAAAGCGATGGAGATGGGGTATTTCAAACTGGGCTCAACGGTCATTGTTTTGTTTGCCAATCACAATAATCCATTACAATGGCTCGAACATCTGCATGCGGGCGATAGCATTCAATTGGGTCAACCTTTGGCTGAAGCGCCTATAAAGAGCGATCATACCTAGATAATACTTTATAGCCACCTTGGGCTCGAAAAGATAAGAATACGCCTAACAATAAAATGAAGCAGAGCACACCTAATTTTGCGATATCTAAAAAAGCATATTGGGTATTTTCTATTTCGGTGATTTGAGAAAACTCTGGGACAACCAGGAGTAAAGAATAATAGCCAACGCAATTCATGAGGCCCATGCCTAGCCCACCAGATAAGGGATACCGATCTGCTACGATAGCAATATAAGTTGGCCAATACCAAGCGACACTCGCAGTTAAGATACCTATTGCTATGAAGATCACTATGGTATTCGTAGCGATGCTTAGTAAACCGAGGCTGAATATACTTAAAATGGTGCCCAAGCCTAACAATTCTGGTGGGGATATTTTTGGCACAATAAAGCCGGCCAACAAGCGAAAAACAAATTGAATACCATATAGGTACATCAGAAAGAAGAGGGGACGAATTTGTAATGCTACCTCCATCCAATTTTTTATCCAATTAACGGGACTGTATTGGAGGATAGTCGAGCAAAGCATACAGAGTAATAATAAGATATATCCTGGACGCAGGGTCGAACGACATCGGGTGCCGAGTGAGGTGCGGTGTATTTGTGTTTGAATGGGTAAAGGTAAAAACAGTGCGATGACAACATAGCTAAAAGAGAGGAAAAGGGCGGCATAAATACTCCAATACCAGTCAAGATGGTACCTCACTAATCCCATTTCAAAGAAGCAAGTCAGTATGACAAACAGAGGCCAATTTGTATGCAGATAATTCATTATTTTGGTTTTGCTTTGTTTCGAATTATCAAATATCAAAGCTATTAATGGGTGAATGACTGCGAATATGCCGCCTTCTGCGACCCCAAGTAATAACATACCGGATTTGAATTGATGGATAGCTGGGGTATTAACAATCAGCGGGGACAGCGCAAATAATTTTATTAAGCCGAGGATCTGAATGACACAGAGTGCAACGAAGCAGGTTCGATAATTGATGCTGTTAACTAAGATACCAAATAGTGCGACGCCTATCAGTAATCCCCAATAAAATATATGATAGTAAGCATCGATTTGTGCGTTATCCAATTGATAGATGTTCATCAATTGTGGGCGGATGGCTTCTAGCATAACAAAATAAAAGGTATAGGAGCTATAGGCTAGATAACACAACAAAAAGTACCAAGCCAGATGTGGCATCTTATCGAGAGATTTCACGGCAGATCCTTATTCGTCCAAATTGAGTGTAGCATCAATTTTTTTGCGCTTCTATAGGATCGTTACCCTAAGAAAACACGACCCTCAAGGACGGAGTATCAAGCTTTTTGATAATATCTTCTAAAAAATTTCTCAATGGTACCGAGAAGAGGACTCGAACCTCCGCGGGGTTGCCCCCACTAGCACCTGAAGCTAGCGTGTCTACCAATTCCACCACCTCGGCATTGCGGTGCTTAACTTATCTAAGAACGGGGGCTAAGTCAAGTTTAGTTGTCGGAACGGCGATCCAGGCCGAAATCCAGGTTGGCTGACGTTCTCTTAATAATCTTATTGTTCATTATCTGTTCGATTGTGCGTGAGGTGGGTAATTCCCCACCGCGTCATCCCGTACCTGATCGCAGCGATGGCTCGGGATTTCCTGTCTGTGGCACAATTTTTAAAGAATCGATTGATACAAGTCGTTCCACTCTGGGTTCAATGCATTCATCAAATCATGCTTCTTTTGTATCTATATGATTGGGTGGCACAAATGAAAATGCCCTTGACAAGCTGCTGCGCTCCTGTTTCAATCAGTAAATCACTGATAGACCTTTGAAGCATTATAAACCTATGAAAAAAAAACTTATCATGCTTTCAGTTTTTTTAATGAGTCTCACCGCTTGTGCGGGCAATATAAAGCACCCTCCATCGAATGCAGCCAGTGATGATGCTACCATTAAGCTTGCTGAAGCGGCTCATTCTGTTAGCAGGGCTATGATGGCCATGGCTGTAGTAGAGAAAGTGCTGACGCCTCCTCAAAAAGGCAATGTACTGACTATTCCCAATGCCGCAGGTTTGCAAGCTAGGGTTTCGGTTGATTGGACTGGGCCAATTGAAGAGATTACTCGTAAAATTGCCAAAGCTTCACATTATGATCTGCAAATTCTTGGTCAAGCCCCGGTCATCCCGATCTTAGTAGGTGTTCGTGCTCGTGACAAAAGTCTGAGCGAAATATTACGTAATATCGATTATCAGGCAGGGAATAAAGCGGTGATTCGTGTTTACCCCAAACGTAAAATAATTGAAATAAGATATGCAAATCTATACTCGTAAAGTTTGTTTCCGGCCCGTTCTAGGGTTATGTTTCCTTGTTATCATGGGATGTTCTTCAATGGGAAGTCAGGATGACGCCAATATGGACACCTTGACTGGACTGCAAGCGTTGGAAAACACCCAGGGCACCAGTACAAGTAATACAAATACCACTAGTAAAATACGTGAAATGGCGTTGAAAGAAACGGCGCTTAGTGTGGGCGCTCAGACCGGTTTGGCGGTTCGCGCAAAAACAATCGATGATCAATTGGTCCGTCAGACGCATTATTTGGATACCATTTATGATTTTAATGCATTGGTTTTAGAGAACAATGTGTTACCACCGGTGTTGCTAGAAGGTCGAAATACATTGAATATGGCGGATATGCAAACGATTCGAATATCCGATCGCGTTTATAAAGTGACAAAACAAGCGCATTTTGTGACCACCCCCCCTAATTGGCGTCAATATTTATGGATGGATTATCAAAAACCTGAGACGCCGCATATCTCATTATTACCTGTGAATAAAGAGGAGCGTGCCATTTGGGTCTATTATGTGACCAAAGGTTGGCAAAATGGCGTTGATCAGGCTAATACTATTCTTGAAGAAAATATTGCACGGATCAAGGAAGATTTTACGGGAATGATTTTATACCGAAAACTTCTTGCTATGAACATGGTGTCACCGCCCTATGTTTCGCATACTGATTTGGGTATCACTGGGGACGGTGGTGAAATTCATATCGATGATAGAGTATTACGTATCACTGCTCTACCAGCTTTGAATATGAATAGTAGTGAATGGAGAGCCGCGATTGAGAAAGATGAGCAAGCACTCGTGCAGTTTAACGATTTAGAGAAACGAATTGAGAGTGCGAAAGTGAAAGTGGGCGCTCAAAATTGGCACCCTATGATCAGTCCTTTAACCTAGGTTAACAAGATGCCCAATGATTTGATGCCGGATGAACCGACGCGCTTTTCTCCAGTGTTTATGGATAAGATGTTGGAGCATGCCCAAAGGCTGAATGCCTCAGATATTACGATTCAAACGGGTTCCCCTATTTTTATCGAGGTATATGGTCGTTTGCTGAAAATCACGCTTCGTCCTTTGTCAAATACAGAAGTGGGTGATCTGATCAATGGTATTTATGGTCCCAATGCGACTACCCAATTGTTATCTGGAAAGGACATCGATACGCATTACGAGTTTCGTCCTAACCGCGGTGTGCGTTTTCGTTATCGGGTCAATGCGACCGCATGCTTGGTTGATGGGCACGATGGGATGCAAATTACCTTACGAACGATTCCGACCACCCCCCCTAAACTAGAAACGATGGGTTTGCCTGACAATATCCTCAAAGCGTTAGCGCCACAAGAAGGTATCGTATTCATTACTGGCGCCACCGGCTCCGGTAAATCGACCTTATTGGCTTCTATTATTCGTGAGTTGATTGAAACAACTGATTCCAATCGTAAAGTGTTGACGTATGAAGCACCAATTGAGTTTGTTTTTGATGAAATTGAAACGGCTTCTGCTATCGTGAGCCAATCTGAAATCCCGCGGCATTTGCCGTCCTTTGCGGAAGGGGTGCGTAATGCCTTACGGCGTAAGCCGAGATTGATCATGGTTGGCGAGTGTCGGGATGCGGCAACGATTTCTGCTGCGTTGGAAGCGGCGCTCACGGGACATCCGGTTTATACGACGTTGCATACATCCGGTGTGGCTGAAACGATGCGGCGCTTGGTGACTTCTTATGCCGGTGAAGAGCGTTTGGGTCGTACCATTGATATTTTAGAAACGATTCGGCTGTGTATTTGGCAAAAATTAGTGCCTACGGTAGATGGGAAACGTGTCGCGTTGCGCGAGTATTTGGTTTTTGATGAAGCGGCTCGCGATTTATTACTCGACAGCGACCCCAATGAGGTCACAACCACCACGCGTAAATTGGTGCGGCAGCGTGGTCAGCTGATGACTTTGGATGCAAAAAATAAGTTTGAGCAAGGCATCATCACAGAAAAAACGTATAAGCTTATCATCGCAGGAACAAAAGAAGACGTATAGGATATCTCTAGAAGTCCCACGTCCCGCGGCTTTTGTCCGCGGGACCTGCGGACAAGTATCGCTTATTTTTTCTTAAGCAAGCCTGCGGCGCCTTTGAGTCCTGAAGCCAACTCGCCACCCGCTTTACCAATCGACTGTGTCGTGCCTTTTGCTGTGTCGATAGAGGCATTACCGGTTTCTTTACTAGCTTCTGTTATTTGTTGTTTCGCCTGCTCAGCCCACTGCGCAGCTTCTTTCCCATGCGATTCAGCTTGTCCACCCATCCAGCGACTTATATTATCTGGGAGTAGGTGAATGAGGGAGAAGGATTTTTCTACTAAGGTAACATAAATCGTGGTATAGGTGAGTAAGCAGAAAAACCCAGCATATAAAGCGGCAAAATTGGAATAAGGTGTGGTAGAAGACGAAGCACCCGCACCGCTGGCGGCTTGTCCTGCCGCAGTAGTCCAATCCGATCCAGTATCGTAAAAAAACTGCATGAGTTGTTGAAAGCCTGAATTGAGCACGTATATCCCTACATAAGATAAAGTAATGCCTCCGATGAATCCTAAGATCATCATGGTGGGGCGTAAAAACACATTGAGTGTAATTGCGACGGCGCCTTCGGCCTTCCCTAATGCGTCATGACCTTCCGGATTCATGATTCCAAATGCGACAATGGGGCCGGCTACCATCGCTTCCATGACAGCAATAAACCAGCCAAGCGAACCAAACGTAAAAATCATATAGGGTAAAAAGGGTACGTAGTAGGCATCTAGAAAACCGATCAAAAACATAATGCCACCCCAGGCTGATAAAAACGGTAAAATCAGGGCCAACATAATACCGCCACCCAGTGAAAGGATGGGGCCCAGAGCGACCATTTGGAAATATACTTGGGTAACAAAATTGATGAAAGAGGTTCCCATAAAAGCCAATCCTACGATAGGGTGGTATTGTGATGTGTTTAAATTTTTAACACCCTCGTAGAGCAGCGTTAAGATGGCCGTGAGAGGCGCAATTAATAATGTTTGAAGTATCTGAGAGAACAGTTTAGTGAGGAACTCTAGGAAGAAGCTCACCACATTTTTAACGATGCCGTCATAAATAATCTTACCTACTACGTCTTTCCCCCAACAGATTCCCATCCACTTCACGCATGGAAAACTGACATTTGGAAGCTTGACATCGACGCCCTCTGGTTTGATGTTTATTATCAGGTTAAATTTTGGAACATTGAGGCCGGGTTGACCGGGAAGGTGAATCATGGAAGCATTGGTAATGTATCCGTATGTGGAGGCGGATCCTTGGGCTTCTATCGCTGCGTGCGCGGAGGAGGAGGAGACGTCCGCGGTTAATTCAGTTTGTACGCTGTTAGCGGTAATGAGATCAGTAATAGCACGGGGTGCTTTACTATTTTGATTCAATAGCGTGCATAAAAGAGCATACGCTCCTGAGCAGGCAGGGTTATAAGCGGATTGTAAATTATTTCCAGAAAAAGGATCAGAGGATTCTAATCCAGAACTTGTATCGATAAGGTTCTGTCCTCCTGCGGCGCTTCCGTTTATCTTGACCAGATCAAAGAAATAAGAGGACGCCATGATCCAGCCGATTTCTTTGGCATGGGAAATGAACTCATGTGCCTTATTGCTGGCCTCTGCATTGGCATTTAGTGCCATGAGGTTCAAAGTGGGCATCATGATGGCGTTGTAGTCTGTCATAGCGTAGATAAATTCGGCTCCACCAAAGATCATATTGGTGGTAGCTCCGTCAGTTGCAGGTTGCCAACCATTGCATTCAGTTTGGGGAGATGTGCAAACTGTGCCTGAGGATAAATAAGGGACGCCGTATTGATCTTGTGCGATCACACTATAGCGTTTGCTGGCGTCGCCAGTGTAATCCCCGTTTATGGAGGTATCCGGATCATTGTTTACCATGGCCGTTGAAGTGGGGATCAGATCCATATACATTTGGTCAATGGCGATAGCTCTAGATTGATTTAGAACCTCTGCTTCCTCTGTAGAAACATAATCCAAATCGGAGGTTGCAGACGCTACGTCTAATTTGTTCCATTTGATGGTTCCGCAGATCCCATTCAATTGCGCATACATCGTCCCATTAGTGAAGTGGGGCATGTGTTCCGTATTACCAGTAGAGCTAGCTTGTACAGCACTAAAAGTATTTAAAAAATCAGGTACGGGTGTTTTACAAAAAGTATCCATGGACGACCCGGAGGTTGGACTGTAACAGGGGCCACCATTGTCAGCGCTCGCTGTGTAGACACTGCGTGCTGTTTCTAAAGCTTTTTGAATGCCATACATGCATACTTGACCTTGGAGTATGACAGATTCTCCGGTGGCGATATTGGTCACAGACGCCGCATCCGTGGTAGGATTCGTACTACTCTGCGCGCCGACAAATACGCCCCCAGTGTTCAGATACTCTAAAGCGGCGTTCCAAACTTTGTCTGCGGCCCCAACCCCTTGCACAGCTGTCCACATGCTAAAGATTTGCATCAAACAATATCCGGACGCTTTGGGCATGATCAGTGCTAAACCAATGACCCCGCGCATGGGTATCCAAACGCCTGACCATTTTTGACCTAAAAACTGTCCTTCCTGCGAGGTATTCATCGTTCCAACGATCAATATATAGGTCACCATAATGCCACCTAAAGCTAGGATGGCGGAGTTGACGACTAAAAACATTTTACCCATGATTTGACTGCCGGTCCCATGCAGGACGCCATCTACGACGCCAAAAAGATTGCCGAGAAAAATGACTGAGTAATCAGTAATCGGCGGCGTGAAAAGGGCGGAATTGTCTGCAAATGCCAAGATAGGAAAGAAAAGACAGAGTAAAACGATGAATATTTTTTTCATGGGCGTTCACCTGTGAAAGTGCCTTTGAACCAATCTTTGATACTACATCCTAATTTGCGCTGCTCGATTTGAAAATGCCAGAAATGGTAGCGGAAAGCCAAGACCAGAGCCATGCCTACTTCCACTAACGCAATTAAAGCACCTCTTAGGCTGCCGAAGTACAATTGGTATAAGCTGTATAAAAATAAAAAAATCGCCATGCCGGCTAAGCTGTAGCTGAGTCCCTTCAGACCTAAAGATTTTGCTTGCAGGCTTTTTTCATCCAAATCAAATTTCGCCACGGCATGGTCAAACGATTCAGATTTTTTTTTATCTTTGGGATGTAATACAAAAAAGCGTTCCACAAAGGTTAATAAAAATTCATTCATGGACTTCATTCTGTCCCAGCTAAACCAAACGCGTGGGTTGAAAAAAAACAATGCGATACGCTTTGAGCGAGAACCCTTTTCTGGGTGGGGCTTTGGGGTATCCGATTTATTTGCCATTTTTGCCTGCATCCGGTAGACATTTATTCATCATAATATATTATAGTAGAAAGAAAACATAAATGTTGAGAAAATTATTTATGCCGGATCTTAGCTACAAAGCCTCTGCAGAGTATTGGTTTGGGTATTCTGATCCGATGATTTATCGAGTGGTGACGTTTTTAGAAAGTGTTGAAGATTGGACGCTAGACGGCAATGCTGATTTAGAGGCTGCCGTAGAGCATTTGGGGAAAGAATTAGATGACCTGGAATCTGTAGACCTAAGTAAGCTCGGTCATGAAGCCACTTTTGTGAATCTTGCAGGGAATATCAAATCAAGCCGAGGATTACGTTTACTTCAAGCGATTGATGTGGTGCATCCAGGTTCGGCTTCTAAAATTCTTGTTTATGCAGAGGAACATAGTATGACGGGTGATGAGCCCTGCGGATTTTTTCTGAAAAGGAATATTATTTTTGAACGTCTGAGGCTGTTGTCACGCGCTTTTTCTGAGTCTAGATTGAATTTAATCCATCGTGCTCTTGAGGGGGAAGAATGAAAAAAATTGGTCCGTTCCTGTTATCTCTAGGATTATGCTTCTCTTTCCCAACCTATGGTCAGTATAGTGCGACGGGCCTTGGTGAGACGGGTACGAGTTCAGAAGACCAAGTGGCTGAGTTGTTGACAAATTTGGGTTGGTATTTGGGTTTTGATATTGTTGATCAAAAATCAACTACAGAACGTGAGCTACTGAATTCGACGCTTTCCTTGGTGAAAGCAGGGCAACCTTTGTTGACAGCTCTGTTTGCTACGTTCCCAGTTAATGCTGATTTCCCAAATTTTTCTGACAACAAGAACTATGATTTCCTCAACGTCAACACCGATAATACCATTAGTTTGCTTCCTAATTTTGCCAATCCTTCTTCAGAATCTGGGTCTACGGATGTGACCGTTACTGAAGGAGTTGATCAGAAAGAGTATAGAAAAGACCCGGTGAGTCAGTCTATTTTGAATATCTTGGGAACACCTGATGTTTCGGTTTGCTCCAATGAAAAAGACACAAAATGTGCCAATATAAATCAAAACACCGTTATGTCTAATGAGTTACTAGATATCACTAATGCCGATGGTTATCTACCGGGAGACGCAGTTTATTTTTCGAATGACCTGAACGCGGGGATTATCGATCAACTTCATACCGACACTTTGCTGGCACCTTTGATCTATTCTACATCAGCGAGTACTACCTCCGGTAAAAGTTTGCCAACTGCGCAACAAGCCATGTCTTTTATTCGCTATGCCTCAGGGATGGTAGTACCTATCGATACCATGACGAAAATCGATTATGGTCAATTGTATGATAATCAAAAAACATCCGCATCTGCTAAAAAAGATTTGATGACCTATTTGTTAAAATTACGTGTTTATGCGGCACAAAACTCTGTGCCGATTAGTAATTTAGCTTATATGATGGAAAAGCGCATGCCGCAAACTCCGAAGACATCTGATGTGACGACTACTTCGACTACAAGCGAAGCTTTCAATGAATACGTGATGGCCACTTGGCGTTTATTTTCGCCTGGCGCTAAGGAGCAATGGATCAGTCAAATTGATAAAGCTTCTTCCGCAACGGTCCAAAAAGAAATTGCTATCTTATTGGCTGAAATGTCGTATCAAATGTATTTGACTAGACGGGATCAAGAGCGCCTTTTGTTGACTGAGTCGATGCTTTTGTTACAAACGATGTCTTCTAATAAACCTAATACAAATGTTAATTCTATTACGACTGAAACTGAGTCAGCTACTAATTAGGGGGTAGTGATTAAGTCCTAGATGAGTTAAAATGATCTACTTTGTTTGATACTTTGCCTGGGCTATGAAAAAGATATTATTAGTTAAAATAACCTCTATGGGCGATCTCATTCAGATGTTGCCAGCTTTAACCGATGCAAGCAATGCGATCCCCGGGATTCGTTTTGACTGGTTGGTGGAAGATTCTTTCAAAGAAATCCCTTGCTTACACCCGAGTATTGATAAAATCATTCCTTTGCCCTATCGCCGGTGGAAAAAAAATATCAAACAAGCCCTGCGTTCTGGCGAGATCCCTGTCTTTTTAAAACAATTACGCAGTCACTCTTATGACATGGTAATCGACGCACAATCGAATTTGAAAAGTGCGGTGGTAAGTTTGCTAGCAAAGGGTAGGCGTTACGGCGTGGATGGCCGCTCTGTGCGTGAATATGGGGCTCAGTTTGCCTATAATGAAACCATTTATATTAATCGTCAGCAAAATCATAGTGAACGCTTGCGCCAAATGTTCGCGACATTCTTAGACTACCCATTGCCTCAAACACCAGCCGATTATGGCATATCCCCTCAGCTTTTGGCGGAAGTGGATTTTCATATACCTGAAAAATTTGTTTTCATCACAGCGATTGCCAGTGTGGCGAACAAGCTTTGGCCAGAGCTATTTTGGCAGGACGTCATTCAAGAGCTGGTGGGATTAGGCTATGAGGTGATGATGCCTTGGTGGAGTCAAGAAGAAAAGGCACGGGTCCTCCGTTTGCAAAATCAAGATCCTCGTATTCATATTTTACCTGCGCTGAGTTTGCAGCAAAAAGCGAGTGTTTTAGCGCGCGCTACGGCAGCAATCAGTCTGGATACAGGTTTGGCGCATTTGGCAGCGGCATTGAATATTCCGAATGTCTGTTTGTACGGCCCCGGTGATTTTCACTCTTGCGGAACCATAGGCCACCAACAAGTCCATATCTCTGCAAATAGCCCCGCGTGCGCGCCTTGCGGAAGTACACGCTGCACGTACACCGGTGAGACACCCTATCACCCTGCTTGCATGGCAAGTATCAGCCCTAAGCAGGTATTGGCGGCTTTTCAGGGGTTGTGTTTAAAGGACGGTGAGGCATGAGAAAATTGGGTTATGGCTCTATTGATTTGTCTGAGTCCTGTATTATATGAAAAATAGAAGTGGGTCAAAAAATTCGGCCCAAGATTTGAAGGAATTAAGATATAATTCTCGTCAGAATGAATGGAGACGAGATGAGCGAACAACGGAAAAGATACACGCCTGCTGAGAAGGCAAAAATCGCACTGGAGGCGATCAAAGGTGAGTTAACTTTAGCCCAAATATCATCGAAATATGGCGTTCATGCAACGCAAATTAAGGCTTGGAAAAATCAACTTGTAGCACATCTACCTGAGGCTTTTAGTGAAAAAAGCAAACAAGACAAAATTGCTCATCATGATGA
>CAMCUM010000002.1 GCA_945878975.1 Legionella genomosp. 1
CCGACAGTGGAAATTAAATTTAATTGAGACCCTAAACCCAGATTGGCGTGATCTATATGAAGATATTTGTCGTTGATTTAGATCGTCTGGATGCCGCGGACAAGCCGCGGCACGTAGGCGTCGGGGATGAATTGTAAACACGCCCTATTGAACCTAGTGCAATAATCATTTGCCATTTATTAAGAAATTGAGTGAGCTTATCCATTGCTTTTCATTCTCCATCATGGACTCCAGAAATAATCACCCCAAAATCCTATGCATAACTTTTGCATGAACTATAGGGCTTCGAGAGTTGTCAACACGCCCTATCATCTCGTGGATAAATGAATAATGAAATAAGAGTGATTTCAACTTGGAGTATAGCAGCAATTCCATCCCGAAGTTCGGCAAGTCCCAGGCGTATAAAAGCCTAAAATGCATTCGTGAAAGGTATACTACGCGCGCAATAACTCAAAACCCAGCACACTTTTGCAGAACTGTGGCAGTCCGAACGGACTTTTTCACTTTAACCCCCATTATTTCAAGATGGTGGTGCGCATTATTGCGCTCCACTAAAGGCAATTTCGCCAAAGACTCCTCCAGAATATCCGCCTCATCCGCTTCCGTTGGAAATATTTTTCGCTTGTGAGAAAAAAAATACGCTATACCACACCAACCAAGTGCCACCCTCTTTGTGCGTAATTTAGCAATAGTATGTTTGATTTGTTGTAATTCAGGTGCTTCTAAACTTTCCAACGTCTGTTGTATCTCCTGATGCAGTTGTTTAACTGCTTGAGCATTTTTTATAGACAAGCTCAATAACCTGTCCTTATCGCACACATACTGGAGGATCGCCTGATCTTTTTCCCCACACCGATGCATCAATATCTGATGTAACATATGAGTGGCGTGTTGACGTTGTCGCCACATTCGACTCATCACGCATGCACGCCCTTCCCTTAAAGACTCCTCGATACCAATCAACCCAGCAGGATAGTCATCTATCTCTCCCTCATCCAAACTTGCAAACTTCGCTTCCTTTTCTGCATAAAAATCCGCATCAAGCCAATGGTCGTCCATCGCCACCAGTTGTTCATATTGTTCATGACAATACTGTAACAATGCTTTATGCTCATTTATTTTTACATCCAACAACAAAGGCGCCAATTTCCCTTGAATCCTCGCATTAATGCTACTCAGATCTAGAAAATGTCTCGTATTCAGTAGCCGCTCTGTCTCCGTTATGAAACTTCTAAGCCCCGGGTTGTATACAAATTGATACGTCTTTAAAACTTTTAATTGTTCTAAGCAATGTTGGTGCATATGAACAGTCAAACTACAACGAATCTTTACCATGCGGCTTATCACAGTTTCAAGTGAAATGCGTTGTTCGGGATCGATTCTGACCATATCTTGGATCAATGCCTTTAATGCAGGACCCTCATCTGTATAAGCGAATATGCCATGGTGAAAATAAGAGTCATCAAATTCATAACGGTCCTTTTTCCGAAGATGATAATCTTTTAGTAATACATCCCAGTTATAGAGCATGCTCTCATACAAATTTTTACCTAGTGTATAAACCATAAGAGCCTCTCCACTCCAACCTGATGACTTTATTAGACAGGTTCGACTGAATTCTGGAGCTGAATAAAAAGCCGTCGCATTAAGACGCTTGCCACGATAAATCAAAAAACCTCTGGCGTCACATTTACAGAAAGCCTTACAATCCGAAAACACTCAAGGATTCCGGTGAGATGATGAGCATGCAGTGTATGCAATAATTCCACCAAATTTGTTGATTTCTCATCACTATCCCAAGACATTTTTTTATACCGACACGTCACGTGTAAAAACGCTTTTTGTTTCTGGATAGCAGAGATCAGCTTATCATATATGGCTGATTGGTAAGAAACCAACCATAATATAACGCCATCTGTATACTTCGCATCAATTTCTTGCAGTTCATTTTCCAGAAAACTTAAAGCGCTAATCTTTTTATTGCGAATCAACAAATAAGGGAGCATAGGATCTATCTTGTTATAATGATCAATAGATTCATTCAACTTTTTAATATCAAGATTAATATTGGCAATATCTAGCTCAGAAATCTGAATAAACGTTGGACACTTGACTTGGCCTGACACAATCTCTAGAAAGTTATTTTCTCGACCAGATTGCAAACTATTTGCCGTACTCAGCCGCTCAACACTTACTGAGTTCTCGGTGTATCCAGCTTGCAGTTCTGGAATTGGTTCGATAACCAGCTTATCTAATGGTGTAAAAAAGATACAATCCTATCATCGATGACAGGTGATACTAGCAAATCCGTTACAATCACCAAAACATAGTTTTTGATTACCCAGAGCGCGTGTGGCAGCCAAATGCGCCTCTGATGTATATCCGGTTGTCGATTTATATCCCATATATCGACAAAAAGAGTAAGCTGCGCGCTCACCGCAATGCTTTTGATCATAACACCAGTCAATACGATAGTGCCACATCCGCGGTAAAACGAATTTTTTATAGCGATAGTAATAGGAGCGTTTCGGCTGATGCAAGGCTTTGCCATAACAACGGATCAATTTAAATCCATCACAAGCCCACCCTCGACACAACTTGTCATTGTCTAAAATACTGGTGAGACCAACATTGTGATCAATCGTAGTACGTTGCGCAGCAAGATAACCTGATTTCTGACAATAGCGGTCCGCCACAGCTTGTCCACAGGTCTGTTGATCAAGAAAACAGTAAGCCAAACGCTGTTTATGATAACGCGGCAACCAAAAATCATGCGCATACTGTGTCGCATCGGGCATGGCGTAAGCACTCGTCATCAGTAATAAACTACTTATCAATAACACAAAGTTACGCATTCAGGTTCCAATGTTTCTTTTAAAAAATCCAGGAGTTGATTCCCAGGCCGAACAAAAAATGCGCTATCTAAATTAAGCGTAGCGCTTGCTGTGTCGTTAGCATAGCAAATTTGCACCACACAATCACCTTGATTTGCCTGCAAGATGGTTTTGAGTTTCGGTATCAATTTTTCATCACTTGGCTTCAAATGCAGCCTCAAACAGCGTGCAAATTTCATCCGAGCTTTTTCTAAAGTATATAATTGAGTCGCCATAATACGCACGCCTCCAGTATAATCATCTTGTCCTAATTCTCCATCGACCAAAATAATCTCACCATTTTGAATGGGGTGTTCGAAAGCCTCGATCACTTCAGAGAATACGACAACATCGACTTGCATCTGGGCCGCCTCCAGCTTCAATATCACCAAAGATTTGCCTTTTTTAGTCTGGATTTTTTTACTCTGATTGATTAAACCACAAATCAATACTTTCTTGACGCGCAAATGAGGTAATTGCACCAGAGGTTGCACAAACGCCTGAAATTCTTGTTCATAGGGATCAACAGGGTGCCCCGTTAAATAAAACCCCAAAGTCTCTTTCTCAGCCGTCAAACGATGCATAGTTGCCCATGGTGCGCAAGGCGTATACGTACTAGGATTGTCAGCAAAATCTTCTTCTAAAACTGCAAACAAATCACCTTGACCACTGTGCGTATTTTGGAGATGCAAGGCACCCAGGGTCATCGCATTATCCAAATTATGCATTAAAACGGCACGATCAATTTGCCAATCATCCATACAGCCACTCTTAATCAAAGCATCTAAAACCCGATGATTGATCTTACGCAAATCAACGCGACGGCAAAGGTCAAATAAATCTAAAAAGGGCCCGTTTTTGCTACGTTCTGCAATAAGCCCTTCAATCATCGCCTGCCCCAAGCCTTTGATAGCACCCATCCCATAACGAATCGTTTGAGCATCCACAACGGAAAAAGCATACCCAGAGTATTGAATAGATGGCGCTAAGATGTTCAGCTGCATGCTTTTGCATTCTTGGATAAAACCAACCACTTTATCCGTATTATCCATATCTGAAGACAAAACAGCCGCCATAAATGCGGCGGGATAATGCGCTTTTAACCAAGCAGTTTGATAGGCAATCATTGCATATGCGGCTGAATGCGACTTATTAAAACCATAGCCGGCAAATTTTTCCATCAAATCAAAAATTGCGGTTGAGATCTCCAAAGAGATACCACGCTGTAATGCGCCCTGGGTAAAGATGGTGCGTTGGTTCGCCATTTCTTCCGGTTTTTTCTTACCCATCGCTCGCCGTAATAAATCAGCAGCCCCTAACGTGTAACCCGCTAGGACTTGCGCGATTTGCATCACTTGCTCTTGGTACAGAATGACCCCATACGTTGGCTGAAGAATAGATTCCAAATCTGGGTGTAAATACACAATGCTTGCTAAGCCATGTTTGCGCTCAATAAAATCATCGACCATCCCAGATTGTAAGGGACCAGGTCGAAACAAGGCGACCAACGCAATCACATCTTCAAACGTATCAGGCTGTAAACGGTGAATCAAATCTTTCATGCCGCGTGATTCCAGCTGAAAAACGGCTGTGGTTTGACAGCATTTCAACAAATCAAAGCTTGCCTTGTCTTCTAATGAAATCGTCGTAATATCAATCACTGATTGGCCTGCAGCTTGACGTTCTCGATTGATGATATCTAACGCTAAATGAATGATGGTTAACGTTCGTAATCCTAAGAAGTCGAATTTCACCAAGCCAACAGACTCCACATCGTCTTTATCAAATTGAGACACCAATTGATGGGTCCCCTCTTCACAATAGATAGCAGTAAAATCTGTTAATTCAGAAGGGGCAATCACAACCCCTCCGGCATGCTTGCCCGCATTGCGGGTAATCCCTTCCAAAGACATAGCCAAATCTAATAATTCTTTTACTTCCTCTTCATTTTCGTAACGCTTGGCTAATTCAGGCTCACGTTTAAGCGCCTCAGGCAAGGTGATGCCCAACTCAAAAGGAATTAATTTAGCAATTTTATCTACAAATCCATAAGGATGACTCAACACGCGTCCCACATCTCGTATCACTGCTTTGGCGGCCATCGTACCGAAAGTGATGATCTGTGACACAGCAGAGCGACCATATTTTTCTGCAACATACTCAATCACTCGATCCCGACCTTCCATACAAAAATCAATATCAAAATCCGGCATCGATACGCGTTCTGGATTCAGAAAACGTTCAAATAGCAAATCATACTGTAAGGGATCTAAATCAGTAATGCCTAATACATAAGCCACCAAAGAACCTGCACCCGAACCCCGACCAGGCCCCACCGGGACCCCATTTGATTTCGCCCATTGAATAAAATCTGCCACAATCAAAAAGTAACCAGAAAAACCCATGGGGGTGATCACATCCAACTCTATTTGCAAGCGCTGGATGTACACCTCCCGAGTTAAAATAGCCGTCAATTGAATCCGCTCCAACCTCCGCTCCAAACCTTGACGTGCTAACATGGTTAAATAGGCCTCTTCCGTCGAGCCATCAGATGTTGCAAATTTAGGCAAAAAATATTGTCCAAGATTCAAAGTCACCGTACAGCGTTTGGCAATTTCTACTGAGTTTTGCAGGGCTTGAGGCAAATCAGCAAATAAAGCGGCCATTTCACTGGGACTACGCAAATATTGCTGATCTGAATACCGTTTTTTGCGGCGCTCATCAGCCAATACTTCCCCTTCGTGAATGCATACCCGCGCTTCATGTGCATCATAATCTGAGGCTTTTAAAAACCGCACATCATTCGTAGCCACGAGTGGAATCTGCAAATGATCAGCTAAGTGCATCAGCTTTTGATTATAAATTTGTTCTTCTGGACGATTGGTTCGGGTGATTTCCAAATAGAATCGATCCCCAAATTTTTCGACCCAATCTTGCGCCAAACGTTGCGCACGTTCCAGATCATCGTGTAATAACGCTTGACCAACATCGCCGGAAAATCCGCCTGACAACACCAATAATCCCTCCGTACAGGAGGTCAACCAATCATAATGAATACGGGGCTGTCCATGGTGCTGCCCCTCTTGATAGGATTTGGAAATCAAACGTGTCAGGTTACGATAGCCCTGATCTGATTGACAAAGGAATACGCAGGAGAATGCGAGCTCTGGGATTTGTGGATCACAACATAGAACATCACAGCCCAAAATGGGTTTGATCCCTGCTGCTAAGGCTGCTTGGTATACTTTGACCCCGGCAAACAAATTGCAAAAATCCGTGACAGCCACAGCCCACATCTTCATACGGACCAAAGAAGCCATCAAATCATCAATACGAATAGTGCTATCCACCAAAGAGTATTCGGATCGCAAATGGAGGTGGACAAATTCAGGGGTATTATTCATAGTTGCGACCAATAATGAGTTAAATTGCTGATGTGGCGCTTCGCGCGATTGTAAACACGCCCTAACCTACATTACATTTGTTTCCTTCTTGCGAAGGCCCTCACACTCTACTTTCCTGCTTCCAGCATGTCAAGAAACTCTGCCTCTGTTAAAACAGGAACGCCCAAATCCAGTGCTTTTTCCAATTTTGATCCAGGTTCTTGTCCTGCGAGTACCCAATCAGTTTTGGCAGACACCGAACCCACTACTTGCGCACCCACTGCCAATAAACGCTCTTTGGCTTCTTCACGACTCATCTGCGCAAGCGTGCCTGTTAAGACTACTTTTTTCTGATACAAAGGATGCGTAGTAGATTGCCGTGCCACGATTTGGGTTGGCCACGTGATACCTGCTGCCAATAACCGTTCAATCATGGTCACATTATGTGCCTGCGCAAAAAACTGTAAGACTGATGTGGCGACCACGGGTCCAAAATCGGGCAATGCGAGCAACGTTTCCATATTTGTGTGTTGTAATACTTGTATGGACTGGTAATGTAGCGCCAAAGTTCGTGCCGACGCCTCCCCTATTTCAGGGATGCCTAATGCATAAATAAATCTGGCAAACGTTGTTTGTTTTGATTGTTCCAGCGCCTGCACCAAATTTTCTGCAGACAAAACGCCCATGCGCGGCAAGCATGCTAATTGTTTGGCATCTAAATGATATAAATCAGCGATATGATGAACAAATTGATGATCTACCAAGAGATCAACCACCGCTTTGCCCAAACCATCAATTTCCATTGCTTTACGTGAAGCAAAATGTACAATCGCACGTTTTACTTGGGCAGGACAATACAACCCCCCCGTACAATACGCAGCAGCTACGTCCGCTTCACGTACCACCGCCGAACCACATACAGGACATTCTTTTGGCAATAGAATGATTTCAGTCGTCGCGGGACGCTGACTCAAAACCACCGTAACCAGCTCCGGAATGACATCTCCCGCGCGTCGTACGACGACCGTATCGCCGATACGGATATCTTTACGTTGAATCTCATCCATATTATGCAGAGTCGCATTAGATACCACGACACCGCCGACATGCACAGGCTCTAGACGTGCCACAGGCGTCAAAGCACCCGTGCGCCCTACTTGAAAATCGACCGCCAGCAAACGCGTCATTTCTTCCACTGCTGGAAATTTGTGCGCGCAAGCAAAGCGTGGTGCCCGTGACACAAAACCTAAGTTTTGCTGCGCCGCAATATCATCTAGTTTATACACCACACCATCGATCTCGAATGCCAATTTATCACGTTTTACACCTAATTCAGCATAATAATCCATACACCCTTGGATACCTTGCACACGCCTACTTTCAGGAGAGACACGCAATCCCCAAGTACGCAATAACCCTAATAGTTCAAATTGACTCCCGGGCAAAGACTCCCCACCTTCCCATGCTCCAACACCATAGCAATACATCGCCAAAGGGCGTTGCGCGGTGATATTGGGATTAAGTTGGCGCAGGCTACCAGCCGCCGCATTGCGAGGGTTCGCAAAGGTTTTATCCCCTTGTGCAACCATCGTCGCATTCAATGCGGCAAATCCCGCTTTGGGCATATACACTTCTCCGCGTACTTCCAGTAATTTAGGTGGATTAGAGGTTAATAAGCGCAGTGGAACTGCCGCAATCGTCCGGACATTATTGGTAATATCTTCGCCAATTTGTCCGTCTCCGCGAGTAGCGGCATGTTGTAACACACCGTTTTCATAACACAAATTGACCGCCAGGCCATCTAATTTCGGTTCACAACAAAACCAAAAGTTTGTCACATTCTCTTCCAGCTTATCGCTCATGCGTTGCAAAAACGCTCTGAGTTCCTCCTCAGAAAACACATTGGCCAATGACAGCATTGGCACGTGATGTGCCAAAGGACGTAATGTACTGGCTGTCGCAGCCCCCACACGCTGACTAGGAGAGTCTGCGGTGATCATATCTGGATGCGCTTGTTCCATTTGTTCGAGCGCTCGCATGCAGCGATCATATTCCGCATCAGGCACCAATGGATCATCCAAACCATAGTAATGATGATCATAAAGGCGAATCTTATCTCGCAACAGTGCAATTTTCTCAGAAATAGACGACATTATATTTTTTTCCTCTGTGGCATCGTACCGGCTTTGCGAGTGAAGAGAAGCAATCCAGTGGCCTTCACGCTTCATCAGCAAGGCCACTAAATTGCTTCGTCGCTGCGCTCCTCGCAAAGACTATAATAGACAAACCTATCAATAATACGGTACTTTATGACAATCTTCCTTATTCAGTATCCTCATGACCACACCCTTTTTTCTCAATGATTTACCCTTTTTACTTGGCGGACTGACCTTATTGGGGCTTGTCTGTATTGGCTTTGTCGTATATCAACAGCGTAAAATCACAGAGCACGCCCAGCGACAACAAGCCGAACTCCAAGACTTATTGCGTACTAGTTTGCATGAAATGCAGCAAAATCTCCAACAATTCATGCATGCAGGGCAAATCAGTATTCATGATAAAATAACGCAAAGCAACCTGAGTCTACAACCCTTAATGGTTGAAAATATTCAACGACAAATGACGGATGTACGCGAGCAAATTGGCCACAGTTTCAAACAACACACCAGCGGCCTCTCACAACATTTGCTTGCAGTCACTGAAGAAATTCGCAACCATTTAAATAATTTGACCCAGCAAGTTCAACATCGTCTAACAGAAGGATTTGAAAAAACATCCGCAACCTTTATCGATGTAGTCAAACGCCTTGCTTTAATTGATGAAGCACAAAGAAAAATTACGGAACTATCACAGCATGTTGTCAGCCTACAGGATGTTTTAATCGACAAACGCGCACGAGGTGTTTTTGGCGAAGTCCAATTAGCTGCCTTGATTGCTAATGTCTTACCGAGCGCTCATTACAGCATGCAATACACGCTTAGTAATCAAAAAAGAGCAGACTGCATTTTGTTTTTACCTCAACCGACCGGAAACCTCGTTATTGATGCAAAATTTCCTTTGGAAACTTATCAAAAACTCATGAACATTGATGCGGCCTCTGTAGAGCGTAAAAGTTTACAACAGCAATTTCGCCAGGACTTACAAAAGCACATCAAAGACATTGCGGAAAAGTATATCATCCCTGAGGAAACAGCTGATGGCGCTGTGATGTTTATTCCTGCAGAAGCCATTTTTGCAGAAATCCATGCCAATTATCCTGAGATTGTTGCTATGTCCCAACGCTTAAAAGTTTGGTTGGTCTCACCCAGCACGTTAATGGCTGTGCTCACTACCGCGCGCGCTGTTTTAAAAGACGATGCCACGCGTAAGCAAGTACATATCATTCAAAAACATTTACATTCTTTGGCTGATGATTTCCAGCGCTTTGAGAAACGCATGGACAAACTTACGAAACATATTGATTTGGCCCATCAAGATGTCAACGACGTCAATACCTCTGCGAAAAAGATTTCTCAACGCTTCCAAAAAATTGAAGCAGTAGAATTAGATGCGATTGATACGATTGAGCGCATCGAAGAAGCTTAGGATTTGTTAACAATTGATTATTAAGCAAAGCTTCAAGACGTTACGCTTCACGCAACGCCTTCCAAAGAAAAGAACAGCTTCCGACTTTCCTTCTCCCCATACATGAGGAGAAGGTGGCCGAAGGGCAGATGAGGGGTTACTGAAACGACGTTCTTTGTTCCTATTTGCTATTAAAATAGCTATAGGGCTCAGCCCAAACAGATCAAATAAATCTGCTAAAAATCTAATCTAATACCTGGAATGTCATTATGTGACAAGTCAATGAAACGTTTAATTTTATCGACCCATGCAGAAGCTGATGGCGACGACAAACCTAGCGTAACCGACGCGGGCGAGCTCGTGGCAAACACACTATGTCCCACGAAAGCGCTCTCAGCCGGAGCACACTCAACCATAGCGCTTAATATGACTTCTTTGAGAGGATGCACAGATCCTTCTGAGAAAAAAATATTTTCGAGCAATTCAGCATATTGGGGTCTTTTTACTTTTTTTATCTGCTGCGCTTGGCCACTTTCATCATAACGCGTCGTCAGATCGTAAAAATCTTCTGACAATTCAAACCCTTCAATGTTTACTATTTTTTGCCAAAACTCATTTCGATATGGCTTAAGGAGATCAATAGAAAACGCCGGGTATTGCGCAAACGCTGCATTCACACGCGCTGGGGCGTGAATCATTCGACTTAAATAACAATTTAGAATGATATCCACGGCAATAGAATCTTGATTTTTTTGTGCGAACGCCAAGGATCGACCAATCTCAGTATTGTGATTAGAAAGCATCTCATACATACACTGATAATGTTTTTTCTTAGTCGCAATATCCAAAGCTGTTAAACCATTGAGTCTAACAATATTAGGATTGATACGTTCATCATGAACAAGAAGTCTGACGATATCTTGCTTATCACACAGCGCAGCGGTATCAAGTGGGGTAGCACCATTATCCAATCTACGAACATTCACATCACACGCTGTCTTTTGTAAAAGCCAGCGCGCAACATGCGTGTGCCCCAGTTCTGCAGCAAGATGTAAGGCAGTCGCCTGATGGTCAAAATGTTTGTGATTAATATCCATTCCGAGACTATGCAACTCTTCCATCACCTCTACATTACCTTGAAATGCCGCAATAAAAAATAAGGTATCCCCTGGTCGTAAGATATCTGGAGACGTGTGTAAAGCTCTAAAAAGACGAAAAATATCTAAGTGCGTCAGTCTTCTCGCAACTTCTGTTAATTGATGAACACCATGGACTTGAATATCAGGGTACAACAAGCGCAATCTATAATAGCTATGAGCAATATTTTCCGCATCAGCAGCATATTCATGATCAAATCGTATTAAAGTAATTGAAGAAATTGGATCACGCGTGTTTGGAGAGGTATTGCCATTTGCGATCAAGCATCCAACCAATGCACAAAAATCATACCTATAAGTATCCGACGCCAAAACAGGGCATACCGGAATGTCTCTCGTTATTGAACAAATATCCAACTGGCTTTGCATAAAAGGTCCTTTTAAATCGCTAAATATTTAATTTTTGTGCATTTTATCATAGACATTATTAAAAAACTAATTTTTTGACTCTATTTTTTATTTACTGAATTTATTTTAATCAAAATAGCCTATTATGATCGCTTTTAGATCATCGTGATTTTTTTTTGTGAATTTTTTATTGACGGCATGGTGTTTTTGATAATAATTGCGCCAACAAAAAAAGCACGATGTGAGATCCATGAACAGTAAATTAGAACAGGCATTAATTCAAACGCCAAGAAACAGTGACGCTTATCAAGAAACATTAAATATAATGTATGATTATCGAACACGAAACAACGCCGTTAAATTACTAAAAAAATCGAAAGATTTACTTAGCGCTTGGAAGCACAGTCACGATAGTAGTGCGCCTGCTTTTGAGGCTGCACAACAAGGTGGAACACGGGTTGACCGTTTTTATCGAAGAAAATTATTAGAGCGTTATCTTTCAGGCGATAATGCAGGATTTTATGATCTACATCATCTACAACGTGGCTCAGCGTATTACTTTATAAAAAACGCTATCTACCAACTCAAAGAAACGATTCAACACCCCAGCGAACTCAAACTTATTCCAGGCAAAGGGAAACACTCTTTCGGTGTCCCCGTGCTAAAAGAGATTATTATTGATATCTGTACAGAGGCTCGCCTTCATTTTCAACCTATCGTAGACAAAGATGGCCGATGGGGAAAAGTGCTCGTTACTGTTCAACCTAGAAAACTCATGATTGCTGCCATACCATCCTCCGCAGTCATTGATCCCATAACATCTTCTGCAGCAATAGATGTTGGTGCTAGTTTGATCCAACAAGGTCTCATTCAGCCATCCCAGACTCTCAAAGCGGATTCGTTAGACAACGAAGCCATAGATCAGACACCTACTTACCCACCCGCGGCGGGAGATATATCTGGTTTCATCGAAGATGACAGTGAGAAAGCATTTACTTCCCATGACATAGCAAAAGCGATGGCTGGTCTAGATGAAGACGATATTGAGCAAGCACCCACTTACCCACCTATGACAGCAGCTATGGCTGGTCTAGATGAAGATGATATTGAGCAGGCACCCACTTACTCGCCCATGGCTGCCGCTATGGCTGGTGTAAATGAAAATGAGTTAAATCAAGCATCAACTTACCCACCTATGGCACATAGTCTCAAAACAAATGGCCTCGTGAGAGCACCAGGTAGCCCAAAAAGCATCAGCACATCCCTCTCCCCTACTGTTAAAAAGCAGGCCTATACGCCTCAATTATTTAAACCATGGACGTCACCACTTGCTGAATTAGGAAAGGCCCATGACAAAACAAAAGCAAAGCCATTGGAACTCAATTTGCATGCCAAAGAATTAGTACCGGCAACGGTTCAACCAAAAAAGCATCTAGATGAAGGGCCTGAAGACATCTATGGCTCGCGCGCAAGCTATTAGAGAGAGACCTTTCCTACGTCCCGCGGCACTGGTCCGCGGGCTCCAGAAGCAACGTAACCTTGGTGAAACGCAGTGGATTTAAACCATTCCTAACAAGGCCCACCACAATAAAACTTAATGTCACTCCGCTCTTGTTGTCTTATAGATAACACCCATCAACCCAGCGGCTCCCATCAAACAGACTGCTGCGACCAAGATAGGCACATGTAAACTAAAATTAGATAAAACACCCAATATCAAGCCGTTGACACCAAAAGCCAGCGCCATAATGGCCCCCGTGACGCCCATCACCCAACCTTGTGAATCATCGTCCACTTGGTTAGAAAACAACGTTAAAATAGTAGAATAAGCAACCGCCATGGCGATGGCCACGAGTACCACTTCAAACCAGATATAAAACTCTTGAGGTGCCGTGACTGTGAGTATCATCGCTATCGCTGCTAGAATGCAGCCAGTGATGGTGCATTGTTTTAATGAAAACCGCTTGGTCAGAGGATCAATCAAAAACCCGGTTCCAATCCCAAATCCTACCCCCATCAATCCAATATAAAACCCATTTTGCAAAGAGGAAAAATGTTAGGTTTGATATAAATACATAGAAACAAAAGAATAGAAACCAGACCATCCAAAAATCATGATAAGAAAGACAAAAGATAGTTCTCGGATACGCTCATGTTTGAAAGCAGATATGAAAATCGCAATCGCATGATACAGTTTATAATGAACTTTATGCACATGAGTAAAAGATTCATGGAAGAGCCATTGCAACAAAAGCGCATTGACGAATGAAATACTGGCTGCAAAATAAAAAGGCATCGCAAAACTAAACCAAGATACCAAGGATGAAGCAGACAACAAGCCCCCAATAACAGGCCCAAAAGCAAAGCCTATTGAGCAGAAAAACAAGATAAATCCAAGATTTCTAGCCTTATGCTCCGACTCACTAAGGTCAACAATCGCTGCTTGCGCAATAGACTGGCTGCCAGCGGTAAACCCAGCGATGATACGTCCTGTGATCAATAAGCTAAAATTAGCGAATAGGACAGCCATTGCCGTTAGAAAATACCCCAGTACGGCGCCGAGCAAACAGATGATTAAGCATTTTTTTCGCCCGATTTGATCCGACAAATCGCCAAGAAATGCTGCGCCGAAGAACCAACAAAGCATATACGTCCCAATCGTTACACCATAGAGCAAATTTCGCAACTGAGGGGTTAATTCTGCTGCAAAAAAATGGGCACTAGGATCGAAGATCAACGTATTTAAAATGGAAAAAACCAAACCCAAGCCCAGGCTGTCGATAAACAACACCAAAAACAACGGTGCGCACTTAAAAAAAAGTGCTTGGTTGATTAGTTGGGAACAGTTTTATGTTTGGTCATTGTATGGGTTCCTGGCAATTTTAGTGACAACCTGTGACATTGTAGATGTGTAGCATAAATTCGTCCAGTGCCTAAAACCCATTTTATCCGCGCAGCAAGTACGATTTAAAGCATCCCCTAAAATCTGTGCTATGCTTAAATTAAGGACATAATGTCAAGGTTTAACATGCGCAATCTCCATAATATTTACTTCATAGCGGGTATCTTATTAATGAGCACCTCTGCGTTGGCGCTTTCGGTAGGTAAAATTGTTTATTGTGATTCCTCGACCGGCCGCTACATCTTAGATGATGGATCGACTTCAGCTCAATACTGCAACATACATGCGACCATGAACTTACATAAATTTTCCGGCTGTTGTATGTGGCATGGCGGTGTTTCACCCTTGACCACAAAAGTAATCATCCACTGTAACGACGGAACCGTTTCAGAAATATGCTCCCTACAAATCCCTCATGATAATGCTGTGATATATTAGACGAGCGGAGCGAAGCATTGTAGCCCAATTTAAATGAATGATTAAAATCCCTGGTTACGCTATCGCTTCACCAGGGCTAAAAAACAATATGGTTTCAAACGTCAGGGCTGTCCCATATAGACAAGCACCCCATTCCATTGCATAATCATTATTTTTTCGTGTAAAAACATGCCACAACCACTCATCCAAATTTCTCATCTTCATAAAGCATATGGTAGTACGCAAGTACTTAAGCATGTTTCACTTGAGGTTTATCAAGGAGAGTTTCTTACTTTACTCGGCCCTTCTGGTTGTGGAAAAACAACTTTGTTACGTTTGATTTCTGGTTTTGAACAGCCAAGCAGCGGGAAAATTTTTATCAACGGGGAATGCGTCAACGATCTCCCCCCCCAACAACGAGATGTGCATACCGTTTTTCAAAGCTATGCATTGTTCCCCCATTTATCTGTGTTTGAAAATGTTGCTTTTTCCTTACGTTGCCAACGCATATCAGAGCGTGATGTCAAAGAAAGAGTCAAAGAAGCCCTCGATTTAGTACAATTACAATCTTATGGTAAACGCCGTATTAACAACCTCAGTGGTGGGCAACAGCAACGCGTCGCCATCGCGCGCGCGGTGGTGAATCGGCCCCAAGTTCTTTTGTTAGACGAGCCATTGAGTTCTTTAGATTATAGTCTACGCAAAATTATGCAATATGAACTCAAGCATTTACAAAAAAGTCTCAACATGACCTTTATTTTTGTCACCCATGATCAAGAAGAAGCCTTATCCATGTCGGATCGGATCGCTGTTTTAAAACACGGAGAAATTGAGCAAATTGGTACCCCCCGAGAAATTTATGAGACCCCCTGTAATTTATCTGTGGCACAATTCATCGGTGAAACCAATTGTTTTGATGTCACCGCAGAATCGATTGATGACTATATCAACGTCACTGTAGAATCTGTACCGATTCGATGCAAAAAAATCGCAAATGCTAAAGTGAAAGCTCAATACCACCTTATCATCCGTCCTGAGGATGTGCGGGTATGGTCCCTTAACGAAGTAGAAACGACTCAGCATATGCTGCCTGGAAAAATTATTGATATCGTATACAAAGGCTCAACGGTCGCATTAACGGTTGCTTTGAATTCAGGGCGCGTCATTTCAGCCATAGAGTTTTTTAATGAAGATGATGATAAATTAGAATATAAAGACCAAGAAATCGTTTGGGTACAGTGGTTAACCGGTTGGGAATTGTTGTTACCGCATTAATATAAGAGAACGGTTACCATCTATGAAAATAAAGCCTATTTCAGTCTACTTTACTTATACTTGGATAGTCCTGTTTGGTTTGATTCCAATCAGCCTCATTTTCATTGTCTCATTTTTAACCTACAATCCTTTGCACCTAGCAAGCTTACCTTTGACTTTGCAGAATTATACTGCTTTGCTGTCTCCTTTCATTGCAAAGGTCTTCTGGCGTTCGACCGTCATGGCAGGCACTGCCACCTTGATTTGTCTCATTCTGGCTTATCCGTTGAGCTATATCTTACTCAAATCAAAATACCAAACGTTGTGGCTATTTTTGATCATCATTCCTTTTTGGACCAGTTCATTGATACGCACTTATTCTTTGATTTCGATGCTAAAGGTTCATGGATTGATCAACACTGTCCTTATAAAATTACACCTGATTACGCAACCTATTGTATTTCTTTATTCCAACTTCGCTGTCATGTGCGGTTTGGTCTATAATTTATTACCTTTTATGGTGTTACCCATTTTTTCTAATATGGAACGTTTTGATTTTCGCCTGATCGAAGCAGCTCAAGATCTGGGGGCCCCGCGTGGGTTAATTTTTTTCCGGGTTTTTTTACCCAATACGCTAGCAGGTATTATTGCTGGTTCTTTGATGGTATTTTTACCCGCTATGACCCTATTTTATATCCCTGATATTTTGGGCGGTGCGCGCTCTGTGCTCATCGGGAATGTGATTCAAAACCAATTTTTGATTGTAGAAAATTGGCCGCAAGGCGCTGCGATCAGTATGGTACTGACCCTTTTGCTCATCCTCTCATTTTGCTTTTATCGACCCAACCAGCGGGGAGGACTACGGTGAAATCTCTGGTTCAAAAATGCTATTTGTTTTCAATCTTTTCTTTTTTATATCTCCCTATTGTGGTTTTGATTGTTTATTCGACTAACAACGCCAAATACTCCATGATATGGCAAGGTGCAACCAGTATGTGGTATCACGCACTGTTGCAAAATACGGAAATTTGGTCTGCCTTCATTCATTCCTCTATTCTTGGTGTATCCGCTTCAGCCATCGCAACCATCGTAGGCTTACTCGCTTCTGTGCAATTGTTTCTAACCAAAAAAACCAATACAAATGACGGGTTTATGACCTTATTACTGCTATTGATTATTATCCCAGATCTCGTCTTAGGCGTTGCTTTACTTATTTTTTTCAATTATACCCGGATTCCGTTGGGGTTTTTCAGCTTATTGATTGCTCATATCACGTTTTGCCTACCTTTTGTGTTATTAACGATTTTCAGCCGCATTGAGACATTGGACATGAATATCTATCTAAGCGCCTTGGATTTAGGGGCTAGCCATACGCGAGCACTTTTTAAAGTATTATTACCCTTGTTATATCCTAGTATCCTCAGTGCGTTCCTCTTGTCCTTTACATTATCTTTTGATGATGTCGTCATTTCTTATTTTGTGGCTGGCCCAGAATTTAATATTCTACCCTTAGCCATTTTTTCCATGATTCGCTCCGGCATTACTCCTGAACTCAACGCACTCGGCACCCTTACTCTACTGATCTCTTTTGTCCTGGTATTGATATCCTCTCTGCTCACAAGGAAGATATGATGAATCCATTTTGGAGCGTTACGTCTGGCATGCTCCTATATTTATTTGCCGCCAAACTTGGTTTTGCACAATCTAAAATTGTAAATATTTACTTAGTCGGTGGAGAGGTACCCCAGCAACTCATTTGGGATTTTCAAAAAGAAACCGGGATCAAAGTCAATCTGTCCACCTATGAAAGCAATGAAGCCATGTATGCCAAATTGCATGCCAATCGTAAGCACATCTATGACGTGATCTTGCCATCTTCTTATTACGTAGAACGTATGAAGCGCCATGACATGCTCACCTCATTAGATTTAACAAAACTGCCAAACAGCAAAAATATCGATCCTTTTTTTGCCAAAAATCCTTATGATCCCGAGTTCCAATATCATGTGCCATTGGTCTGGGGTGCAACGGGCATTTTCTACAATAAACGTTGGATCAAGCACCCACCGACCAGCTGGAAAGGCTTATGGAAACCTGCTTTCATCAATCAATTGATGCTACTCGATGATATGCGCGATGTGTTTTCCATCAGCTTGGTCAGTTTAGGGTATGAACCAAACGATAGCGATCCCAAGCATATTAAACAGGCGTATCAACATTTATTACAATTAGTTCCTAATATCAAATTATTTGCCAGTAATGCCATCAAGTCTTTGATCATTGATGAGGATGCCCTGATCGGTACCTCTTGGAATGGAGACATTGTAAAAGCACAGTCTGAAAACCCACATATTCATTTTATCTATCCTGAAGAAGGCAGTTTGCTTTGGGTGGACTGTTTGGCTATCCCAAAGCAAGCCCCACATTTGGAAGAGGCTTATCAATTTATTAACTTTCTACTCCGTGCCCAAAGTGGTGCCAAAATTGTGCTCGCAGAAGGTTATAGTACTGCTAACCTAGCGAGCAAAGAACTATTACCCGAAAACATTCGCAACAACCCCGCTGTTTTCCCAGAAAAACACACATTAGAGCATGGCTTTTATTTACGTGATGTTGGGGAAAATGTATTGGGATTGTATAATACCTATTGGGAGCAGTTAAAGCTGGCCTGTTAAAGGTGAATTACAAAAAAACACATACCAGCTGATGTCAATGGCATTAAAGTAAGTTATTGATCCATCGGACTGTAGCCTGGATGCAGCGTAGCGAAATCCGGGATCAGTGCCGCTGACTTCCCGGATTTCGCTACGCTGCATCGAGACTACAATCCCTAACCACGCGGAAGTGATATTGACTTGGAAAGCCACATCAAAGGACACACCTATGAGCATTCTCGTATTTGACATTGAAACCGTTCCAGATCTAGTTTCTGGGCGCAAACTGTATGATTTGCATGGTTTATCTGATGAGGATACCGCCGCCGCCATGTTTGCTTTGCGGCGTAGCAAAGTAGGCCATGATTTTTTACCACATCATTTGCAACAAATCGTCGCCATCTCTGCTGTTTTGGCTAAGTCAGACCAAGTGACTGTCTGGTCTTTAGGCGATGAAAACTCTACAGAAGCAGAATTAATCCAACGGTTTTTTTCTGGGATTGACAAACACGCCCCTACCTTAGTGAGCTGGAATGGTAATGGCTTTGATTTGCCTGTGCTCCATTACCGCGCACTGCTCCATCAGATTGCCGCGCCTACTTACTGGGAAAATGGGGAAAACAACGCTGCTTTTCGTTGGTCAAATTATCTCAACCGATTTCACTACCGACATTTGGATCTCATGGACGTCCTATCTGGCTATCAAAACAAAGCATTTGCCCCTTTGGATGAGATTGCCCATATGCTTGGATTTCCGGGCAAAACAGGGATGCATGGCGACCAAGTATGGCCAGAATATCAGGCGGGTCATTTGAAAAAAATCCGAGATTACTGTGAAACAGATGTACTCAATACCTATGGCGTTTACTTACATTTCGAGCGCATGCGCGGCACACTTAGCCCAAGTGAACACCAGCAAGCACTCGATAATCTCGCAAACTATCTCAAGACCGAATCCCATAAACCCCATTTGGCTGAATTTCTGCAGCATTGGCGGCCACTAACGAACCCAATCTAATGTAGGTTGGGCAAAGACCCAAACCATCTGTAATATACCTCTATATTGTCTTACGATCACAACATATTGAATTTATTTTAGTCAGAAATCATGTTATAATGCTACTCATATTTTTAACTTATGAGAATAGCGCTGTGGAATATAAGAGAAAACTTGAGGAATTCAAGACTATAAAGCTATCGCAAATCATAGATGGGCGTAGCCGGGACATCCTTACTTGGATTCATGGTGCCGTCTATGGTCGCAGCGCTTTAGGAGCAGACCCCAGCACGCTAGTCAGTTCTGATCCTATTCGACTAGAAGCACGCTTTCAAAACAAACCTGGTTATGCGTTATTTCAAGATAAATTATATCTCGTGCAATTTGGGTTTCGTCAACCAATCGTAACACCCATAAAAATAAGCGACCATGTTTCAAAAGAAGAGCTCGACGCAATCAAAGCAAGCTTTCCGGCAGAAAGTGAGCCTTTGTCCACCTATTCAGAAGAGGAGCTCCACACCTTTCAAGAACAGTTAGAACCCCTGCCAGACATGCTTACAGAAAGCTTCAGCTTCAATACTGAATTATTACACTCGTATTTCACTCACTATCATCCCGATGGCGTCCCTTTTCTTGAGTTTTCTGATATGGGGCTATTCAAGGTACCAGACAATACCAAATTAGAGGATTTACCAAAAATCATCCAAGGAATCATAAATAAAGATGCGCCCTATCAAAGTCTTCCTGACGATTATCTCGATATACCACTCGTTATTGCTGTGGGTAATCACTATTATGCTTATGGCAACACGCAAGGTAATCAATGGACATTGACGAAGCTCGAATCCTCGAACTTCGATAAGCGACATCTACCATTTACCAAAACGCCATGCCGACTTCCGTACGATCGTCAACATTTTCCAATTTATCAAGATATTTTTGAAAAGCACGCACATACCCATTTTTCAGACCAACCACAACAAGTCTCACAACTCAAAAAACTGCTCAATAGTGCTCATTATTTTAAATTATTATCACAAGATGCAGAAAACCTGGATATCAGTTTCTTCAGTCTGTCAGGTCTTTACAGCATGTGGAAAGCTGCTAGTGACCTGAAAAGCGGCCAAACATACGATAAAGCATACTGCGCCATCGCTCTCCTCACGGATGTTGATATTGATTTTTCGCAACGTTTTCGTGAAGAAATCTCTGAATTTAACGTCTTATTAGATCGCTTTAAATACTATTCCAAGATGGGAAAAGCAGCACTCCCTACAGCCACTCAACAGACGTATAAACCCTCGATAAGCTTTCAAGCCGGCAACGCGTTGAGCTTTATGACACGTAATATTTACGATCCAAATGGACAATGGGATATCGATGTCTTAAGCCAACTCTCAGTCGATCTGCCTAAGCACATTGACCTGTTGACAACCAAAATCAATGCCAATACTGCTAGCGTTACTCAACATGCACCCAATATTAATGCAGCACAACTGAAAGCATTACAAAAAGAAGCGACAAAACTATTAAAAACCCTGAAAGGTACGCAAAAAACCGCTGCTCTGGGCAAACGCAACCCACTTAATCCTTTCTATCAAGTATATCAAATCGTAAATTATGCCATTTTAATTTCTCAGATTATCAGACTGATTACGACAACCCTTACCCAGGTTGGGCACCTCAGTGACGCATACCAAGAATTATTGCGCACTTATTTAAAAATCCTCAAAACGACACTATTAATAGTAATAAAACATGCAGACCGCATTGAAATTGAATTCACATTGACACCAGGTGCGGTATCCAGACCCGTCTTACGCAAGCTCACTGGGTTTCATCATTATATAGGAGATCACGTCAAAGGCTTGGCTGACTTTTCCTTTCGAGGAGAAGAATTACTGATCTTAGAGGATTCGCAATTCGTAGCCGAACGTGAAGAAAATATCCATACCATGCTTCAAGAGAGCGGCTCTGCCAAACAAAGGATTAGTTGGGCGCAAGAAGCCATGCAAAACTTTTTAAATCATTTATTCCGTCCCGATACAAATCGTCGCGCGCTGAGAGAACACTACGCTAAATTAGGCCCGTATTTGCAACAAATCAACCCAGAACTCCATAAACAAACCCTTGGTATATTAAACAATGAACATGGAGACATAACAAGTTTGATCCCAAAATGGAAAAGCATTCGTGTTCAAATATCATCCCATCTCTCGAAATTACAAAATACAGAAACTATGCGTCAACAACAAATGTTTGCATTGCTAGCTGCTATACCGAAGTATACGAATCTACAATTATTTCCTTACCATGAGCGGATGGGTTGCGAAATAGCATTAAAAATTGTAAACAATCTCCCTTTGAAAAGCTTAAAATTACCGAACCTCGATCCCATTTTGATTCGACATCATGAGAAGGGGATAACAACTTATGTTTTTTATGGGAATCAAGATGGTACCAAATGGGGATTTTCACCCCCTATAGACGAACAATTTTTAGACAGAGGCATTCTGCGACATTTCGCTAGACTGGAAAAAAAGATGTCTTCCCCTGATTATGATCCGAATCAAGCTGACATATTGCCTTACCTCACAAAGTATCAGTCTTTATATCAACAGATGATTATCAAACGCGCGCATACGCACTATCGTTCGCAATTCAGTAGTTTGGAATCAAGCGTATTGTCTGAGGAACCAGAAAGTTTGACACAAATGATCTTCAAACCGCTTGATTGGATAGAATCTAAAGTTCGGCCACAAATGGCTACTCTAGTTGGTGAGACGCCCACCACAGAAAACGCGCACCCTGACACATCGATCACGATTGCCTCCATCAGTCACTCCACTGATCGCGTTACCAATTTAGAAAATTTATCTGCGGCACAGGCATTGAAGATCCATTTTTGGTACCAACACAAAATTGAAGCTTACAAGGAAGCTTGCAGTAATTTGTTAAAACTCCAAAGACTGATTAACCAAAACTTCACAGCACAGAGCAAAATTGAATTTGCTACGCGATCGACAGCGCAAAAGCAATGTCTGTATTTATACCATAATCTACGGCCCTATCTCATTGGGCTGTGGAACTTTCCACTGTTCGACCACAAAATGGTACGCGCATTATCAGTTGCGCCAACAGAGCGCAACCCGAGGACAGCTGCAATAACTTGCAATGAATTGAATCTTATTTTTGATCGGTTTTCTCTCCTTAATCAAGCAAAAACGATCGTTACAAGTTGGGAAACCAGGGCTGCTTTGCTTCTCTGTCATGCACAAACCCACTATCAAAAAGAACAAGAAAACGCGCTGACGACACGTCGTGCCAGTATTACAGCTGATCCCAGAGCCAACTTTCTCCTTAGAACTACAGAGCTATCCAAGAAGATTAGAGAGTTTCGTGAATCTGTTGGCTTATGGGCACTGATACTCCATCCAAAGATACGAGATCAATTGGACATCAATTTTCTACTCGCGGAATTAAAAGGTGAGGAACTCGCTGCGCTCAAAACACAGTTGGGTCAGCAAGATAGAAAAATTGCTGGAGCAACCCTCGCTAATTATCAATCTTTACGTTTTTCGGTAACAGAGTTATTAGCAATAAAAAAAATATTAGACACAACACCAGATGGCATCCAATTAAGCCATAAATTTGTCATAGAGCCCGTGCTATACGTAGATATTCGTGATTTAAATACGCAATTAAGACACCCCCCTTTTGTGTTATTAATCAAGCGTATATTCAATACTGTCTATCATCTGCAGCACGTGGCGGAAGGGATTGAAAAAATCGAAGCTGGTTACAGCGACAAGATCAAAAATGAAACCATTGATCTGGTTATCAGCTTAACGAGCACACATGGCGTAGAGCTTTCAGATCTTATTGTACAACTACGCGATGACCCACTTATTACTCAGATAGCATCCGATCTCTACCAACAATCTGAAAATATCGTGCAGAAAGTCTGCAACCTCATTCAGCCCCATACGACCGCCATCACTCAAGTTCACCCACGGGTAGAAACAGCTGCCTCCAATGGTTTATGGCACACCATGAATTCTTTTTTCGTGGTCCCCCATCATTTGTTGACGCTTACTGAACAAAGAGATAGCAGTTTCGGATATGGCATCACATTGATCACAGACACCAATGCCACAATCATGACACCTGCGCATAAACAGCTGTCGCTCATTCTGCATCATCAGAATTATTACATTTACGGCAATGGTACCGGAAATGAATGGGCAATCCACCGCTTACCTCATGAGTTAATCACACCATTAGACATCGACTTTGCGCAAGCACATTTGGATTATGACTATCGTTACCAAGCGCTATATGATTATTTACTCGAACATCAGTATCATTTTACGCATTTGAACCAGCTGCAAATTTCAGCCAAACAGACGACACTCAATATTGAACAACTCATCGACAATGCGGTGAATAGACGTAATTTCAGATTATTTTGCTCTCTCCCTATGGTGTATCGCTTAAATAAAGCATTACAAGCCCAAGCCGAAATCTTTACCCGCACGACGCAAGACACCATCATGAGCCATTTAGCCATTCTAAAATCAGAATATTTTCCACGATTACTCCTTGCTGCCGATGATAGGGAACAGGCATGGGGCACAATCCAAGGTGAAATCTCTGAACCGCTCCAAGCCATTTTTGACGAAATTTATCAGGGTTTGGTTTTCCAACTTAAATTTGACCATTTTTCTGCAAGAGAAGATTTGATTGTAAGCTCTGAACTCTTACTGAAAAGAATTTTGGCAGAGGAAAAACGGCTGGCCTCTTTTGCAAGACTCAATGTAGAGCAAGAAAGAAACTACCGTACCCTGGATGAATTTACTCAAGCATTGACGGCTTTTAAAAATGGGTTGGCTTATAAATTGTTAGAATCAATAAGCGGGCAAAAACCTGTACCAGAGGAATTAGGATTGCAATATAGAATGCTGGTTATTCCCCTATTAAATACCTATCGCAGTTCATTTGTGCCAGAATGGATTGCAGATATCCCCACAACAGTAGATGCTGCACATTTGAGGGCTATCAAAAAACAAGTATCGACTTACCATAAGCATTTGTCTGCGTCATTTTTACTTCACCATGATGAAGCTAGAGCTTTGTGTCAAACTTTACAAACATTTCTTGCGCGTTTAAACCAAATACCATCCGCCACGACTGCATCGGTACCCAGTGATTTAGACAATCAGTATTTACGAGAAGTGATGCCTGCTCTCGAAAAACACCGTACCTCACATATCCCAGATTGGCTCGTCACCATCTCTCCCGATCTCGACCGAAATTCGATGGATAAAATCTTCGAACAATCGAATGCTTATTTTTCGCATCTATCCGGGTTAGTCGTTAACCGTAATTTATATCATGATCGTTCTCTTGATAAATTACTTTATCTCTGGCAAAAATTAGGGGTAGATCCTGCGACTATCAGATCAGAAAATCCGAAATTTGAGGCCTTAAAAGAGACTCATGACAGAGAGGAATTGCCGCTAAGCTTATCCAACATTGAAAAATTCCGACCCAATATAGTAAGCTGTCGACAAGCGATCGCACAACAAGATGCAGCAAACCGACTAAAATACCGGCAGTCTTTTGCAAAACATTATTTTCACACTTATGTAAACCGCATCCCCTATCAAGCATCGGGGCTTAGTCATAACAAAATTCACAGAGAATATCATCGAGAATTGCGTCTGTATCTGATTCAGCATGAGACAAATATTCTTGAAAATGCGGAAACTTATACTGACTTGGATACTCAACTCAATACTAGGTTACAAAAGAAAATTGAAACCTTTCAGCACCACTACTTCGAGCGTTACCAACGTCTTGATCGTATGCAAACAGCTGTCAACGAATTCCAAAACTATCTCAAACAGGACCAACGCATCCCCGAGCGTTTACGTGATAAAAAATTAGGTTGTCTGAATGCGATGGATGATCTCATCCTGCAATGCGACCGTGGTGACAGAGATTTGGAGACATTCTTAAATCAACGGTCCCAATTGTTGTGCCAAGTCATCACCCACTCTGAAGACACGTTATTAGAACATCATCGTGAATTTCCCAATGTTTTCTATTGGTTGCTCGACTGTCTAATAGCTTTGTTATCTGCCATGGGTTTATACACTCCCGAACGCCAACGCCGCTATGCAAATTTAGTCTCAGCGAATCAACCCCAACAACATTTACCCCGAACCTGGCTACAGTTTTTCACTTTCCAACCAGCCGCCCGCAGCCCTGAACCTAGAAACCCTGCAGCGACTCCGGTACAAGTTCAGGGCTGATTCTTCAGGGTAAGATCATGTGTGATGCATAAGCATGCGGGTAGCAGTATTTTTACAACCATCGTTCAATTTACGACGTCCCGCGCATAAAGCGCGGGACGTCGTAAATTAGCTTAACTTGTAGACATACATGCTCTTGCCCTGGATAATTCTTGCATCGCAGGACATTTTATTATTTAATCTAAGGGCTGCTGACAATTCAAAAGCCTACGTCTCGCGGACAAACATCAAGACGTAGGACTTCTAGTGATGAATGATCAACAGGCTTAGTCTTTAAACACTTATTACTTCTAGGAGTCCCCCTTGCAACCTACTTTACGATATCAAATTGGACAAATGTTGTTATTAGGGTTTGACGGCATATCTATTGATCAGCATGCGCCTATTGCACAAGCCATCTCTGAGGACGGCATTGGCGGCGTGATATTATTCGATTATGATTATACTAATCAACGGTTCGGTAAAAACATCCAAGACCCTAGTCAAGTTACTCAATTAAATCAAACGTTACAAACGTTGAATACGAACGCTCGTCACCTTGATCATCAACCATTACTCCCGCTCATGATCGCGGTAGATTATGAGGGTGGGCAGGTCAACCGCTTAAAAGAAACTTACGGCTTCCCACCTACTATTTCGGCAGCTGAAGCTGGACGCATGCAAGCGAAAGACGTTTCAACCGCTGCAAATACCATGGCAACCACCCTCGCTCAACTAGGGTTTAACTTAGATTTTGCCCCAGTTGTAGATATCAATATCAATCCTAATAATCCCATACTTGGCAAACTAGATCGTTGTTTCTCCGCAGACCCACAAAAAGTAAGTGATTATGCATCCCTCTATGCGCAAGCATTCGCAAAACAAGGCGTACAAAGCGCCTATAAACATTTTCCTGGTCATGGCAGCTCTGAGACCGACTCGCATTTGGGATTTGTTGATGTCACAGACAGTTGGCAAGAATGCGAACTACTACCTTATGAAGATTTGAAGAACCATCCAGATTCATGTCAAATGATCATGACCGCTCACATTATAAACAAAAAATTAGATCCCAGTGGACTACCAGCCACGCTTTCACACAGAATGTTGACTGAATTGTTACGAGATAAATTACAATTCCAAGGCATCATCATCACAGACGATATGCAAATGAAGGCGATTGCCGACCATTACAATATGGAAGCAGCCATTACCATGGCAATTAATGCAGGAGCAGATATGCTCATATTCGGCAATCAATTGAACGCCGGCCCCCAAAATAGCAAGCAGCTCATTGATTATATCGAATCAGAAGTCCATGCTGGCAAGATCAGCGCAGAGACCATTCAACAAGCTTATGCTAGAATTGTAACATTTAAAGAAAGGATGTGAATCCATTTGACCCCAGGGTAAAAGCATGTGTGATCTAAAATAGCTCAAATATCTTTGTCTGTTATCATGTTGGATCAAATGTGTAGGGTGGACAAAGGAGTGGTAGCGACGTACCCACCAAATTCAGGTATGTTGGTGTGCACGCTGCCCTACATGATATTTTTTAATCACACATGATTTGGCCCTGCATTTGACCCCAGGTGTTGCCTATTTTATAAATAACGAGTAAAATATTAAAACAAAATTTTACTGGGTTGATACATGAAAAAAGCAATAGTCGCCTTTTTACTCACCATCTGTGCTCAAACCTATGCCGTAGATGGTTGTTCTATTTTAAAAGTCTCTGTCAAAAATGATTCACCTTCTACTTGCTACTTGATAGAGCGAACAGTCAAATCTGGCTCTATCCATAAGCGTCAACTCTATAGGATTTTATCCGGCTCTAAAGTAACTCAGTTTGAAATAGCACAAGCTAAGAACCAATCTGCTAGCATCCAAGTCACCTATGAATGCGGTGAAAATCACTCTGTCAGTTTCTTGTCTAATAAAGGCGCTTGTATGTTCTCAAATCCAGGCAAAGTAGAAGGCAAATTAGTCAATGCAACGAATATGACTGCTGTATTCACTACCACCGAAGGTAGTTATCTTAGCGAAAAATCGGCTTTGATAGATTGGATTATCTCCTAACTTTTTATAGGTACTCAATATGAAAACCATGTTTTTATTTCTAATTTTGTGTTTTTCGCAAGCGTGTATGGCAGGTAGCACCTCTGGCTACGCATGTACACATCTCCAAGTCACCATCAAAAACAATACAGCTAACACATGCTATTTATTAACAGAAGAATTATCTTCTGGTATTTTTTCTCCTGCACATGACATCACCTTTAAAATTCCCGCCGGTTCGGAATCAAAACCAGTTGATATCGAACAATCTGATATCCTCTTTGGCGTAGCGTTAGAGCTGGTGTATGAATGTGGTGAGGGATACTACATCCGATTATATTCACAAAAAAATGAATGTGGAAATATCAATAAGACCAACGCAGCCGTTTTGCATACAGCGAATTTAACTGGAACTTTCCAAGCCAATCTTGCTAATTATTGGACCAATATGCCCGCTGTGGTGAACTGGACGATTCAGTAACAGATTTTGCTTGGCTCAAATACTCGGCCGGGCCATCAGGAGCACTACTCACATAAAACTGCTGGTAATACCTGGTCATACACGGTTTCCCGAAAAGCATCTGTGCAAGATTTTTTCATATTCATTTGATAATCATAGCCTACTGCCAAATCTTCATACAAATGAATGATTGTCAAAGTTTGATCAATCTTTTGTTTATTCACCACAATCTTGACCTCATCCCATACGACTTTTTCACGTAATAAATTGAGATAACTTTTTAAGCCTTGTTGATACAAATCCTGTTGTAGACGATAAGCACGTCCAATCGCATCATGTGCTTCTATAATTTTATCCAAACGCTCGGTAGCATAGCGATGCGCCGCCAAATCATTATCCACATCACGCAAAGCTTTACGTAACGTATCTTCATAACGATAATAAGCGGCTTTAGAGATACCTCGTGCTGCGTCCAGCTCCCCCAAAGAAGACAAAGTAAGCAGCGGTTGCGACGCAATTATTTGATTAAAATGGATACCTGTGCCTAAGGTAGAGCCATTTGGAATCGTCGCGATATCCCCGCGTGCAATACCCAAATTAATATCCGGCATAAATCGACTCAAAGCGACGCCAATACCCGATCGCGTCGCGCGTAGTTCCTGTCGCGCTGCTACCATATCTGGTCGATGCTGCAGGGTTTCTAGTGGCAATGAATTTACTATCTTGTGATAAGAATCTACATTTTTAAACTTTTTCTTAAAAATAAAAGGATGCGGATTTTCGTTAATCAAATAGCGCAAAGCGTTCTGAGTCAAAACCAAGTTCTTTTTCACCACTGTTTCTTCCGCTTGAATGGCTTTCAACTTCGCCTGAGCACTCTCCACCTCAATCTGCGTACTCAATCCATGTTGATAAGTTTGGCGATAAATACGCAAAGATTCTGCCAAATCTTTTTCAACGTCACGCAATAAATGCAAACGCTCTTCTTGCGCGATATGACTAAAATATGCAGCCGAAATATCTGCAATCACAGTCAGTTTGACACCATCCCGCATGGCCTTACTGACTTTTACCTGATAATACGCACGCTGTTGCGATTTGATTTGATTGAAGATATTGACGGTATACAAGGGAATCGCTATGGTTGCCAATACTCCAGGAAAACCCAAATAGGGATAAGAAGAATACCCAGCTCCTGCAGCGATAGTAGGTAACCAATTCAATTCCACTCTTTTCAGCTCACCTTCTGACGCTTCAATATTTGCCATAGCAACATGTATATCATTGTTACATTTCAACCCCAGGGCAATTAATTTATTCAGAGCAGGATCATGATATTGATGCCACCACGCAAAATGACGCGCATCTCTAACTGGTTTCGTCGTATATTTGTCCTGTGTTGACCATTGCTTTGAGATGTTAATAGGATGGTGCAAAGAATAGTCACGGTCGATAGAACAAGCACTGAGCAATGCCCACAAGCATAACGCGACACGTCTACTTCTCATGAACCCTCCTGGCGTAGATAGCCTTGTAAGCTTGCCAACATGGGTCGGATAGACAGTGCCAGCTCTGAGTCAGGACCAGCAGACAACAAAAATAATAAACGAATATCATGCAAGGTACGGCTGACCAAGGCATGAAAACTTTCGGTATTACCAAGACCATGTTCTTCTAGTCCCAAATCGTGTTGGGCTGTTTGCTCAAAACCATATAATTCATGAATTTTAACTCGACACAAAGCGCTGCCTCGCAAAAAAATATTTTGATTTGTGGGGATAGTCATCCCTAAAGAATATAAGCTTTCTAATTCTAGAATGATACTTTTCTGTAAATCATAATAAAATTTCTTAGTTAAATTGCTTTTCCTAAAGATCAATCCCTCAAACATCAAACAAATAAAAAATGCTACCAAAGTTGACTTAAAATAATCAGCAAAAAAATTATAAGCACTGGTATCGCTTGGATTAAAATAGGCGGTTCCAAGAAATGTGAGACTGACCGTAAAAATTGTGGGATAAGCATAAAACTGGCTCAAAGTAAAAAACGAAAGAAAAATAACGATCGGAATAACCGTCAGCATCAAGCGGAAATCCAACAACCCCAGTTGCCATAAAAAATAAGACAAGACCAAACCAAGTACAGTGCCCCAAAAGCGATGCATCGTACGATGAATGCTAGCACCTGAATCAAATCCAACATAGATCATCATAACGATAAACCCTATCCACCCAGCGCGGCTATAGTTGAGCATGCGTTCCAGCACAAGCGCCGTCACAAATACGATGCAAATTTGCAAGGCTCTGGTACTGCGATACTCAAATGTGTGCAACACAATAATTCCATGAGTGCATGATTTTTTTTAAAGATTGATGACAGTTCAGAGGCCTATCTCCCTCGGTTCGTAGGGTCTCTAGAGATAATGTTTGCTTGCTCTCCGCTATTTGGCAAGGCTTTTCCTGTTCAACGGCCTGTAAGAATTGTTGCAAAAAGGTCACAATCTCTCCCAGTTCTTTTTTTGTAAACAGTGGTTGAGGGGCCCAATAGACACAACTGGCAAGATATAATTTGTGGATGTTGAACGTCATGTTCAAAATAGAGTAGGTTGGATAGCTACGTGGCAACAGATGTGCATGCATACGCATCTGGATAATATACGCAGGGATATCGGTCACAGTGCTTTCCCCCTTTTGTAATAAGATGAAATTTTTCAAGCATAGATCGACCACTCTATAAAAGGTTCGCAACCAAATACGATAATAAAACGACAAAGGAAATAACACCAATGCGCCTAAAACCACCAACATGCCAACCAAGGTTGTGACCGCATGATTCGTAATTGCCGAAGGCGTCTCATTCAGAGCACGATAATTCAAAGAATAAGAAACCAGACTTAAAATAATAGGCACCCAAAATAATTTACTTTTGTCTTGTAATACATAGCGATATAACAAAAATGTGATCACAAAAGCGCAGAATAAAAAGAACAAAGGATCGGGGAACAGCAAATTAAATAGCAGCACCATCAAGACGGCTCCTAAGGTCACACCTGTAAAAAAAATATACTTGTCTGGAACGGTCGTGCCCTGCACTTCTGCGGTCATCGCAGTAAGAGGTATATAAAAAAAATAAAAATAAGAATCGGGAATATTTAGAAAACCATTGAAAGTAAATAAGATCAGGGTGACGTACACAACTTTGATACCGTGTACGCGAAAGATCCCGAATGGGTCAAGGCTATCTACGGTGCGTATGAGCTTTGAGATAAACATAAGCACTTGCCCCTGGATGCAAAGGAAATCGTAGATCGGGATCTAATATTTGAATTTGTAACGGTAATCTTTGAGGAACCAATAACCATTCATTTTCATTATTCACGATCTGCTGCTGAGAGCGATAGGACGTTTTTTGTCGATTAGCTGGCCATATTCTATTAACGATTCTGCCATGAAAAATTTTATGAAAATAATACATCCGCAGAAAAATAATGGCTTCATCCCCTGGTCGGATACGACGTAGATCCGTTTCATCAAAATTGGCTTGGATCCACCAGCGAGTAGTATCTACATATGAAAACAGTGGCTCATGAATTTTGACAGGTGTACCATTTGATAAAAACATATTGTCCACATAACCATCTGATGGCGCTCGGACAATCGTCAAATTTAGATTGACTTCAGCATCATCCATTGCCGCCCTCAATGCGAGCACTTTTTTTCTTTGTTGGACAATTTGTTGATCTTCGATGGCAATTTGCTTTTTTAAGGCATCTCGTTTTTTTTCTGCAGACTGCAAACTATAGCGCAACTCTCTAATCTCTAATAATGGGACAGCTTGACGAACAGCCCGATTATCTTTGAATTTATAACGCAAATTCGCCTTCTCAAAATCATAATTCGCTGCTGCCAGTAAATCCCGTGTTTTACTGGTTTCTCGCTCAATAACGATGATTTTTTCTTGTGCTTCCTCATATTTTGCTTTCGCAAAATTGTAGGCAAGCTGATAAGGTCTGCGATAAACCTCTATCAGCGGCGCATCTTTTTTAACAGCTTCTCCATTGCGCACATACACTTTCGTCACAAAACCAGATACATCCGCGGCAACAGGCATGATATTCGTGGCAACAAAAGCATTATTAGTAAACGGAATGAAATAAGAAAACCAATGATAAACACCAATCAACAAACCAATTATCAAAACAATGATAGGCAAATTAATTTCAGATTTCGATAATTTGATAATTCGAAGCATAAGGCCATATTTTGATGGTCGCTCCTTTCATTCTCATCATTATCAAGTGAAAGGTCAATAGAGTTCTTTCCAAACTCAAGCGTTTGGGTGAAATCATAGCGTTACTCAGATTTTTTAGTGTCCCATAGCCCTAGGGAGATCCACCCATCCGCGACTCCAAACTAGGCCCTGTTGACAATTCATTTCATGAAACCCTACGTCCCGCGGACAAGCCGCGGGACGTAGGGTTTTGAATTGTCAACAGATCCTAACTTATTTATCTTTCTTTTTCGGCAGGTACAGATCCGTAATCGTCCCTTCAAACATCTCCGCAGCTTGCGCAATGGTCTCAGTCAAAGTTGGATGTGGATGAATGGTCAACGCGATGTCTTCAACGTCACAACACATTTCAATTGCTAGAGAAATCTCAGCAATCAGTTCACCAGCACTAACCCCAACAACACCACCGCCCAAAACGCGCTTGGTTTCTGGGCAAAAGAGCAATTTAGTCATGCCTTCTTCGCGGCCCATGCTCAAAGCACGTCCACTTGCTGCCCATGGAAATACCGCTTTTTCATAAGCAATATTCTGTACTTTCGCTTCCTTTTCTGTCAAACCTGTCCATGCGATTTCTGGATCAGTGTACGCTACATTTGGAATACATTTGGGATCAAAATAATGCTTCTTACCCGCAATCACTTCCGCAGCCACTTTACCTTCTGGAATGGCTTTATGCGCCAACATAGGTTGACCCACAACATCTCCAATCGCGAAAATATGCGAGACATTGGTGCGCATTTGTTTATCCACTGCAATGAAACCACGTTCATCTACTTTGACGCCCGCATTCTCCGCTGCAATTTTATCGCCATTCGGTTTACGCCCAACAGCCACCAGCATTTGATGGAATAACACAGGTTTGTCAGCCGCATGTTCGCCCTCCATGCCAACATAGATACCGTCTGGTTTGGCTTCAACCGAAGTCACTTTGGTTTTTAATTTAAAATCTATGCCATGTCTGGCCATACGTTTTTGCAGAGCCGTTACCAAATCAGAGTCAGCACCTGGTATCAATTGATCCATAAATTCAACAACAGTGACCTCAACCCCCAAAGCCGCATAGACCGTTGCCATTTCTAAACCAATAATACCGCCACCCAACACAACAAGGCTACCCTTGATATCCGCTAATTCTAGTGCACCAGTGGAAGAAAAAATGCGCTTGTCTTTTGGAATAAAAGGTAATGTCATAGACGAACTACCCACCGCAATGATGGCATTTTCAAAATCAATCAGCGTAGTACCGTCTGCGGTCGCCACGGATACTTGGTGCGAACCAGAAAATGTGGCTTTGCCAACAACAACCTCTACTTTACGTTGCTTGGCCAAGGCACTCAATCCACCCGTCAATCTTTTTACCACAGACGATTTCCAGGCCAATATTTTTTTACCATCAAGTTCAGGTCGTGTAAACTCAATGCCTTGAGCAGATAAATCACGCACATCATCCAAAACTTTAGCAACATGCAACAGGGCTTTAGAAGGAATACATCCCACATTCAAACACACACCACCCAAGGCGTCATGTTCATTCACCAACACCACATCCAAACCCAAATCTGCAGCACGAAAAGCTGCAGTATAACCGCCAGGTCCAGCACCGATTACCACTAATTTTGTTTTCATCTTATTTGTCATAATTTACCCACTTATAATAAAATACGTCGGATATCGCTCAAGCTCTCGCTCAAATAGCGCGTAAACCGTGCCGCTTCTGCACCATCAATCACACGATGATCGTATGTCAAGGATAATGGCAATAACAAGCGCGGTATAAATTGCCCATTTTGATAGACAGGCTGCATTGATGCGCGTGATAAACCTAAAATCGCGACTTCAGGAGCATTCACAATAGGTGTAAATGAAGTCCCTCCTATCCCACCTAAACTCGAAATAGTGAAACATCCCCCACTCATTTCTGCAGGCGATAATCCTTTGTCCCGTGCTTTACTGCTCAAATGCCCCAAATCACGTGCAATCTCAGAAATAGATTTCAGATTCACATCTTTGATGACGGGGACCACCAAACCATTCGGTGTCTCGGCAGCAATACCAATATGACAGTACTTTTTGTAAATCAGATTTTCGCGAGTTTCATCTAAGGAACTATTAAACTGCGGAAATTTTAGCAAAGCGTGACTAACAATTTTAGCGACAAAGGCCACAATGGTTAATTTATACCCATCTTTTTCAGCACGTGCCGATTCCATTTTACGAAAAGCTTCTAAATCAGTAATATCAGCTTGATCGAATTGCGTGACTTGCGGAACAGTTATCCAAGACTGATGTACATTGGCCCCAGTTAAACGCTTAATTTTGGAAAGTGACTTGATCTCAGTCTCACCAAATTTCGAAAAATCGACAGGTTTGGCGCTCGGCAAGGCAAAACCTGTGGCTTGCGCTGTGGGCTGAGTCATTCTTTGCTTCACATAATCTTCAATATCCTCTTTCGTAACTCTATCTTTGCGCCCACTCCCTCGAACCGCTGTTAAACTCACCCCCAAAGTATGAGCCAAACGTCTAACCGCAGGTCCTGCAGAAACGTTTGCATCATTAGGCATATCAGTTGTTGCCTGAGCTTCGTGATGCGCTTTAGGGGCTGCCGGAGGCGTCGCTATCTCTTGATGAACGATAGGTGCCACTTCTGGTTGAATAGGTGCTTTTTGCGTGTCAGTGGCTGTCGCTGGTTCTGCGGCAACAGCGCTGGTATCCTCTGTATCCAAAACCAAAATAATATCACCCTCTGAAACTTTATCGCCTACTTTAAGAGCAATAGTAGCGACCGTCCCCACTTTGGAGGATGGGATTTCCATAGATGCTTTATCGGACTCTAAAACCACCAAGGGTGTTTCAAGTTCAATGCGATCGCCTGGTTTCACCAAGATTTCGATCACATCGACGTCATGCGCACCCCCAATATCAGGCACAGAAATATTGTGTTTTCCCATAGGTTCCTCTGTTATTTTTAATCCTAGTACGTCATCCTGGGGGCGCGCGTCACAGCATCTCCGCAATTTAGCAGGAGATGCCTCGCTACGCTCGGAACGACATGGCTACATAACCATCACACCGTCACAGGATCCAACTTCTCTGGATCAATACCATATTTTTTCATGGCTTGCGTGACCAACTCCGCATCAACGTCCCCTTGCTCGACCAAGGCATACAATGCGGTCACCGCGATATATTTTGCATCCACTTCAAAAAAATGACGTAATTGCTTGCGCGTATCACTGCGCCCAAATCCATCCGTACCAAGCGTCGTATACTGAGTGGGTACAAAACTACGAATTTGATCAGCATACATACGCATATAATCCGTCGCGGCAACCACTGGCCCTTTGCGATCAGTCAAACACGTCGTCACATAGGAGAGCTGTGGTTTTTTCTCAGGGTTCATACGATTATGCCGCTCAACGGATAAGCCCTCGCGACGCAATTCATTAAAACTGGTCACAGACCAAATATCTGCAGAGACAGAAAAATCTGTTTCCAACATCTCAGCCGCAGCCATCACTTCACGTAAAATGGTGCCGCCACCCAATAATTGGACATGCAATTTATGTTTTTTAGGTGCCTGTTGCAGTAAATACATCCCTTTGATAATACCCTCTTCCGCGCCAGCAGGTAAATCTGGATGCGTATAGTTTTCGTTCATCACCGCAATGTAGTAATAGATATCTTCCTGTTGTGCATACATTCGGTATAAACCATTCTGAATGATCACAGCCAATTCATAGGCAAAACAAGGATCGTATGACACACAATTAGGAATGGTTGACGCCAACAAATGGCTATGACCGTCCTGATGTTGCAAACCTTCGCCAGCCAAAGTTGTCCGTCCAGCGGTACCGCCTAATAAAAATCCTCTGGCCTTGATATCGCCTGCTGCCCACGCCAAATCACCAATACGTTGGAACCCAAACATAGAGTAATAAATATAAAATGGGATCATAGGCAATTGGTTCGTACTGTAAGACGAGGCTGCTGCCATCCAAGAACAGAAAGCACCGGCTTCATTTATGCCTTCTTCCAACATTTGACCATCGACCGCTTCGCGGTAATACATCACTTGCTCATGATCAACTGGGGTATACAACTGCCCCACCGGCGAGTAAATACCAATCTGGCGAAACAAACCTTCCATACCAAACGTACGACACTCATCTGGAACGATAGGCACAATCCGTTCTGAGATATTTTTGTCTTTGAGCAATACAGCCAAAATACGCACAAACGCCATGGTTGTAGACAATTCACGCGTGCCCAGACCATGTGTGATCGCAGCAAACGCATCCAATTTTGGAATGGTTAATGTCTCACATTCTGGATTGCGACTAGGCAAATAGCCACCCAACTCTGCACGTTGTTTTTGTAAATAACGCATCTCTGGGCTGTCTGGATCTGGACGATAAAAAGGAATCTCTTCAAGCTGATCATCCGGGATAGGAATACTAAATTTATCTCGAAACGCTTTGATATGCTCTGTGCTCATTTTTTTCTGCTGATGGGTAATATTCATACCCTCCCCTGCAGCACCCATGCCGAAACCTTTGACGGTTTTGGCCAAGATAACAGTGGGTCCACCCCGATGTGCCATAGCTTTGGCATAAGCAGCATACACTTTTTGTGAATCATGTCCTCCACGATTCAAACGCCAAATATCATCATCACTTAAATTATCAACCATCTTTTTCAATTCAGGATTGGCACCAAAAAACTCTTCTCTTACGAAAGCGCCATCTTTTGCTTTATAGCTCTGATATTCACCATCGATGCATTCATCCATCCTTTTCTGGAGTAAGCCATTTCGATCTTGCTCTAAAAGAGGATCCCAGCGTCGACCCCATATTACTTTGATAACAGACCAACCCGCTCCGCGAAAGACACCTTCTAATTCTTGGATGACTTTTCCATTCCCGCGTACTGGACCATCTAAACGTTGTAAATTACAATTCACCACAAAAATCAAATTGTCCAATTTCTCACGAGCTGCAATGGCTAACGCGCCTAAAGATTCTGGCTCGTCCGTTTCACCATCGCCCAAAAATGCCCATACTTTTCTATTTTGATCTTTTAATAAACCTCGATGTTCCAAATATTTTAAAAACCGTGCTTGATAAATCGCTTGCAAGGGACCCAAGCCCATCGATACAGTGGGAAACTGCCAAAAATCACCCATCAACCATGGATGCGGATAAGACGATAATCCCCCGCCATCGACTTCTTGTCGAAACTTATCTAGTTGCTCAGAGGACAATCTGCCTTCCAAAAACGCACGCGCATAAATCCCTGGGGATGAATGACCTTGAATATAGAGCAGATCCCCGAGAAATTTATCAGTAGCCCCGCGGAAGAAATGGTTAAAGCCCACTTCATAGAGTGTGCTGGCGGAAGCATACGTTGCAATATGGCCACCCAATTCTGACGCAAAACGCCCAGCGCGCAGTACCATTGCCACCGCATTCCAACGAATCAAAGCTGCGACGCGTTTTGCCATGCCCTCATCTGGAGGAATTCGCTTTTCTTCATATGTTTTGATGCTATTGCAATACGGTGTTGTCACTGGAACATCAAGACCATAGCCTTTCCGACTTGCTTCTTGCAACAACGTCTTCAATAAAAAAACAGCTCGTTCTGCCCCGTCACTCGCTTCAACAGCAGACAACGCATCCAGCCATTCTCTGGTCTCAATCGGATCAATATCATTCTTTTCATTTGCCATATAAAACCCTTTTCTTACATCACAGATTGTAATCGTTTATAGATCGTACCTCGGCACGCTTGTTTACACATGCTTTTATCTTGCGCGCAATCACACGACGTTTTGCGACACGCTAGGGGATCGCGAAACGCTTGTAATCCTGCTATCATTATTTGTCCTTTGACAGCTTGTTGTTGTTGATACCGCACAAAATGTGCTGCGGCTGTCGTATCATTTTTGGCACGGCAGCGATTGGCATCCTCATCACAAATTTGCATACAGTGACTGCAACGTTGCTCACAATGCATATAACACATCTTTCTACGTGTCACTTGCTCCTGGTGATCATAGTAGTAAGAGCAAGATGTCGATAGCATCAAAACAACAATAGCCACTAATATCTTCAAAGTTAATCCTTTCTCAGACTATCAGACAAAGACATAGGCGTCGGGTATTTTAATACAACCACATAGGACGATACAATAAAAGTTAAGATGGTGGTTGCTTGAATCAAATTAGACGCTACTTCAGAAATAACAGAGGTACCAATCCCAATGGTCGCCACCAATAATGAAAACTCACTGGCTTGACCCAAACGAATACCGACCTCTTTCGCGACAGATTTTTTTTCGCCTGCTTTCATCAATAACAGTTGAAAACAAAGGGGTTTCAAGACCAACATAAGGAGCGCCAGAATACAAGCTGGGATCATTACTTGAGACATGTAAGAGAAATTAAAGGTTGCGCCAACTGAGAAGAAAAACATGACCAAAAAGAAATCGCGTAACGGTTTTAAACTCTCTGCAATAAATAAAGAAATCGGACTGGACGCCAACGCCACACCACCGATAAACGCACCCACTTCTTGAGACAAGCCAATTTTCTCAGCCAGCAAAGACATGCTCAAACACCAGCCAATGGATAATAGGAAAACATATTCCTGAGTTCGATCAAAGCGGGCCAATAATTTGACCAAAACATACCGTTCAAACGCAAAACCAAATAATATCAAGGCAGGAAACGCCACTGCAACCAACAACAAATCGTGCCAACTTATCGCCCCATCTTGAGCACCATTGATGGTAATCAACACTATAATTGCGATGATATCTTGCATCAGCAGCACAGAAATCATCACTTCCCCAGTGTGTTGATGATGTAAAATAGTGGTCGGCAATAATTTTAAACCAATGATGGTGCTCGAAAACATCATAGAGGCACCGAGTATGACACTTTCTAAATGCGTCAAACCAAACCAACATCCGATAAAATAAGCAATGAGCGCAAATAACAACGAACTAAACGTGGCAATCCATGTGACTTTCTTCAACATATGCAATAAATTTTGCGGTTGCAAATGGAGACCAAGCAGAAAAAGCAGAAAGATGATGCCGACTTCACCAACATCATTCACAGTACCCAAATCAGCGATCCATTTCAAACCCCAAGGTCCTAGGGCTGCGCCTAGTAAGATATAAGCAACCAGTAATGATTGACGCGTATACAGGACAACTGTTGAAAATACCGCAGCACCAGTAAAAATCAAAAAAATGGCATAAAACACAGTACCTTCATGCATAACGCTTCTTTCCTTCCTTTTCGTGAATTTCCGCAATCAAAAAATATGCCTTAATCATACCATAAAAACAAAAATAATCAGCTTAAAAATACGGCAGATAACAGGATTTTCGTATAATTGTGGTATCCTTGGCGAATATACCCTTTACGGATGAGTTTTAGGTGTTTTAGGCGACTTGATTTTTGCTTGTGCGTTTTGATTAAAAGCTCGTAATAGCAAGCTCTATTGCAAGTTTTTTATCAAAACGCACAGGCAAAAAGCGATAGCATAAAAACCTAAAACTCATTCGTGAAGGGTATATAGGTCACGACAAACACCCATCATCATCTCATTGAAGTATCCTGGAAATAACATGACTGCCGTTATCAAGCTCCTCACCGAATTACGCAAACGTTTACTCAAAGCTCTTTTCGTTTTTGTCTGTCTATTTAGCTTATTTTTTCTCTGCTCTGCACAGGTTTTTCATTGGTATATGCTACCCTTGCAACATTTGCTGCCCGCACCTCATCATATGATAGCGACGCATATCACAACCCCAGTCGTCACGCCTATCACGATGGCAGGTCATTTAGCCTTGTTCTGCACCACCCCTTACGCGCTCTGGCAACTTTGGTGCTTCGCTGCGCCTGCTCTGTATCGTACAGAGCGCCGCAGATGGGGTTGGTTATTATGTGGTAGCATGGGACTGTTTGGCTTAGGATGCTTATTTTGTTACGTCTTTATTTTACCTTTCATGTTTCAATGTATGATTCAAGCAATCCCCAAAGAAGTCCTCTTGCTACCAGACATCCAATCTGTCACCCATTTTATCACTCAGATGATGATCCTATTCGGGGTAAGCTTTCAAATCCCTTTACTATGTTTTCTACTCTTGCACATGAAAATAATCAGCATCGCACAGTGTCAAGCATGGCGGCCCTACATTATCGTTGCCGCCTTCCTATTAGGAATGCTGCTCACCCCACCCGATGTGATCGCTCAAATTTTACTTGCCCTCCCCCTCTGGGGACTCTATGAGTCAGGTATAGTGCTAGCACGTGTTTTCAAGCAATCCGACGAATGAAAGTTGTGTTTGATTAAAAATAAGTCTATAATATGCCGTCTTTATCATTATTAGGGAATTATTATGCGAAATTTTTATGAATTATTTGATCCAGCGGCTTCACAAGAAAGCACGCCAATACCGGAATTTAAATTAAATTATTTAATCAAAACCTCTGCATATGAGCAGATGGAAGCTGACGCAAGCTCACGAAACACTAAATTCTATTTTTACCGCTCATTACATAATTATTTCAATATCAAACCTAATGCCTTTGCAAAAGACAATATTAAAACGAATGAAGAGCTGCCTATCAGTATTATAAAAGACTTTGCATTAGCGGAGCATGCTTCAGTCGTAGCCGATCATGTCAAGCTATATAAAGAAAAATCGGCCGCATTGGTTGCGCTCGATCAAAAAATCATGAGCGCCGCGCTGCTTGGAATGGTCGCCGCCAATACGCCATTTATCCCTTTCGTTGGCTTAGTGAGCATTGTTGCTTGGTTGGCTGCTGTTTATTTCTTAGGTCAACGTGCTGATGCTTATAATGAATATCAAGATGCCCTAGTCCTTTTGGTCGGAACTTGTAATTGGGCATTGGGTGCAAAAAGAAACGCAGATGAAGCTGATAATGCACCTCACGAATTATCACACAACCCAGCAATCATGAGCATGATGGAATGTTTATATCCTGTTTTAAGTAAAAAACAGGTAGAACATTTGATCGACGATTCAATCGAAGAGAATTATTCATCTGCTTTAGATGGATATAACAAAAGATTTAAATTACCACTAGTAGGAAGGTTTTTTGGAAATTCTGCTTCCGAAGCTGGAAAAGCTGTCCACCATGAATTAGAAAATATCGCATTGAAACAACGTGGCGCTGAGTTTTTCCGTTGTGTTTATGGTTTGAACCGCGGTTCTGCAAAAGACTTTTTACGCGTTTTCGTCAATGCCGTACCAGATCTAGTGAGCGCCCTTCGCAATGTAGCACAAGCCGCTACAAGAGCACCGCAACCCACAGAAGAAACCACTCTGAATATGGGTAGTAGTGCATAGTTCTAATATCGTGAGCGTATTTCCGCTCCCTAACGGTCGCGGCTCGGTTACAAACCTTTGAGCAGCGGCCTGTAGTAAGTGGAAAGCGCAGCGTGCCCACCAGGTGCCTGAATTTGGTGGGCACGTCGCTACCGCTCCTTTGACCACCCTACACGTTTTATTCAACATGATAACAGACAAGTTTTTTAACAATTCCTCTCTCGATGCCCTAGTCCCTTGTTATGTTTGCAATATGCCGCTAGAATAAAATTGCGACCATAATCAGGAGATAACTATGAAATCAGTTGTAACTCTACTCTGTAGCACCCTTTTAGCGTTCAGCGTATCCAGCTTTGCCGCAATGCCTGCTGATGAAGACTCATCTAACAATGGTACAAGCAAGACTAGCACTCAACAGAGCTCCCAAAAACAGAACAGTAAGAAATCTTGCAAAAAAAATAAATGCCATAAGAAACAAGGTAAAAAGAAGCCTAGCAAGAAAAAAAGCTCTAGTACAAAGTCAAGCAAAAACGATGATTTAAAAGCAAGCAACCCAAGCCCAGAGATAAATAGCGACACAACCCCAGAGATACGTGACGACCAAGCACCAAACAGTGAATTTTAAAACCCATCTTTACCTTTCCTTTGCGAGTGCCTTGTCGCCCTCGCAAAAGGTTTAAATCTTACACACGCTTCCATTCATTATGTCTCTTGTTATGTTTTTCATATCTCGCTAGAATAAAATTGCAACCATAATCAGGAGATAACGATGAAAGGAATTGTAACGGCAGTTTGCACAAGTCTTTTAGCACTCAGTTTATCCAGTTTTGCATTTGAAACCGATCAACAAGGTCCAGGTCCAGGGAAATTTTTACAACAGATTAAGAAAAATAGAAATGGCAATGGCAATGGCAATGGCAATGGCAATGGCAATAGCAATGGCAATGGCAATGGCAATGGCAATGGCAATGGCAATGGCAATGGCAATGGCAATGGAAATGGAAAGGGCAATGGCATCAACGAAAACAATCCTCAAGCAGGCTATTAACCACACCCACCTCTTTTCTAACCTTGCGAAAATATTTTTCATTTTCGCAAGGGTGTTTTCTTATCTCATTAACTGTCAACAAACCAACCACAACTGTTCTGGCACATCATCCTAAAGCATTACAATCAAATTAAGCTATACTTATAATACACTGAAAGCATTCGGAATGCTCATCATGAACAATATAGGCTCAGAAAATAACCAATTTATCAGCGATCTCAACTTATATATCCAGGAAAAAAATCTTACGTTACAACACCCTACCATCATCGATACGCTGATCGAAAATCCAGATATACAGCGCTTATTGTCAATTTGGATGCAAAAGAACAATACCATACAATTACACCATGTATTAGTAGAAATACCAAATGCGCTCAGCACAATGGATAGCATCAAACAAGGCGCTGCGATCTCAGTTTTTTTTGAACGTGCCAAAAAGTTGAGCGATTGGATGCCCAGAAAAACAAATTACGATTTGGCCATTCAAAGCGTCAGAGAAAGATTTGCTGATAAAGTCGATTTCGGTGTACAAGTACCTAAAGTGGATAGATGGTTTGATTTGAATCGACCTGTGGCTGAACTCTCTGAAGAAGACATGGCAAAACTTGATAAATATGAATTCTTTATTAATGGCGATATCTTTAGCGCCAATACGGTCTTAGACATGGATCCCGCAACCTGTGCCGCGTTTGACGCGCAAGTTAAAAGCATTATTGAAAATCATGCTAGTTTTTTGTTGCCAGAAAAAGATGATCGGCGCAAGCTCAAACCCACTATTTTCAGTGATGAACTCTTAGATCGCATCAAAAAAGACCCGCATATTATTGCACTCTTAGCCCAGGTGACGCCATGGATCCCCAACCCACCACAAAAAGCAGCCGCTGCTATTCAAGAAACACCAACGAATTACGATCCAGAACTCATAAAAACCTTATTAGGACTCGAGCATAGCGATGATGAGTTGAGTGTTTCGGGCCTCACAGATCAAGATACTCATAGTGGTGTCACAGACCAAGATACACATAGCGAAGAAGAATATGTCCCTAATAGAAAACTGACATTTTGGCAAAATTTTAATATAGAGTCGAATGAAGATCTCAACGCATTGGTTGAATTGGAAATCGTAGATCCGTTTAATGTACCTGATAGAGAACTTACCACTGCTGAAGAACAGCGCTATGCAGGCTTCATCAATCAAATCATTTTAAAGCAAGAGCAACTGTCTCAACGCAGCGCTACCTCCCGAGAATCGACAACTTCCAGTCTATCAGGGGCAAACTCTAGCAATCCTCTAAAACCTGTGCGGTACGAAAAAATAAACCACCAACAAAAGTTTATTCCTGTTATTAAGGACTTCACGCATAATAGAGAGCACCAAGAACGCAATAGAAGACAACGCAATCTAGATCCGATTACAGGTAAAGACTTAGCCAAACAACAGCAAACCTTCAAAGAACGCCTCCCGCAAAAGCATCGCGATCCGGACACTGATTCTGCGCACAGCTCTAAGTCTTCAGGTGGATATAGAAAAAAATAAATTTGAACACTCATGATACTAGGGTCTGTTGACAATTCATTGCACGAAGCCCTCCGTCCCGCGCTTTATGCGCTTTTTTGCAGATTTCTACATCATATTTTGCCTCACACATGCTCTGACCCTGACATTCCAACAGGTAAACACATGTGTGATCTAAGATAGCTCAAATATACTTGTCTATTATCATGTTGGATCAAATTTATAGAGTGGACAAAGGAGCGGTAGCGACGTGCCCACCAAATTCAAGTACGTTGGTGGGCACGCTGCGCTTTGTACACCCTACATGATATTTTTTAATCACAGATGATTTGGTCCTGGACCTTCCAATAGTTGATCATTATACCAACCTATATTACAGTAGGATTTGGTAATATTTTATTTCACTTGAGAAGGAGTTCTTGATGAAAAAATTTATGACAATGTCCGCGTTTTTTTTAAGCGCAGCGTGTTTGTCGGTACATACACCTAGTTTTGCCAGCGGTCTTTTTGGTGATATTATTAGTGGTGCCGAAAAAGCGTCACAAAGTCTTATGAAGAGGGGCTCTTCTCACCATGATAAACTGGATCACGCAACAAAGCTTGAAACAATGCCTAATCAAAGTTCACAAGCTCCTGATGGTACAGAAACTTATGGCCAACTTATTGGTCCCACAGCAACGTCAGTAACCTCTCAAGATGCGCTTTTAGCACCATCCACAGAGTCACCAACAGCATCACCTGCTACATCAGATACCTCACAACCGGCACTACAATCGTCCAATCCGGGCCAAAAGGAGCGCCCTGTCCGCTCTATTACGGCACCTAATACGAATAATCCTACTCTTGGACCTCCAGCACCGAGTTATATGACAGAGCAATAATTTACGAAAAAAAAATATGTTTAAAAAATACCGTCTTTGCGAGCTATAAGCGAAGCAATCCAGTGAGCTTAATCGTGCCAAAACCGCTGGTTGCTTCGCTGCGCTCGCAAAGGCGGAGATTTATAGCTATGTGCCTTGATCCAACAAACATTATTAAAATCGTAGCCTTGATGCAGCGCAGGGTAATCAAGGGTTCCATCCGGTTCCTTACCTAACGCTTACACCCTCCGCATCAGCACATAACACAATGTCTGCAGTACGTTTTAAAAATAAGCCGCTGTCCACAACACCTGGGATTTGTTTGATAGCAGACTCCAAATCTGGGGCCGTTTCTGGCTCACAATGGTAGAGATCCAATATGATATGTCCATTGTCCGTTACAAAGCCTTGACGATAAATCGGATCCCCGCCCAACGCAACCAAAGCACGCGCAACATACGATCTGGCCATAGGGATCACTTCAACTGCCACAGGAAAATTCCCCAACTGCTGGACACATTTATACGGCTCCACCATGCACACAAAGGTTTGCGCTGCATTGGCGACAATTTTTTCGCGTGTATGAGCACCCCCGCCACCTTTTATCATTTGATGCCGTGGATTCACTTCATCTGCCCCATCAAAATACCACTCTAATTTATCAACGGTGGGCAAATCCACTACTACAAAGCCATGCGCTTTGAGCCGGCGCTCGGTTTCTATAGAACTTGCCACACAAGCGTCTACCAGATGCTTACGCTGGACCAATAAATCAATAAAACAATTGGCCGTGCGCCCGGTACCCACGCCAATGGTGGCAGGTTCTATCAGATAATCTATTGCCGCAGCCGCAACACGCATTTTTGCGTCGTCATGGAATTTAGGCATTTAATGCGTCCTTTGCTGGCACATACGGTGCTTGAGCCGCTTCTGCCACAGCCTGGTAAGTCAACTGCCCTGCATAAACAGATAACCCGTTCAAGAAGTGAGGATCTGCTAACAAGGCTGCCTTCACACCATGCCGGACCATATGCATTATAAAAGGTAAGGTGGCATTAGCCAATGCATAGGTGGAGGTCAACGGTACCGCACCAGGCATATTGGTGACGCAATAATGGACCACATCATCCACTACATAAGTGGGGGCGTGATGGGTTGTCGGGCGGCTTGTCATAAAACACCCCCCCTGATCAATCGCCACATCAACCACCACCGAGCCCGGTTGCATCGCGGAGATCATCTCTTTGCTCACTAATTTCGGTGCCGTAGCCCCAGGCACTAAGACTGCTCCAACCAGCAAATCAGCGGTCGCAACCGCCTGTTCAATCGCTTCATGCGTCGCATACAAGGTCGATATTTTCGTATGAAATTGACTACTTAACCAACGTAACCGAGATAAAGAATTGTCCAAAACAGTCACACGAGCGCCCATGCCCACTGCGGTTTGTACCGCTTGTGTCCCAGCAGCACCACCACCCAATATCACGACATGTGCAGCAGCAACTCCTGGCACCCCTCCTAATAACTTGCCTTTGCCGCCCTGCGCGATTTCCAAACAATGCCCCCCTGCTTGAATAGCCAGGCGCCCTGCCACTTCTGACATCGGAGTCAATAAGGGCAAGCCACCCCCAGATTGCGTCACTGTTTCATAAGCAATGGCCGTCACGCCTGAGGCTTGTAACAAACGGGTTTGCTCTAAACTCGCGGCCAAATGCAAAAAGGCAAACAAAGTCTGGCCTTTACGCAAGCGGCGACATTCCTCTGGTTGCGGCTCTTTGACTTTGACGATTAAATCCGATCGTTCGAAAATTTTTTCAGGAGAATCAACTATCTCAGCACCAGCGGCTCGATAATCCTCATCAGAAATTTGGATGCCACGACCTGCATCGCGTTCCACCAAAACTTTCCCCCCGATTTTTACTAATTCTCGTACGCCTGCAGGAACCAATCCAACTCGGTATTCTTGTGGCTTAATTTCTTTTGGGACCCCAATCAGCATTTTGATAATCCTCGTTGTTGTAGTTCAAGAACCAGTTGTGGGATCAATTCAAACAAATCACCCACTAAGCCATAATTGGCGACTTGGAAAATCGGTGCATTATCGTCTTTATTAATCGCAACGATAATTTGTGCGTCTTTGATGCCAGCAATATGCTGAATGGCACCCGAAATACCAATCGCAACATACAATTTTGGTGCCACAATCTTTCCTGTTTGCCCAACTTGGTGGTCATTAGAGATAAATCCTGCATCCACTGCAGCACGTGACGCACCTAAAGCAGCCCCTAATTTATCTGCCAAGTCTTCTACTAATTTGAATTGTTCTTTGGATTGCAGTCCTCTTCCACCCGACACAATAATTTTTGCATTCGCCAAATCAGGTCGAACGGATTGACTCAATTCCCGACCAACAAAAGTAGTAGCACAGGCAGGAACTTGCACAGCAGGCTTCTGAATTGGGCAAGGTGATTGTTGCGTCATTGTTGCATTAAAAGAAGTCACCCGAATACTCAATACTTTCTGCTTATCCAGGATTTGTACGGTTTCTACCGCATTTCCAGCATAAATGGGACGCTCAAATGTATCAGCACTGACCACTGCGCTCACATCCGATACTTGGGTCAGATCTAATAATGCCGCCACACGCGGTAAGACATTTTTTCCTAAAGTAGTAGAAGCCATCACTAGATAATCACAATCATGCGCTAATTGCGCGATCACTGCGCCCATTTGCTCTACCAAAGGATGTTCAAAAGCAGAATCCTCCACTAGCCAGACCGTCCCAACGCCTTGATACGCCGCCACAGCCTCCGCTACAGGCGTACACTGATGTCCCAAAATCAGCACAACCACGTCTTGTTTTAAAGACTGCACAGCCGTTAATACATGTGCAAATGACATATCCAACTGTTTGTGATCATGTTCAGCAACCAACAATATTGTCATGGTAACACCTTCTCTTCGTGTTGGAGTTTATCTAATAGTTCTGTGATAGATGTCAGCATCACACCGCTTGGACGACGAGGGGGATTTTTAATTTGGAGAACTTTCGTGCGCTCACGCAGATCCAAATCCAAACTGGGCAAGTCAATAATTTGCAGGGGTTTCTGTTTGGCTTTCATAATATTAGGTAAATTTGCATAGCGCGGTTCATTCAAACGCAAGTCCACACTGATCACTGCTGGCAATTTGCTGTGCAATTGCTCCAACCCTTGATCGATTTCTCGAGTCACTGTGAACTCTGAATTGATCAGATCTAATTTAGAAATAAAGGTTATTTGCGGCCAATTTAATAAACCGGCCAACATTTGTGGGGTTTGATTATTATCGTCATCAATCGCTTGTTTACCCATTAATACCAAATCTGGGTGTTCTTGCAGAACGATTTTTTGGATGATTTTCGCTCTATTGAGACTACAATACTGCTTATCAGTACGTATCAAAATCGCACGATCCGCCCCCAAAGCCAAGCCATGGCGTAACGTTTCCTGACATGGGTCTGCACCGATGGTCACCACAATCACTTCTTGAGCCAGATTTTTTTCGCGTAAGCGTAGCGCTTCTTCCAAAGCAATTTCATCAAAAGGATTCATCGCCATCTTGACGTTACGCGTCTCAATCTCAGACTGTTCAGCGTTGACTCGAATTCTGACATAAGGATCAATCACCCGCTTCGCAGTGACTAATATTTTCATTGTCGCTCCATGTTGTTGTTAAAATCAGGCCATGGTGGGCCCAACAAAGGCTCTGTTGGGCCGAACGGCCCAACCTACTGTACTTTCCAACTACCATCCGCTTGACGGCAAGCTTTTCCATAAACTGTTTCAGGTTTGCCATCTATCACTGCTTTGGTCACATATTCACGACAGGGTTGATGATTCGCTGCCTCATAAGTACGCGTTGGTTTCACGCTATATTGATTACCATTATCTGGGTTTTTCCAAGTCTTTACTTGGTTAGTGGGTTCCGACTCTAAAGCGCGCTGCACTTCCAATCGATCAACGCGATCCATCGTCTTGCCAATTTGACCGCCGACAATCACACCTATCATGGTACCACCCACTGCTGCCGCGACTTTTCCAACGCCACCACCAAATTGACTACCCAATAATCCGCCTATCGCGCCACCCGCTACGGTTCCAATGCCCTCATTATTAATTTGAGAACAAGCAGATAAGGTCATAGCCAACGATAATGCTACTATCGATTTTTTCATTGTTTTCACCTTTGTTAAGATACCTCATTCGAGATATTGTTTTCCGACTCGTTGAGTCACTTGGGTCATCAATTCATACGCAATGGTATTTGCTTGATGCGCAACAACCTCTATTGGAATATGTTTCCCCCATAACTCAACGCGATCGCCAATTTTAACGATAGGACAATCGGTTAAATCAATTGCCATCATATCCATTGATATTCTCCCAACAATCGGTACGGCTTGCCCATTGACCCAAACCTGGGTATTTGCCTTAATATGACGAGGGTACCCATCCCCATATCCTACAGGAATCACGCCAATGACTGAAGGCCTTTCACACGCCCATGTCGCACCGTAACCAATGGCATCTCCTGGTAAAAATTCGTGGATCGTTGTGACCGTCGAGATAAAATGCATGACTGGCTGTAAACCCAGATCCGTACCCAAGCAATCCGCAAACGGCGAAGCACCATATAATAACAACCCAGGACGCACCCTATCCGCATGAGTTTGCGGCAATGCCACAATCGCAGCGGAATTGGCTACAGATTGTGGCATCTCAGCGTGTTGCTGAGCAATGAGTTCCCAAGCGTGTAGTTGCTGCTGGCAAGCCCCAAGCTCTGGCGTATCGGCACAGCCCAAATGCGTCATCAAACCAATCTGTTGATCAATCCAAGGACATGCACGCAATACCGCCAGCACATGAGCTAATTCTCGAGGATGAAAGCCCAAACGATGCATACCCGTATCTATTTTGACCCATATTTTTATAGGCTCTGCCGCAGGGATCGTTGTTAACCAGGTCAATTGCTGAGGATTGTGTATCACTGTACTTAATCGCATCTCTACCAATGCCGGCATATCATCCGCTGCAAAAAGACCCTGCATCAAAACACATTCTTTTTGCAGACAGATTTGCCGAAGAACCCGCGCTTCTTCGAGACAGGCGACGCCAAAGGCATCCACCAAAGGTTCTAGAATAGGCAAAACCATCTGCATCCCACAACCATAAGCATCCGCTTTCACCATCGCTAATATGCTTTGCGTAGGTGCATATTGTTTGATACGGGCGACATTATGTCGCAAAGCGTCAGCATCAATGTACAAAAAAGTAGGTCTACTCACTTGTTTTTGTTCCTTGATACCCAGTAAAGGCCAAATCTTCAAAACGCGTATATTTTCCTAAAAATGCCACACGTACTTTACCAATCGGACCATTTCGTTGTTTTGCAACGATGATCTCGGCACAACCTTTGTCAGGACTATCCTCGTTGTACACTTCGTCGCGATAAATAAAACAAATCAAATCCGCATCTTGCTCAATCGCGCCTGATTCTCGAAGGTCCGACATCATAGGGCGTTTGTCTTGGCGTTGCTCCAAACTACGATTCAACTGTGACAAAGCTACTACTGGAACATGCAATTCTTTGGCCAAGGATTTTAAACTGCGTGATATTTCAGAAATTTCAGCAGTACGGTTATCCGCTTTGAACCCAGGCACTTTCATCAATTGCAAATAATCCACCACAATCAATGCTAATTGCCCATGCTCTTTCATCACTCTGCGGGCACGAGCACGCATTTCCGCAGGGCTTAGGGCTGGTGTGTCGTCAATAAATAAAGAGGCTTCGGATAACATATGCACCGCCGAAGTCACTCGAGGCCAATCATCATCATCTAATTGCCCAGTTCGAATCTTATGCTGATCGATGCGCCCCAGAGAAGACATCATACGCATTGCCAGAGAGTCTGCGGGCATTTCCATGGAAAACACCAAAACAGGCTGAGAGCCCTTGATCGCGGCGTGCTCAGCCATGTTCATTACCAAAGTCGTTTTACCCATAGACGGTCGACCTGCAACAATTACCAAATCTGAAGGCTGCAAACCAGAAGTCAACCCATCCAAATCCGATAATCCTGTCGCCAAGCCAGTCAAGGCACCACCACTATGATATAAAGCATCTATGCGTTCTACAGCGCGTTCTAACACGGATTTAATCGCTTCTGGACCCCCATCTCGTGCTGTCTGTTCAGCAATCGCAAAGACCCGATTTTCAGCAAAATCCAACAATTCTGCCACATCTCTTATCCCAGGATTATAAGCCGTGTCTGCAATATCAGTCGCAACGGCAATCAATTGGCGTTGAACAGATTTTTCGCGCACAATGTCTGCATACGCAGCCACATTGGCGATACTGGGCGTGTTAGACGCTAATTCAAACAAATACGTTTCACCGCCCGCATCTTGCACAGCATGGAGCGCCTTCAAATGATCGACGATGGTCACCAAATCAAATGGCTGATTTTTATGCGCCAGACTCATCATGGCACGAAACAGCACCCGATGCTCACCACGATAAAAATCTTGCTCACATAATTTTAGGCCAACTTTATCCATCGCTTGGTTTTCTAACATCAAACCGCCCAAAATTGCTTGCTCGGCCTCGATAGAATGTGGCGGTCTCTTTAATGGATCAGTCGTTTTTTTGCGCGTTTGAAGGTCAATCATGCTTCTTGGAGAGTCAATAAATCATATAGCATTGTAATACTCATTGGGGATCTGGGCAAATGATAGTTTTCTGGTCGACAAAGAAACGCAAAACTACGTCATCAACTTTTTAATAAGCATGTTTAACAGTGCACAAATAAGCGTTGCAACGACTAATATCACCAACAAAGAAGAGAATGAAGCAGCATAATGCATTTTTAAATGACTAATAGAAGTGGTGCTCAATGATACAGCTGTCAGCTTTGCCAATTTGCCAGAGAAAAAAGCGCCTATGCCTAATGAGACAAAAAAGATGCCCATCATCGTACTCACTCTTTTACGCGACGCCAAAACGGTCACAGCTGACAACCCGACCGGAGACAACAACATTTCTGCCAAAGAAATCACCAGATAAGCTGGGATCAAATACAAAGGCGATAGCAAACCATACGGGAAATTAAAATGACAAATAATGGTAATCAAACTATAAGCGATGGTCATACACACCATCGAGGTTAAAAACTTATTACCAGTCCTAATCACTTGTTGTTGCTGGGACAAAGGACGCTTACCCCTAGCCAGTACCAATCCCAATAAAATCATACCAACACTTTGAATGCCCACATAATAAGGAGGCGGGAAAGCAAAACCAAATACCGTAGGCCGCACAACTCTCAGAATAAATAATGTCAGCGACATGAACATCTGGAAATAAAACGCCCAAAACATGACAGAAATCAAACATAACAAACCTATCACGATGGTTTGTTTCGCTTGTATCGCCGTCTCTTGCTTCACACTATATACCAAGTAACCAATCGATAAGACCACTACGAAAAAAAACACCATATCGGCCAAAACAGGGTAATAAAGAATATACAAAGCAATAACCCATAACGCGCCTAAAAGCGCCAGCGCCACCAAGTTTTTTTGATAGGAAAATTGATACCCACGATAATCTTGTATTTTATAAACACGGACGCCATACGCAAATACAATACCAGCAATGATCATCCCAAATGAAGCTGATAAAAAGGCAAAAGACCAACCATAGTATTCACTCAAATAACTCGGTAACGTTGTTCCAAAGATGATCCCTGTCGTCAACCCCATATAAAAAATAGTGAAGCCACTTTCACGATGCGGTGAACCCTCAGGATACTCATTACCTAATAAAGAAGAAATATTCGGTTTAAGCAGCCCAGTTCCAACTACGATGCCTGCCAAACATAGACAGAGGGAACTATCCGAATTGATAAAACTTAAAAGTACGTAAGCAATAAAAAGAATAACAGCACCCAACAATATCGCGCGTTTTTGACCAATCAAATGGTCCGCGATCCATCCACCCAGTACCGGGGACAAGTAAGTCAGCGCTGTAAAGGAACCTACTAACTCATATACATCCTTGTCCGGCCAAGAAAAATGCAAGGCGAGATAAAGCGCCAAAAGGGTCTGGACAACGTAAAATCCATAACGTTCCCACATTTCGGTCGCAAAAAAGACGCGTAAAGTCTTTGGATGTTGGTAAGTACTATTATGCACAAAATTCCTTCAGCACAAATTGAGCCCAGAGTATGCCAGATCTTGATAATGGTGTATATGGGTAAGTGTACCAATTAAAACTCAAAAAGTAAATTAGAAGTTCTTTGTGACACATAAAAACACTTTTAGGTAAAAAATATCAACAAATTGCTTGTATAAACTTGACTATCATTAAAAATGGTCTAAATTTTCTTTTACCGGACAAAGAGGTAATTTAAGGATATATACGTGCGCAGTCTAAACGAAGTATCAATAAATCAACCAAGTGATCTTATTGAGCGCTTTGCTTTATGCGTTGATGGAAACATTAATGATACCAGTTTAGGCTTTCTGCATTCTATTAACAAAGAGAATCCTGGTGGTTTGACTGATTTGATTAGAAAATTGCGTAATATCCAAGTAAAACTGCATGCTGATGCGCTTCATCTGATCATTCAAGTATTAACTGATCAGCTGAAAATGCCTCTCAACACAATGCAATCTATCCAAGAATTCTTAGAAAAAAGCGATAAACAAACACTAATACCAGCTTTACAAACACTACTAGCCAGTCAATCCAAACAACATCAATCTGTCATGCATATTATAGATAGCCTCGCAATTTTTTCAGGAGAGGCGCTAGCAGAGCAATTTTTGCGTACCATCTTGATTGTCCTATCTGATCCACAAAAAACCAGTAAAGAAGCAGCCAAATGGATCAAATCCGTGTTAAACATCCCCTACAAATCCAGCATGGCACAAATTATTCAGGTCATTGCAGAGCATCTGCAGCTGAGTAACGCGCTCATTACCGGCAAAACCCGTAATATGGATAGTATGGAATTATTTTTACTCTTAAAAAATCTCACAGCACATACTAAAATTATTTTGGTTACTGAGGACAATAAAAAATTTATACAGCATTTGCATGCCGCTATTTTAACGATAATGATCTACAAAACTTCACAAAATGCGTTTTATGACGTGGTAGCTATCCACAACCAACACCCTGATTTTTCAATATTTTCAACATTACAAGCCTATCAACCTGACACACTGGCAATGGAGCCTTTTTTACAAAGTGCTCATTTTAAAAAATATTTTTCACAACAACGCTACCAAAAAAATCGAATCAATCAACATGTTTTCATCTCATCATTGGCGACCTATATTCAAACAGCTCAGCATGACTATGCACAAATCATTGATCCCAATATGCTTAAAGTCATGGACTTTATCAAAGTCTGTACAGAAAAATTTCAAACATTGGACAAGCACACTTTCATGCAATGGTATCAAGATCACGAGCAATTCTATGTATTAGAGCCCTTATTTGCTCCTGTATTCTTACAACGTATCTACAGCTTAGCTGATAATCAAAACACGCAACATTCTGGTCGCATCAGGGCAAATGCGATGCAATTAATCACTTTGGGCTTTTCCCACCGCTCTGCCGCTACGATAGCAACTGGCGCTTTCAAACCACTCGTGAATATCGATATAACAACCATTGATATGAAGAATATTCAAGCATTCAAAGATTTTTCCAAACAACAACCCAGCGCATTACGCCTAAAAATGATGCAAGAAATCGTTTTGGGATATCTGGTTTACAACCAAAATTCCCAGTCTATGCTTTCAATACCTGCAACACCCGTTCAACGCATGGCAACACTCAATACCCTAACACCCAAAGCGACTGTCCCTCAGGTTTTCCGGGCCAATCCTTTGGATCGCAATCGTATGTTCACACCCAAGACAACACCAAACGAAGAAGTTCCTTTTGGGCATGATAAGGGGTTTAAATCATCTTTTAAAGATGGGTAAAACTGTCCCGTTACCCATGAAATATGGAAAAAGATACCACAGGTCAAATCTCAAAACGAGCATCCGTTTCCGCTGAAGGAGTCTCGAGCATGGTACGCTGCGCAGAGCTCACTATTTTACGGCAAAAATTCACACTAGCTACCAATCCATCGATCGGGCTAATCCTTTCACCCGCAACACTGACATCTCGTTTAAGACTAGGCGGTATTTTTTGAGAAAAAGCATCCAAGCAGGCACTCATTTCCTCAAAACTTCGAGCCTGATCTAGCTCGCCAATGAGTCCCTTGAGTTTTTCATCCACTTGCTGTAAAAACAGCTGAGATTTATATTCTGCTGTATTGAGCCCGGTTTCCATGCGATCCGGCAAACCAAACGATACAATATAGGCACCCAGAATGTCCCTACATTGTTTTTGAATATCGGCTAAAATAACCTCATCATTAGTGAGCTCTTGAAAATACCGCAGAGTGCTTTCCAGCTCTGGGTCGTGGGAATTGGAACCAGATGAAAGAGACGAATGAACACTTAAGGAAGAAGTATCTGTCCCCTCATCTGATTCTAGTTTTGATTCTGCCAGATATCGCCCAACGATATTGTGGCATTCGTCACATGATGTCGCCAGATTCACTTCACGCATCAAGGTCATGGCACGATTGATAAAGGGCAGTACTTGCATACTCCTTATCGAGTTGGGTATAAATTGATCATTCTCATCAATGGTTCCCTTAGTATAAATAAACTCCAAAAAAATATCTCTGCATCGCTGCTTAGATTCCTCTAAATCGGGAGGACACTTCTCCGCTAATAGCGCCACAGCTTGGTCAAATACAGGACCACGCCCTCTATCATAAGCTTCTGCAAGCAATTTAATTTTTTTCGGTGATTTTCTTAAAAAATCGACATTTGTGATATCAGTTCGTTGCTCTTTGATGAATAACAAAGCTTTGGTGGTTTTAGTAGATTTAGGAAAATCACTTTGCTGCTCATCGAGCCAAGGACCTCGTCCTGGTCGGCTCGCGTACTCATCCCATACTTCTTGACTGGTCAGGCTAGGTCTCCTTTCCCTACGCATGCCGATCAAACCGGCAGTTTCGCGCAGTTCCCCTTGCAAAGCCATACCAATATCAATGCAAACAGTCTGTCCATTACGGGTTCTTAAAAAATTTCTATGTGCCGCAGCATCTGTTATGATTCGACCGCCTTTGCGATTGAAAATATTCAATAACTCCTCTTTTATTTCTAAATCATTGGCTTGACGTCCCTCAATGTAAGGGCATATCCAGCCAACTGTCCTCCATTTCCCTTTGATTTTTTCCCGATAAAGTTCAGCGGGAGGATGAATATGCTTATTTATCAAATTCCATAACCGCACTGAGCGTTGCGGAGAATCGGTGACCGCAGTCTTGTCAAACGCTATTTTTAAAACTAAATTACCTCTCCCATTATCACTTCTATAGGAGGTATTGAATGACCCTTCTCCAATTTTTTTCCACTTCATTTCAAATACTATCCAGAGTATTATTCCCCTAGAATAATATTAGATGACATCGAGTGAATTGCAAATTGCACAAAATGCTGTGACTCGAAGTGCCTATCGACACCCTGGCTTGGGTGTCAGGGCAGTCTGCGCGTTATTGATAGCGGTTGATATTTTTTGAACATCCTCCGTTGAAAGTGACGCACCGTTACTTTTCTCAACCGTTTTTGCTAGTTCTCTTGCATTATAAGCATCGACAGCAGGACGACTTTTTTTCCAATCATCTTCATTAATTTTCTCAAAAAAATTCATATATTTCTCCAGTACCTATACAGATGATTAACCTTATGTATAGAGAATATTATACCCGAAATTCATAAAAATCGCAACAAAGTGGAACTATTTTAAACAAAAAATACGATGTTAAATTAGTCTATACTTAATAAGATGAATGGAAGAACTAACATGAGCCGTTGGGAAAGCAAATATAAAGAGCACGCCGCCAGCCTTAATACTAAACAAGACATGATTAGAAGCAAAGAAGAAGGTGACAACCCTTCTTATACGGATAGCATGTTTAATTTTGTTCCAGGATCAGCTTTCGAAATTGGCGCTTCTTTGGCCATTTTAGATCACCCTGGGCGCGCTGGGAGACTAATTGATAATTACGCCAAGCAACTCAGCGCATTGCTTTTTCAGGTCTATGAGACAAGCTTCGGAGACGAGACGATTATTCCTAATCAAACAAAACCTACGGAAAGAGAAGCACTCAAAACACATTTTAACAGAAGAGTACTGAGTGAACTACGCCCAAGTAGTGACCAAATAGGTCGTTGTCTTGATGAAAAGTTGGAGGATGGTTGGATCGATGATACGAAACAAGGCCTACAATGGCTCATTAAGCAACTAAATATTGATTCTAACACGGAATCTTATGACTATAAAAATATGCTGACCAAATTGCGTGCCATAAACGCTGTTGGGGGTATTTTAAGAGATCTCATGTCTCCGTGTAACCCCGGGTCTGATCTATCTGTACAAGAGGAATCCCTTAGAAAAAAACAAATTGCGGCTACTATGCTTGGAAAACCACTTGATTTGATTGAAGAAAGAATCGCACAAATAAGAACTCATATTTTTCATCCCGCATTTAATGACCCAGTAACTAGGGGACGTTCCGAGAAAATCCCAAAAGTATTTGGCCGAGCTATTACCGACTTTCCTGATGTATCTGTTCATACCGTGGATGCAGCGAAAGTAAAACTAGGTTTTGGTCGTGTGTTTCATTCAACTGCCATGACTGGAAATGCGACCGTTATTGCGGAGCATGAACGCTTGGAGAAAATAGGGCGTCAAGCAATGCCTCGTTTGGGACAAGACATAAAAAATTTATCTACACCGGGATTACTTGGTGAAAGTTCACAAAGGCTTATTCCTCAGGCATTCCAAAGTATCGGCCTGCAAGAAGCCATTGATGCTCACGCTTACGAACATGGAAGCGGATTAAATAGATGGCAACTTACCGGACAATACTCCAAACAATCTTGGGATAACAACCTACCTGCAGCAGGATCACAATCTGCAACCACTACCACATTTTTTACTGCTCTGAATTGTCTGGGCGCTGAATCATTGTTTGGTAATCCAGATGCCTTACAACTGGGACTCATAGTGGCCTCGTTTATGAATGTCGGGGGATATCATTCTTTTGTCGAAACCTTCCCCATCGCACAAGCTGTTGCGAAAAATGTTGTGTTTGCAGTACAGGTAAGTGCGGCTCAAAGGAAATTGTACACCCATATTAAGGAATGTGTAGCACACAACGGAGATAGTGTAGCAACTGCCTTGGTCAGTGATTATCTACAGGCATACGCTCTGACAATCACCGAAATTAAAAGCAAAATTACACAGGAGACTATTCGTATGAATGAATCAGAAGATATGAGATCTACTAGTTTATCCGAAGCTGCAGAGCTTGATAAAAAAAGAAAAGTTTGGAGTGTGCCAACAGTGGACCTCCAACGACATATTCAGACACCAAATTCTATTCGCTCCACGTTTACGTCCGGCCAAGACATCACAGCAGAGGATTTAAAATACACTATCTTAGATACGGACAAAGTAGTATTTCGTGATGTGCATGAATTAGCTGAGCTTGCGATAGCAACAAAGGGAAATAAAAATCCCAAGACTGGTGCACCGTTCACGCCAGTCGAGCTTGTTTCATTTCGCCCAGAAAGAATAGCTTTGCACCAAGCGATTGCGACCGTCATTACTAGTGTTCAATATCAACCCAAAACACCAGCAGAAGCCGCAGCATTAGAGCATGATCCCATTTTTATAAGGATTGCACAGCAAGTGATCGTACAGATGCAAACGGATATCGCCGCCGCCTCTGCATCATTGATGGAAACTCGCATACGAATTGAAGCTCAGGTAACTGCATTGCTTGCTCAAATAGAAGAGATTGATGCAACAGAGGATGCTACGGTACGTGCCAGAAAAGAAATCGAGATGCTTCGTGAGAATGAAGGCAATGACTTGATAAATAAAATCACTTCTTTTCAAGCGCTGATTCCTCCTGACGCCGAATTGGGTGATCACGTTGCAGGTTATAATAAACGCAAAGCGCTTATTGCACTGACAACCGATGCTATTTATGCAGAAGAAGCCACAAAAACCATGACGCAGCTCGCTCAAAGTCATGTTTGTCGATTAGCCGAAGCGGGAGAAATAGCCATTATAGAGCCGCCTAGACCAGAAGAAAGAAAATTATTTCTCATTGCTGGAGGACAAGCATCTGGTAAAGGGAGCGCGTATGCCCTATTGAAATATAATGCAGAGAAATCAGGACGATCATGGCCAAATGTCTCCAAAGGCGGAGGAGATACTTTTAGAAGACTTCTCTTAGACGCAGATACCGTACATCCAGAGCTATTCTCTCAATTATCAACGCCTGAAGCATCTTATGTAAGCCATACGATTGTAAAAGGTAAATTGGATCACATGGCACAGAATAAAATAGCACCAGATATTTTTATTGAACAACTTTATTTAGGCCAAGATAAAATTGATTTGGCTTTAACAAATGAAGGAGCAGCACATGCTGTTTTTGTATCTACCGATATTGAAAAAGCAATAGACCGTGCATTTCAACGTGGTGAAGAAACTGGCCGGTATGAAAATGTAAAAGGCATATTGAGTGCTCATCGTGGTTCAACGATGCAGCTCCCTGAACGGCTGATAGAAAACGCAGGAAAAAGTTTATATGTCACTATTGTTGATAACAATGGGAAAAAAGACAGCCAGCCAGTAACTATTGCTCAAATAAATTGTCTGGATCGTACGATAACGATCTTTGATCCAGAAAAAATGCTCAATTTTATTAAAAAAACAGCCATTAATGTCGATGCGACTTCTGCTGAGCAATGCTATGATTCTACTAAAGTTGATGCCATAAGCATTAGTGGGTATCTTAGCAGACTGACTGATTACACGATCACTATTGAGGAGCCTGAGCTCGAAGATAGTGAACTGCCTAGGATATAATGGGGTGACTAAGGAGATAACATAATGGATAAAAAAGATAACGATAATTTTTTTCGTTCTATTCCGGATGATGTTTTCAAAAAAATGAAACGCTCCATTGAGCATTATGATAAACAATCAGAATCCTCAGTAGAGGATGAGGTACCATCAGAGGCCTTTACAACAGATATGTTGATCAAACTATCTCAGAAAAAACTGGCTGAGAAAAAAGGAAAGTAAGGTTCGCAGTCTTTAGGAGCTGGGCAGTTCTCTGGCCGACACGCTACCCTTTGTCCTATTTCTGACCCGTCCCTTAGATGTGTTCGCAAAGCAAACGTATTTTTCGTAGAATACGGCATTCGAAGCGCATAATTAGGCATACCTTATGATCAAATACTACAATCTCGCATTGATTCCCACTCATAATCGCGACCAGTTTATCCACTATGCACGCGTATCATCTAAAACTGCTCCGGCTGATACATACCATATTGGCGGAGAAGCTTCTATTCCACATATCTCATTATGTCATTTTACAGCTGATCCAGAGCAGATTGATGTAATATGGCAACACGTACGAGACCTTGATTGGCCCGCATTGCATATGACTTTTGACCAACATCGCAGTAAATCGTATCCTAATAACCCTGCCAGGACAGACATTTGCTGGATCTCGCTGATACCAGATCATTTAGAGCAATTGAAAGAACGCCATTTGCAGGTCGCCGAGATCATCCAACACCCACTGAATGCCTCTTTTGAACAGTATGATCCTCATATGACATTATTCAATAGTCGCGCAACATCTGCCTGCACTAAGTTCAATAGTCAACCGCAAGCCACACCATCGATATCAGATGATTTTACAGTTGCTCTAGGCTTCATCGATACAGTGGGGCAAATCACTGAACTGCTCTATCAATAGACCCTAAAATACCCGTAGCGAAGATGAACCTTTGTCATACAGATTGTGTTATGGTATAATCGAGGTTTGCACGAGTAGATGTTGATTATGTCTAAATTATTTCCTCAATTGCCATTCCTAGTCCAAGCTTTAGAAGAAATTCAAGCCAATGAAATTGTAGTCATGGATGTCAGTGCACAAACCACCATCACAGATTATATGATTGTGTGTGGGGGACGTGCTTCACGCCATGTCAAAGCCATTGCGGACACTATTATTGTTAAGATGAAATCCATTGGACTTGCACCATTGAACCATTCCGGCCTTGAAACCGGAGATTGGGCGTTGGTAGATTTTGGTGATTGCATCGTACATATTATGCAACCCGATTCACGCTCCTTTTACTGTTTAGAAGAATTGTGGGGATAATACCATAGCGCTCACCACATTTTTGTAGAGCACTGAACCGGCCCCTCTCCCGCAAAAAAACTTGTAAAAAAGTTGTTAAGCGCAAGAGACGGGGATTCTAGCGCCGTACAAAAGGTCGGATAAACGCACCCTAGGTTAATACTGTATTCCAAATCCGAGTTTGTTCATGAGTACCTTCCGCAACCGAGACGCCCATCAACGCGAACTACCCTCTTTTTTGTTCAGACTTCATTTATTGATCGCTTTTCTGGTTGTCTTATCGCTCATATTAGTCTTGCGTTTAGGATATCTACAATTTTTACAATATAAACGCTTCACCACTTTATCTTTGAAAAACCAAATGAGTATCTTACCCATCGCCCCATCACGCGGGGTGATTTATGACAAAAATGGTGTGCTCTTAGCAGAAAACGTTCCTATCTATGTTTTAGAACTTATTCCAGAACGCTTACACTCTCTTGCAGAAACACTGAACCAATTACAAGAATTGCTTCCCTCTATTTCGCGTGAAGACATCAAAAACTTTTACCGCTCACGCAAACAAAATCCTGCTTATGTTCCTATCCCACTAAAACTGAAATTAACACAAGAAGAAGTAGCCACTTTCGCTACCAATCAATATCGTTTTCCAGGCGTCAGTATCAAAGCGATCCTCATTCGGCATTATCCAAAAGGGGAAATCACTGCGCATTTATTGGGGTATGTAGGCCGTATCAATCAAGAAGAACTGCAACAAGTAGACCCCTCTAATTACCGTGCCACGAATTTTATTGGCAAAGCAGGGATCGAAAAATTTTATGAATCTCAACTTCATGGACAAGTAGGGTATCAGCAAATTGAAACAGATGTGACAGGCAAGACGCTACGTATCTTGAGTAAGCAAGCACCGCGCACCGGCGATAAACTCTACCTGACCATCGACACCCGCTTACAAGAATCATCTTATAATGCCTTATATGGGATGCGCGGTGCTGCCGTGCTATTGTCGGTTAAAAATGGGGACATTTTGGCTATGGTCTCTGCACCCAGTTTTAATCCTAATTTATTTGTGAATGGCATCAGCTCTGAGGATTATAAACGCCTGTCTGATAAGCAAGATCGCCCTTTATTCAATCGCGCAGTTCGTGGTTTATACCCCCCTGCTTCGACAATCAAGCCATTTATGGCCATTACCGGTCTGCATACTGGGATTGCAACGCTCCAAGATCATATTTTCGACCCGGGATGGTATCGTTTGCCCCACGTCCAACATGCTTACCGCGATTGGAAACATACTGGCCACGGCATCATCAACCTCAAACGTGCCATCACCGTATCCTGCGATACTTATTTTTATCATTTGGGCAATAAACTAGGCATACGCAATATTGAAAAAATGTTAACTCAGTTTGGCTTCGGTCAAGCAACACATGTTGATTTATATGAAGAATCTTCAGGATTGGTCCCCAGCCCGCAGTGGAAACGCCAAACGAAAAAATTACCCTGGTATCCGGGCGATACTTTGATCACATCCATTGGACAAGGATTTATGCTGACGACACCATTGCAATTGGCCAATGCCACAGCTGCGATGGCGCATAATGGGCGACGTTTTCGACCGCATTTGTTGCAAAAAGAGATCCATGAGCAACAAACTTTTGTTTATAAACGCATTGAAGAATACCCTGTGCATTTGGCACAAGAGCATTGGGACATCGTAAAAGATGCGATGCACTCTGTGATCACAAGCCTTGAGGGAACAGGCAAACATTTTGGCCGCGACGCACCCTATTCTGTAGCAGGCAAAACTGGTACAGCACAAGTCTTTAGTTTGAGTCAAGACGAGAAAAAACGCTATGTGAATATTCCGCCTGAATTGCGCGATCACTCACTATTCATCGCCTTTGCACCGGTGGAGCATCCAGAAGTTGCGATTGCCGTCATTGTGGAGCATGATACCACTGCTTCTCAAGTAGCTCGGCAAATTTTAAACACCTATTTTGATTTGAAAGAATTAGGCCAGCTCGATACCCCCGCACAGCAGCAGGTAGCCCATGATTAAAAACAAACCCATGTATCGCTTTACGCAACGCTCCTTACCTTTAGATTTACCACTTCTGGGGCTCTTATTATTACTGATTCTATTTGGCTTGGTCATCTTGTACAGTGCATCCAATGAGAATCTAAGTATGGTTTTCCGCCAAGCTTTGCGACTGGGTATGGCATTGGTCGCGATGACTGCTTTTGCCTTTATTCCTCCACATAAATACAAAGTATGGGCACCTTGGCTATATGGCATCGGACTCAGTTTATTATTAGCCGTCATGATCATGGGTAAAATTGGGAAAGGCGCTCAACGGTGGTTGGATTTGGGGTTATTCCGTTTTCAGCCCTCGGAAATTATGAAATTAGCGGTCCCCATGATGGCGGCCTGGTATTTAGATAGATCCAAATACCCGATAGATATCAAATATTTTCTGATAACTGGATTACTAATCTTTGTGCCCGCAATCTTGATTGCCAAACAACCCGATCTAGGCACTGCAATCATGGTCAGCGCCAGTGGTCTATGTGTGATTTTCATGGCTGGAATACCGCTTCGCATTATTGTCATCTCAGGTTTGGCTTTGATTTTAGCTGCCCCATTAGGTTGGCACGTATTACATGACTACCAAAAACAGCGCATCTTTACGCTGTTAAACCCCGAACAAGATCCCTTAGGAAGTGGTTACCACATTATTCAGTCGAAAATTGCCATCGGCTCCGGAGGTGCTTTTGGTAAAGGATGGTTAGCTGGTAGCCAATCCCATTTAAATTTTTTACCCGAGCATGCCACCGATTTCATCTTTGCCGTCTGCGGTGAGGAATTTGGATTCGTAGGGAGTATCCTGCTCATTTTCTGCGTAGTGCTCATCACCATGCGCGGCTTACAAATCGTCCAACAAGCACAAACCACCTTTACTCGCTTATTAGCCGCCGGCTTAATTATGACTTTTTTCTTATCCGCATTCGTCAACATCAGCATGGTCATGGGAATCGTACCAGTAGTGGGGATCCCTCTTCCTATGGTCAGCTATGGCGGCTCAGCGATGATCACATTCTTGGCTAGCTTTGGTATTCTGATGTCAATCAGCTCGCATCGGATTTTTTTTAATCACCTTTAACAATTCAACAGGCTACCAAATAGTGAGGTAGCCCGGGATTTAAATGAGCATTACAAATCACCTGAGCCACAAAGCATCTTCTTTGTAAAACTCTTACGATGAATCGGACACAGCCCCAAAGCCCGCAATGCTGTTTGATGTTGCGCTGTACCGTAGCCCTTATGAGCTGCAAAGCCATATCCAGGATACAAGCTGTCCATCTCCATCATTTCGTTGTCTCGATACACCTTGGCTAGAATGGATGCTGCGCTGATTTCGTAGATAAGACTATCGCCTTTGACCACTGCATGACAGGTCATTTGGACCTGTGGGACATACAAACCGTCAACCCAGAGTTCTGTGGGCGTCATGGGCAAGGCTTCAATTGCGCGCTTCATAGCTAATAAGGTGGCATGATGAATGTTCAAATCATCAATTTCATCTACCTCGGCACGTCCGAAGGCGTAAGCAAGTGCATGCGTTTTGATTTGCTCTGCTAAAATTTCCCGCTTTTTAGGACTCACGCATTTGGAGTCTTTGATGCCAGGAATGGGCACCTCTAAAATCACTGCTGCCGCAACCACAGGCCCTGCCAAAGGACCACGCCCTACTTCATCTACGCCTGCTTTCATAAATTTTCCACACCTAATGCCTTCTCACAACGATGAAAATATAAACTGATGGCAACACACACAAAATAAAATAGCGCTATGTATCCCACATATTGCGCAATGCCCAAATTAGCCTTGGCCAAAAAAATGGCATTACCAATTTCTATCCCTGCCCCCATAAAACACATTGAGGACATGCTAATCAAAGCAGACGTTGTTCCCGTCCCAATTTGAGTGACAAATAGAATAAAACGATATAAAGCCGTCGTAGCAATACCATATCCAAAACTGTATATGACTAAACCTGGCATCAAGCCAAACGGTTCTGGGCCATAGTAAAAGGGATACAAACACATAACGACTAACCCTATAAATAAAATAACACTACCAATGACCGACAGATGCATCACCTCATAGCGTTTCGACCAGCGCGACAGGAAGATATTTCCTAAAATAAACGAACCAAAAACAGGTATTTGCCAAACACCGTACATAAACAAGGACATATGCGCATGACTCACCAACATTACTGGCGACAAAGCAATCCAAACAACACAAGGAACGGCCATCAAACCATACGCAATGGTGCCAAATACAAACACCCGATGCTTCATCAACTCTTTATAATTGGCCCAGATAGCCGGTAATGCCAGGGAGACCGGCTTGATCACTTTCCCATCATTTTTAATTTGACCCACTGACTCAGGCATATAGTGCCACAACCCCCATAATGCTACTAAAGATAAGCCACCAATCAAATAAAAAATCGCACGCCAACTCACATAATGTAAAAACGCGGAACCAGCCAAAGGCCCTAATAAAGGAGCTAAAATGGCTACATTGGCCATAATCGCAATCATGCGTATCGCATCTTCATCAGAGAATATTTCTTGTAATAAGGCATAACCCACCACATTGATATAACACAATCCCATGCCTTCAAAAAAACGCCCTAATAGAAATTGATCGATGGTGTGCACCCAAGGCAACAGCAAAGTACATAGTGAAAAAAGGATACTACCTGCCAACATCACCGGTCGCCGCCCAAAGCGATCGGATAGCGGACCTAAAAATAATTGCAGCGAAGCGCCCCCTAAAATATAAGCCGTTAACGAGGTTGCAATTTTGGACTCATCCGCATGGAAACCGTGCACCACTGATAACATGCCGGGCATAATCATATCATTCGCTATGTACACCAAAAATTCATAAAAAACCAAGCAAGCAGCGAATATCAAAGCATGTTTGCGCGTAATAGGAATGAGAGGTTTTATCATAAAACTGCCACTACTCTAATATGGGAAGGTACTCACAGTGTAACGCTCACTAAGGTCTTCCGACAAGAGCAAATCACTTTGTGCGTAATCTGGGATAGCACAAAGCTGATCATTCACATAAACCAAAGGTAATTGCATTCTGAGCCAGGGGGGGATTTGCCAACTTTGGAGTAATTTCTTCAAACATTGGGTCTGACCATGCCAATGCAAGGTTTCCCCGCCTGTGCGAACTTTCAATTCAATGCGACTACCGCGCGGAATCGAGATACCGTGCACCGCGTCGGGTGTTGCAACAACGCAACGATTGTCGTCCCAAGCAATAGGCCCTGGGAAATTTTCCCAAACCAGACTCTGCGGCATACGCTCATTGACTGCGACCAGATATAAGGTCCGGCGGTAACGACGCAGCGTCCATTGCCCCCATTGCATGCAGGGCGTAGCATCTTGGCCTGCATGGACAATTGTATGCAAAATTTGTTGGATACACGCGCTGGTCGGCACGCGCTGCGCGTGCTGTTTCAACCAAGCCCGCAATAGTTGCGTACAACGCACAGGATCCGCAAGAAGTTCGGCCGTCATCTCTAATTGTGGTTGTGACAAATCTGGACTATCCAATGCAATCCAAGCATCTATTGTTTTTTTTGCTTGTTGGCAATGCTGTGCGCTGGCTGCAACCGTTGAAACGAGGTTTGGCCACTTAACTTGCAGCAAAGGGATAATCTGGTGGCGTAGATACCCTCGAGACCATTCCTCTGCCGTGTTCATCTCATCTTCGACCCATTGCAAGCCATGTTGCTGCGCATAGTCAAGCAGGGCCTCTCGGGGAGAATGGAGCAATGGACGCAATAACACCCCTTTTCCGCATGCGCGTTGCTCAGGCATTGCGCACAAACCATCCAAACCTGTCCCGCGTAATAAATTCAATAACACCGTCTCAGCTTGATCATTTTGGTGATGCGCTAGCAACAATGCGTCATGCGGGGTAACAAATTCATCAAAGATTTGATAACGTGCCTTCCGTGCACGTTCTTCAAGATTGGCACCGGGCGCAACATTCGCTCGGATGCCTTTGCATACGACAGCAAGACGCTGGCAGTATTGTTCACAATGATCTAACCATTGATCAGCGCAGGGACTCAAACCGTGGTGAACATGGATAGCAATGATACGCTGCTGCAGCTCAGGGCACGCTGCCAACATCGTCAGCAATACCGTAGAGTCCAAACCACCGCTATACCCAATATAAATGTGTTCATATTGGCTCAGCCGCTGCCGCCAAGCAGCGCTAATCACAAGCCCCCATTGCCATCCACTTCGCATATCGACGACTTAATAATTCTGGCGCCGATAAGGTTTTCAATTGATATATTTCATGCAACAGCGCATCTTTGATAGTAGAAGCCATCAAAGGCAGATCACGATGAGCCCCCCCTAATGGTTCCGGTAAAACGCTATCAATCAAGCCGTGTTGCAAAATTTGCCCAGCAGAGATCCCCATCGCACGTGCGGCATCTGGGGCCTTGGCTGGATCTTTCCATAAAATGGACGCGCAGCCTTCAGGTGAAATAACAGCATAAATGGCATATTGCAACATAATCACACGATCTCCGACTCCGATCGCCAACGCGCCGCCAGAACCAGCCTCTCCCGTCACCACACAAATAATTGGAACTTCTAATGTAGACATGACTTGGAGGTTACGTGCAATGGCTTCTGATTGATTACGCTCTTCAGCACCAATCCCTGGATAGGCACCTGCCGTATCAATAAACGTTATCAAAGGTAATTTGAATTTCTCTGCCAATTGCATCAGACGCAACGCTTTACGATATTCCTCCGGCCGCGCCATCCCAAAATTTCGATATACTTTTTCTTTGGTACGTTTGCCCTTTTGATGACCTAGAATCATCACCGGCTCACCGTTCAAACGCGCCATCCCGCCAATAATAGCTGGTGCCGCAGAACTGTGCCGATCCCCATGTAATTCATCAAAATCAGTAAAAATCAATTCGATATAGTCCGTTGTCTGAGGACGCAAGGGATGTCGCGCCATTTGCGCTACTTGCCACGGCTCTAAGCGCGAAAAGACATGTTCGGTCAGCTCCATCGATTTGGTTTGTAAGCGCGTAATTTCCTCGCTCAAATTAATTTGACTGTCCCCAACACTTGCCATGCGCAGGGCCTCAATTTTTTGGTTTAATTCTTCGATTGGTTGTTCAAAATCTAGAAATTGTAGACTCATCTAGTCACCTAAGTTGTATGAAGGGCTAAAAAGTAGCATAATTGGCGAAACAAATCAAAATTGATCGGCATGCCAGTCAGCAAAGTGCATCCCCTATTTGTCCCACTACCAGAAAACGACTACCATCTGACGCCCCAGCGCATTGATATATGGCAATACCCACTTACAACGCTCTGGCCCGGTGCAGAAGCCCTGTTAAATCCTGTAGAATTACAGCGCGCCAAGCGTTTTCACTTCGATCGTCATCAACGACGATTTACCATAGCACGCGCCATGTTACGCCTGATTTTAGCACGTTATCTCCCTCTAGAACCGCAGGCCCTGACATTTTCCACCAATATTTATGGCAAACCTTTTCTAACGCACCCCAGTCACATCCAATTCAATTTAAGCCATTCTCAAGACCTAGCTTTGTTAGCGATTGGCCAACAACACCCCGTAGGCATTGATATCGAATTTTTCTCAAGCCGCCCTTTTCAAGGCATGAGCAAGATGATGTTTTCAGCACAAGAAATCCAATCTTATGCACAAGTGCCTGAAACAATGCACTCTTTAGCTTTTTTTCATGTTTGGGCTCAAAAAGAAGCTTTCATCAAAGCTTCTGGGGTGGGCCTATCTTACCCCACTCAGACTTTTGATGTACCGGTGCTCCCACCCACAGATGCCGAGATATTCGATGCACGACATAACATGATGTGGCGTATGCGCTCATTTATGCCTAAAGTGGCCTGTTGGGGCGCGGTATGCCATCATCCGAGCATTCAAACCCTACGCTATCGCACTTTGACCCAGGATCCCCATGCTTTTAAATGAATCGCTCATTCGCCAACATCTCTTAGCAGGCGGATTTCACGATCCAATCAGCCTACATGTATTAGCTAGCATAGATTCGACCAATCAATATCTCAAAGACTTGCCGAGATCCCCTGACATCACCCTATGCTGCGCGGAAACTCAAACCCAAGGGCGCGGTCGCATGCAACGTGCTTGGTTCTCACCCTATGCCGAGAATATTTATTGTTCCATTCGTTGGCCGTTTTCTAGCACCACCCCAGCATTGTCTACCTTGAGCCTAGTTGTCAGTCTCGCAGTGCTGCATACATTGCAGACCTTACAAATTGCTACAGGAATCGCCATAAAATGGCCGAATGACTTACTTTGGCAAGACAAAAAATTGTGTGGCATATTATTAGAATCAACTCAACAAGCGAAGAATAACCTACAAATTGTTGTGGGGATTGGCCTTAATGTGAACAGTAATTCACAGCAGCATCCGGACAATGCGGCCCCCAATCGCCCCTGGTGTTCATTGTATGATATCACCCAAAAAGCCCACGACCGCAATGCATTGATTGCCCAACTATTGATACACACGCATCGATATATCACACAATTCAAAGCCTCAGGCTTTGCGCCCTTTCTACCTATTTGGCAAGCAGCGGATTATTTATATCAAAAACAGATCACGATTGCGCATGGCAACCAAACGTTCCAGGGCATCGCACAAGGCATCACGCCACAAGGAGAATTGATCATCATAGATCACAAGCACCATACGCAGTATTTTGCTTGTGGCGAGGCGACTATTATAAGCAAAACAAGTCTAGGCCCCACAAATGGGGGCACTTAGACCAGCTAACTTTTTAGAGGATTTGATTCGCAATAATATGTATTGATTAAACGACGTCTACCAATTCTTCGACATCGCTATCTTGTTTTTCTTGTTGAATGCGTAAATAAATCTCTTCACGATGAACAGATACGTCTTTGGGCGCATTAATGCCCAATCGTACTTGATTACCCTTGACACCCAACACAGTAATGTTAACATCATCACCAATAATGAGCGTTTCACCAATACGTCTTGTTAAAATTAACATGATACTTCTCCCTTCAAAGACAGCCGTTTGACGTTGTATCACAGAGGCTATATTTTACTTTCCCTTTAGAAAAAATCCGTTGCCGGTTATTATACATATGATTTATTAAGGAAATATTAAGGACGGAATTTGATATCGATCTTAAGTGACGTCCATCAGGTAAGTTGCGATTCATTTGGATACAGTTTTTTGCAAACAAACCCATACTACGATAGGAAAATATCCCAGCAATATACCTGTGATACCCTTTATATAACCAAAACCCACTGCGAAGGCCCAGGGCCATAGCCAGACGATATTGAAAACGAGCACCCCTAAACTGAGGACAGTATGCGAGCGAAAACGCCTGGCGGCATGTTGATAAGCATGATCAGAGTGCGCAAGATGTAACGCTTCTCCTTTTAGCATCCGGAATAATAGAGTGAGCGTTGCATCGCCTATGAAGACACCGAGTAAAATCAACCAAGACCAAAACAAAGCAGGATGGGTATAGGCTGCATTCAAAGAGAACATCCCAAATAAAAAACCTAAAAAACTGCTACCCACATCACCCATAAAAATTTTTGCTTTGGGAAAATTCCATATCAAAAATCCAGCAACCGTCGCTGCCAAGATTAAAAAAACCTTCATGCCCTCTGACAAACCTAAAACCAAGTATAAACCACCCATTCCCAACGCTGTGGTGATCGCTTCAATGCTTGCAATCCCATTAATACCATCCATAAAATTGTATAAATTTAACATCCATACCAAATAAACAACGCCCAAAACCCCAACCCAACCCTGCAATGCCAAAGTCCATGCACCTATTCGAATCTCGGGCACCCCATCCAACCAATAAAAGGCCAATCCACACAAAATGATTTGGCAAGCCAAACGTATCCATGCTGATAAGGCATATTTATCGTCTAAATAACCCAAAGTTGCGACTGCTAGACTGATAGCAATGCATGACCAAGAAAGCAGGTGTTGATACGCCATAGCGCCTAAAAAAATCACAACAAAGACCATACCGCCACCACGGGGAATAGGCAGATGATGTGCAGAACGTGCATTGGGTATATCGATTATGCGATTGACCAAAGCATAACGGCGATACACGCCAGTACCTAACAGCGACAATAAAAAACCAAGAAAAATCAGCATACTGACTCGCAATCAACCAAAAACTTGCAATGCATCACAAATTTTATCTTGGTCTTGCTCGGTCAGGTATGGATGCATAGGCAAACTCATCACTACTTGCGCTGCATAATCTGTGTGTGGATAAACAGTCTGATCCGGATACATGTCTTGTAGCACTGCTTGGCGATGTACGCCGATAGGGTAATGCACTGCAGTTGGGATCCCTTGCTCTTGCAAAGCTTTTTGTACAAGATCCCGATTAGGCACTTGAATGGTGTATTGGGCAAACGCGCTCGTATTGTAAGGTGCAATATACGGTTTTACCAACGCTTGTGGTAAGCGTTCGTCATAGCGTTTGGCTACGTTTGCACGCATCGCTAGTTCTTCAGGAAATATTTGGAGCTTTTCTAATAAAATCGCTGCCTGCAACGTATCCATACGCCCATTGATACCAAGCCGAGTATGAACATAACGCTGAGATTGACCATGGGTTCGAATTTCTTCCATGCGTTTGGCTAATTCAGCATCTTGAGTAAAGCAAGCCCCGCCATCTCCGTAACAACCTAATGGTTTAGAAGGGAAAAAACTAGTACAAGCAATCGTTGTCACAGCACAGGATTTCTGTCCATGATACGTTGCACCAAAACTTTGTGCGGCATCTTCAATCACGGGTAGTTGATGTCGCTTCGCTATGGCATTGATTGCATTCAAATCTGCACACTGACCATATAAACTAACCGGCATAATCACTTTGGTTTTAGAGGTAATAGCCGCTTCCAAAGCTAAAGAGTCGATATTATAAGTTTTGGGATCAATGTCCACAAAAACTGGTTTGGCGCCCAATAACAGAATCACTTCCGCAGTTGCAAAAAAACTAAATGGTGAGGTGATAACTTCATCCCCCGGCCCAACTTCAAGTGCCATCAATGCAATCAATAATGCATCTGTACCACTGGAAACAACTAATGCGTGCTTCACACCCACAAAATGTGCTAATACAGTTTCAAGCTCAGTGATCTCAGGCCCCATTATGTAGGCCCCATGAACCAAAACTTTCTTAATACGCGCCATCATTTGTTCTTCCACGCGTTGAAACTGTGTTTTTAAATCAATAAATTGCATGTTTTTATCTCATAAATTCGATGCACAAATGGTAACAATCATCGCTCAGAAGGTCAATCATATCCTGAGAGTGACAACAATATGTTTTTTTTGTCTATACTTAATACTAATTGATATAATAAATAGGTGTTAAGTGCAAAATCTCACCGAACTCAGTCCAACCACGCAACATCAAGAGCTTGCGCGGTATATTAAGGAATATAATCAACTTACCGGCGAAAGACCCATAGAAAAAATATTTTTACTGCAAAAAATAAGCCATTTTATTGAAAAAGCTCCGACTGATCTAGAAATCCATAATTGGAGAAATTTATTACAAAAAAATGGTTTGGAAGCTCATTTACAGTATTTTGATATTACCCGTGATGGCTCAAGTTTGGTAAAAAACATTCAATTTGCTTCAGCTATCCAGCGGTACGCCCCTACCGATGACACCAGTGATTTGGATTATTTTTCCGCACTACAAGCGCGCGATGTTATCTTAAATGATCCTGATATCTTGTTACCCAATACAGACACACTCACAAAGTATCTCCAATATAATCAGATTATTATGAGTAAGTTTGACTCCGATCCAGGCTTACAAGAAAAATATGCACGCAGCCAATATTTTTTATCGCTATGTTACTCAAAAATGGAAGCCATCAAAGGCTTTGTAGACCAAAGCTTTCCGACATTTCAGACCCATAAATTAGGCAGAAAAGTGAACGAAAACAATAAAAATTTCACTTTAGAGGTTGACGGTGAAGACAAGCAACTTGTGATCCGCGTCGAAGATAGAGAGAGTATGGCGAACGAAGCTAAATTGCAAACTTATCCTGTTAGCGATTATTTTTCCGAAGAATATTACACAATGATGCTTCCTTTTACAGAGCAGTACAGCGATGTCTATCGACCTGTTGTCTTAACCGAGTATGTAGAAAAAGGTGGGTTAGACGACTATGCAGGCACTTTAACTGAGCTTTCCGCTGCCGACATCACCCGAGAAACCCAACATATGTTCGGACTACTCAGTGATTTCTCTATAAAATTGATAGCGTCGGGTCATTACCATCCCGATATCAAATTATCTAATTTTTTAACGGATGGCCATACTATAAAAGTCAGTGATCGTAAAACCATCACCAACAAAAGTCACCCCACACCCAATGACGTTTTTAGTACGATTACCTTTGCCCCACCTGAGTATCTCGCTTGTCTCAACACCTTTCAAACAGCAATCAATCATATGAAAGCCCGCAATACTATGTTGGATATGCCTAGCTTTATGTCTTACCAAATCGGGATGGCTTTAAAGGAATTTGTTTTAACCGCTTTTGATGTGCAAACTATCACACTGGGGTTATACACGCAGTGGCTACCCGTCACAACCATCATCAAACAACCGAGCAAAGTACAAAAGAATTTATTCATATTAATACAAGAATTAACGCGTCACCATCCACAAGATAGACTGTCAATTGAGCACTTTCAAAGACTATTAACTCAAATTCACTTGCCACCTAACGCATTTTTAGTAGAAGTTGAAGCACTATCGCCCCGCACGCAACTCCTGCACGCGCAGGAAATAGAACTCATGCAGCAAATTCTCGATACACCAGAGCTCACACCAAGCTTGCAGAAAAAATGGGATGAGTTAGAACAAACTGGTCTTGCCCTAGAAATATATGCCGATCCGCGTCTGCGTTTTTTAGAAAAAGCCAGTCTAGAAATCAAGACTTACTTAAATAAAATAGATGAGATCATGGCAAGCACGAATAGAAGAAAAGTCAGTTCATTGCGCCTCGTAGGGTCTTTTTTGGGAGTCATCGCAGCTGAAATCCCTAAAATAGAAGAATTGCCTGCTTTACCGGTGATGCCCGACAAAATCAAACGTTATTATGAAATACTAGAAGCAATGCCTACTACTATATTTGATGAATCAGATATTGAAAAACTTCGATATATTCAATTACGACAAAATAGTATGCAGCCTTCGCATGCCATCCTTGACATATCCACCAACAGTAGTCCCTTGACAAGTACTCCGGATGAATCAGAGGCTAACAGCCCAGTTAGTGGCCTCAGTGATCCAGAAGTCCTATCCGTTGACTCTCTTGATACCGCTGAATTTGATTCTGGAACCTTTATCCGAGTACCCATCGCTACGGGTCCTGGCTCAAAACAAAGCGCCACTACAACAGAAGACGAGGATTTTGATACAGGCACGTTTGTACGCCTACCTGAACAGAAAACTGCACACACTCACACGCAAATCTTTAGAAAGTTAGTCAAGGATTTTCAAGAGGATACAAAGAAGTCTCCTCGCTCGAAAAAAGCCAGTGATATTAATACAACCATCAATAGAGGAAACAAAATCTGATACCTTGTCTCAAAGCAAGAACTTTTTCAAACTCGACTTTAGCCATTTTATCCCAAAGACCGTTCGCTCTGAGCACCCTAGCTATTTTATAGCAAATATGAACAAAGAGCTTCGCTTCAGCAACCCCTCATCCGCCTTGCGGGCACCTTCTCCCCATTCGCTGTTTTGGAAGGAGCCAGAATAGCTGGCGTCTCAGGGCGAACAGAGCATGGAGAAATGGCTAAAGTCGCGTCAAAAACAACCTCATCACGACGCTATATTCATGTTACTTTTTGGAATGCCCCCTATGAAAGAGTGCCAAAAAAACATATTGCCCTTAAATTAGTAAATAAATGCGGATTTTTTAGAATTTGCTCTTGAAGATTCGCAATATACTACGAATTGAAGATATACTTCCCGCAATAATAAAAAATTTAGGGGTTAGGGAATGTCGGTTAAGGCCATCTACAATACCATAGCAAGCCAATATGCAAACGCAGACTGTTTTGGTAGTATCACGAAAAGTCACAGTTGTGCTACTAACCAAATCAAAAATTCGCATATTGGCGAGATTCCGCTTCCAAAAATTCTAGATCTTGGTGTCGGAGATGGGTCTTTTTTACGCAACCTCAAAGGATTATATCCCACCGCCGAACTAACTGGTATTGATGTTTCTGGTGAAATGCTAAAACGTGCCAGCAAAAGTTTAAATTTGAATACGATTGAAGCCTCAGCAGCTGACGCCAGCCGTTATTTGCCACGCCATAGTCAAGACTTAGTCTTAGCACATTTTATCAATGCCTATGTTCCTATTAATACTTTATTCAAACAAGCACAAATGCTGACTCGCCCGAATGGTTATTTCTCTGTTGTTACGTCAACATATGAATCATTTCCAGTCACTCAACAACGTTTAGCAAATTTCATCGCACGTGAATCTATTGTGAGCAGTATTATCGGCCATTACTACAAAGCCGCTGTAAAAAATACGACGGTAGCTTCCTGTGAAGAAGAATTATTACAAACATTCCAGAATCACCAATTTGAAATTGTAGCGCATGAGCGTCTGCATATTCCTGTTTCTTTCAACAGCATTGATGAACTACTCTTATTTGGCATAGAAGGAACCTGGTTTTTAAATTGTGTCACTTTTGGAATACTACCTAGAAATTTTTTAATCAATAGAATCAGGAAGATAGCCAATAAAGTATCCGATTTTCCGTACCAAGATACGCATGTAGTAGATGTGATTTTAGCAAGGAAATAGTCTAGGGTCTGTTGACAATTCATCTAACGAAGCCCTACTGGACGTAAACATCTGAATGGTCAACAGCACCTATCCAGGCGCACAAGCCCTAACTATCTAACGTTTTGTAGGGCTAACCGTTTTCTTCTTGATTTTATAGATATCTCTGGGTGCTTCGGAGGGATAACCATATCCTTTGTCAGCAAGTTGTTTAACGATTTCTAAATAGCGTTCGCCCCAAGCGCCTGGATCAAAGTTTGTCACAACAACGTTATAATTTAAATTAATAATAGATTCGAAAGCTTTGCGTTGACCCAGAAGATGACCTTCGAATGCCACTTGCACTTCTGTATCGGTAGCAACGCCCTGCTCTTTTAAACGATTTATTAAAATAAAAATGATTTTCTCAATGGTATAATACATTTTACACATAGACATACCAACAGAGTACATCTCTTCACCCTTGGAAGTGCTTAATTTATTACCCCAATCACAAATATCATAAACAAATTCTTTCTCTTCCCCACCTGGAATAGGCTCTGGGAGGACCAGTTTCAGAGAATTATAACTAGGCAAAATTGGACTCGTAACCGTAATCTCAAAATAAGCCCAATGCCACCATAACATGAAAACACCCGATACTTGTTGAAGCAACAGATCCTCATCCAAGTTCTCTAAAATACTCGCAGCAATCTCAGCATCATCGCCTATCCCCTCACCTAAATTAATCTGCGCAGCAATAACAGTCGGGTCTTGCCCTTCTGCGGTTAAAAATTCGGATGGGGCATTTTCAGATAGCACCTCTTCAGATGGTACATCCTTAGGTAGTATCTCTTCAGACGGCAAATGCTCAGAGGATGCATCTCCAGTAAGCACATCTTCAGACGGCGTCACCTCAGATACTATATTCTCAATTTTACTCGCTTCATTTGAACTGTACGTGGCAGAAGATTCCTCGAGGCCGTTATCTTTAAGCTGAGAATCATCAGCGAAATTTTTTGGGTCACGTTTGGGAGAAACATCCGTTGATTCATCCGGGATTTTAGCCATCTATCGCACTCAATGCATGATAATAATAGATTCCATGTTAGCCCAAAATAAAAAAAAAAGCACCTACCGCTTCGCTTGAAAAAAATCTTTTAGCAGTTGGCCACATGGTTCTGCCAAACAGCCGCCTTCTACCATGACTCGATGATTCAATTTTTCACCAGATAGCAAATGAAATACCGATCCTGCGGCCCCGGTTTTGGGATCGTACGCCCCGAAGACCAAACGCTGTAAGCGCGCATGCACCATCGCACCCGCACACATACAGCAGGGCTCCAGCGTCACATACAGCGTTGTTTGATTCAAACGATAATTACCCAAGGCAACCCCGGCAGCTCGCAACGCAATAACTTCGGCGTGCGCACACGGATCGTTGTGCTGAATCACTTGATTATACCCACACCCTAGGATCTGTTGATTCGCATCGACCAAAACCGCCCCAACTGGCACCTCACCTGCATCCCAGGCTTGTTGCGCCAAAGTCAGAGCATAGCGCATCCAATGCTCATCCGCTTCAAGCCACACAAGCCTGAACACCTAGTTTGGCAAATAAATCTCCATCTTTGACCATCTGCGGATTCGCTTCCGTCAATAATTTATCACCAATGAAAATAGAGTTGGCGCCCGCTAAGAAGCACAGCGCTTGAAGCTCATCACTCATCTCAGTACGCCCAGCCGTCAAACGCACCACCGATTTTGGCATCAAAATACGTGCAGTGGCGACAGTACGGACCAATTCAATACCTTCTACTGGCTCCGCTTTTGCCAAAGGCGTACCCGCCACCGGAATCAAACGGTTAATCGGCACAGATTCAGGTGGCGTTTCTAGATTTGCCAAGGTTAACACAAATTCAATCCGATCTTCGCGCGTCTCCCCCATCCCCAAAATACCGCCGCAACACACGGAGATCCCTGATTGACGAACTCTTTCTAACGTTTGCAAACGATCCCCAAAGGTCCGTGTGGTGATGACTTTGTCATAATAACTAGGCGAGGTATCAATATTATGATTGTAATAATCCAAGCCAGCTTCTTTCAATGTGTCTGCTTGCTCTTGCGATAACATCCCCAACGTCATGCAGGTTTCCAAACCTAAATCTTTCACCGCACGAATCATATCCGCCAAAGCCGGCATCGCTTTTTCTGGTGGGCTACGCCACGCTCCGCCCATACAAAAACGCGTCGCACCGTTGGCTTTCGCTTCTTGTGCTTTAGCCAACACATCTTCGACACACATCAATTTTTCTTTTTCAACATGTGTGGCATGATGCCCACTTTGAGCACAATAACCACAATCTTCTGGACATGCACCCGTTTTAATGCTCAGTAATTGAGCCAATTGAATGCGTGCCGGATCATGATGAGCGCGATGGACTGTCTGCGCTTGATAGAGCAACTCGGGAAACGGTAAAGTATAAATTTCGGTCGCTTGCGCCACCGACCAACGCTGAGATGAAGTCATGCCATGCACCTGTCTATTAAAACCTAAACATGATAGAGTGCTTCCTCTTTTTGTCAACAGTACCAGAGAAAATAATAAGGACCGCGATCCTCATGAATTTTGATACTTTAATTGCCAGAAACCTCCGCCATGTATGGCATCCCCTATCTATTATGAAAAATTTCGAAAAATTTCCTCCATTAGTTGTCACACGTGCTCAAGGATCTTACATCGAAACCAATCAAGGGAAGTTGATTGACGGCATAGCCAGTTGGTGGTGCAAATCGATGGGGCACGGTCATCCGGCAATCCTGGACGCCATTCGTGCGCAACTGGATTGTTTTGAACATGTGATGCCAGCGGGTACGACGCATCCCAATCTGGTAGCGCTTGCAGAAGCATTAGCCGAGCTCAGTCACAAGCAACATGTCTTTTTCGCCAGCGATGGGGCTTGCGCTGTAGAAATCGCTTTAAAATTAACCATTCAAGCCACTGCCTTAAAAGGACAACCCGAGCGCAATCAAGTGATCGCACTGAAAAATGGATATCATGGGGAAACGCTTGGTGCCTTAAGCGTCAGTGATATAGACATTTATAAACATGCATGGGATGGATTAGGTGTGCGCTGTCATTTCATCGATCCCTTGCCCTATGTAAACGACCAACAAGATCCCATTTGGTCAGATGCCCAAGATCATTGGTCTACGGTGCTCCCTCAATTAGAGCGCATCAAATCCCAGGTGTGTGCTGTGATCGTCGAACCCATTATCCAAGGGGCCAATGGCTTACGCCTGTATAGTGCGGATTTTCTAGCCAAGCTAGCTGATTTTGCTAAAAAAAATGACATCTATTTCATCGCAGATGAAATCATGACAGGTTTGGGTAGAACTGGGTCATGGTTTGCAAGTGAATACGCTGGCATTGATCCAGATATGATTTGTTTATCCAAAGGATTAACCTCTGGGACCATTCCCATGAGTTGTGTCTTAATCGATCATGCCATTTACGAGTTGTTTTATCATGAACGCGATCTCAAACGTTGCTTTATCCATTCCCATACCTACAGCGGCAATGCTTTAGCCATCGCTGCGGCTTTGGCAACGATTCAAACCATGCGGAGCGAAAACATCCCGCAACAAGCGCAGGCATTGGGAGATTATATGACTGGTCATTTCAAAGCAGCTATCCAGCCATCCGGTCAATTTACCAATCTTAGGACATTAGGCGCCATTGTTGCAGCAGATTATCAAGGCCCCAATAGCCATCAATTCTCGCGAGCATTGGCGACAGCCGCTCAAAAGGCAGGCGCCCTGCTTCGACCTATTGGTCCGACATTGTACTGGTTTCCGCCCTTGAATACTTCACAGCAAACCATTGACGACTTGGCTGCCATCACCGAGCGTGCGATTAAAAGCGCTTTACAGAATTTAACCCCATGTACTGCGTAGGTTTAACAGGATCGATAGCCAGCGGAAAATCAACGGTTGCTGCGTTATTTTCACAATTAGGGGTGGATCTCATAGATGCTGATCGTATTGCAAAACAACTCACCACCAAAGATCAGCCTGCCTTGAAAGAAATCATTGCACATTTTGGTCCAGCGTTTTTGGATACGGAAGGTCATTTACACCGACGACTCTTACGCGATTATATTTTCAAATACCCCCAAGAGCGCGTCTGGCTAGAGCAATTGCTCCATCCCCTTATTCGCCAAACCATCTCAGCACGTCTTGAGATACCAGCCAAATGGTATTATATGCTTGAAATCCCTTTGCTATTCAACAAAAAAGATTACCCTTATTTGGATCGGGTATTAGTAGTGCTCAGCGAACCTGCTACCCAAATACAACGCGTCATGCAACGCGATCAGCATAGCGAGTCACAAGCCAAAACCATCCTACAAACTCAAGCCAGCGCAGAGGATTATCGAAATTTAGCGGACGATATTCTCATCAACAATAGTAGTATCGGAGAATTGGAACAAGCGGTGCTGCGTTTGCATCAGCAATACTTAAGGGATGCGTCGTAGGAGACTCACTTGTATCTGAGAGATTGGATGAATATAATGAATAACATTGACTGTGAAGCGCTCTATTAACAAGGATTCGTTTATGAAAAATAGCTTATGTCGATTCATGCGCCAAGCAATAAGTTGCCTTACGTGCCTACTCATGACATTTGGCGTATCACATGCAAACACATCTAAAATCCTGGATCTCACCTACCCTTTCAATGAAAAAACCATTTATTGGCCCACAGAAAAAGGTTTTCATTTAGAAAAATTTTTTTATGGCATCACGCCAAAAGGCTATTTTTATTCTGCCTACCATTTTTGTGCACCAGAACATGGCGGGACCCATATTGATGCACCACGTCATTTTTCAAAAATAGGTTTCCCAGTTGATAAAATTCCTGTAACCCAATTGATTGGTAATGCCGTTGTGATCCATGTAGAAAAAAATGTCGAAAACCATCCTGATTACGCAATTACTTTGGCCGATATTCAAGCTTTTGAAAAACAATATAGATCATTATCTCCGCAAGATATCGTGATTTTTTATACAGGATGGGGACAATATTGGCGTGATAAGAAGCATTACCTAGGCACCGATAAATTTGGAGATGTAAAAAATCTACATTTTCCTGGGCTCTCTCCGGAAGCAGCGCGTTATTTAGTCATGAAAAAAGTCAAAGGCGTCGGGTTAGATACCCCTAGCTTAGATCCAGGCATCTCAAATGATTTCCAAGCACACCAAATTATTTTACGCGCTAATTTATTTGGTGTGGAAAATATCGCACATTTGGGTAAGCTTCCGCCTGTTGGCGCCAAATTAATCGTGGCTCCTATGAAAATTGAAGGTGGCAGTGGTGCGCCGACACGGGTTTTTGCTTTGCTCCAGATTGGGGCAAAGCCCCTCTCAGTCTAAGACAAGTATGTTGAAAAAATAACGTCTTTGCGAGCTAAAGGCGAAGCAATCCAAAGGCCTTACGCAGGCATTGCATCAAGCCAAAGCCACTGGATCTTCCCCTTCCCTGTGCTCTGCATCACAAAAACGGAGATTTTCTCTTAATTGACGGCTATGAACCAGGGCAAAAGCATGTGTGATCTAAAATAGCTCAGATATCTTTTTCAGTTGTCATGTTGGATCAAATTTGTAGAGTGGACAAAGGAGCGGTAGCGACGTGCCCACCAAGCTCAGGTACTTTGGTGTGCATACTGGGATTTTAGAGCCCTATATGATATTTTTTTACCACACTTGATTTGACCCTGGGCTATGAACCAAAGTTCAACCTACGTGAAATATACTATAATTAGGTTGCAACCTTTTTGCCAACGTTTATAATGATGCATGGTAACAGTTCATGCGATTAAGGTACACTTTGCTGAAAAAAATACCCTATTTTTGGAAGTCTGGACTCTGGACGTTCACAAGTTTGTTGTTTGGCATGACCACGGTTGTGGTGCTGCTATTCGCCTATGTGCAAAGCCAATTGCCGGATGTGATCGCTTTGAAAACATTGGAACTGCAAGTTCCCTTGCAAATTTTTACCAAAGACGGCTTATTAATCCAAGAGTTTGGTGAAAAAAGACGCCATCCACTCCCTTACGATCAAATTCCTCCCACTTTGGTCCACGCGATCCTGGCCACCGAAGATCAACGGTATTTTGAACATTCTGGTGTAGACATCCTCGGCTTGGCCCGAGCGGGCGTCAGCATGATTCATACCCATAGCAAATCTCAAGGTGGTAGTACCATCACCATGCAAGTCGCTCGCAATTTTTTCCTCAATCGCAAAAAAACTTTTTTGCGTAAATTCAATGAAATCATGCTTGCCATTAAAATCGATCGCGAATTAAGCAAAGAAAAAATCCTCGAATTGTATTTAAATCAGATTTATCTTGGAAATCGTGCGTATGGTGTCGATGCAGCCGCACAAGTTTATTATGGAAAACCCTTAAAAGATTTGAATATTGCTCAATTAGCAATGATAGCCGGGTTACCTCAAGCGCCTTCTTCGCACAACCCTATTATCAATCCCATCGCTGCTAAAAAGCGCCGCAACCACGTTTTAGACAGGTTATACGAAGAAAAATACATTTCAAAAGAACAATATGAAGAAGCTTTGCACGAACCTGTCAATGAATCTTACCACGGGACACAATCCGAAGTTTATGCACCTTACGTCGCTGAAATGATTCGTCAATCGTTGGTAGATCATTTTGGCCAAGAAGCTTATACCCGTGGTTACAAAGTTTATACGACGATCGATAGCCGTCTCCAAATTGCTGCCAATCACACGACAGAAGAACATTTGCTGTCCTATGATCGACGTCATGGGTATCGTGGCCCTATTAGTAAAATATCGCCTTTCGCAACAGCTAGTGAGCGAAGTAAAGCGCTTAGACAATACCCTAATGTGGGAGATCTACAGCCGGTCGTCATTCTCTCAGTAGATGACCGACGCGCCACAGCCGTTACCCAAACAAACCACACACTGACCTTACCGTGGGACGGTATTTCATGGGCACGTCCCGGACTAAAAAAAGGATATGTGGGACGGTCTCCTAGCAATGCGCATCGCGTGATGGCTGCAGGCGATATTGTGTATGTCAAATGCCAAGAAAATCACTGTGAACTCAGTCAAGATCCCGAAGCAGAAGTTGCCCTGATTGCTCTCAACCCCAGTGATGGTGGGATCAGCGCATTGGTCGGTGGTTTTAATTTTGAGAAAAGCAAATTCAATCGTGCGACGCAATCCGAACGCCAACCCGGCTCTAGTTTCAAACCCTTTCTATACGCTGCAGCACTGAATAAAGGCTACACGTTGTCGACTGTCATCAATGATGCCCCGATTGTCATTCGCGACCCCAGCCAACCAGAGTGGCGGCCCCATAATGACAATTTAAAATTCGGGGGGCCTACCCGCTTAAAAACAGCGTTGACCCTGTCCCGTAATCTGGTATCCATCCGAATCCTAGACGACATCGGGATTGATTATACGATTGATTATGCAACACGTTTTGGTTTTAAGAAAGAAGCCCTGCCACACGCTTTGTCGTTGGCCTTGGGCAGTTTAACTGTCACGCCCATGGATTTGACAGCGGCCTACGCCATTTTTGCCAATGGTGGGTACAAAGTAGAACCCTATCTCGTTGACCATATTACGAATACCAAAGGCTATGTCTTGTTACAGGCCAAACCTGCTCAGGTTCCCGATACACAGACAGATAACAGCGCTGATTTAGCCGCTCCTAGGGTCATCTCGGCTGAAACCGCTTTTCTCATTAATTCCGCATTGCAAAATGTCATCCAACACGGTACTGCTGTGGCTGCAAAAGTACTCAACCGACAAGACATCGCTGGTAAAACGGGAACAACCAATGATCAGGTAGATGCTTGGTTTGCTGGCTACAACCGCGATTTAGTCGTGACCACCTGGATAGGTTTTGACAAACCCACGCCCTTACATGAATATGCAGCACGCTTGGCCTTACCTGTCTGGATTGATTTCATGAAAATTGCTTTACAGGGTAAACCTGAGCACAGCTTGAGCGAACCACCTGGTATCATCTCTTTGGGTATCAATCCCGATAACGGTTTGCGCGCCAAACCAAACCAGCTCAATACTATTACCGAGTATTTTATGGAAACGGACGTGCCAGCGGTGGATGAAGAGGTCACTTCAGAACCAGGTGTCAAGGCTCATACGGAAGAGAATTTATTTTAGATAGGAGAAATAATATGCTACATATTGGTCAAGACAGTCTGAAAACCAAAGAATCGTTACAAGTCGACGATAAGACCTATCATTATTTCAGTTTAAAAAAACTCGAACAGAGTCATGGCTCAGATATTCAGCGCCTGCCTTATACTTTGAAAATCTTGTTGGAAAATTTACTACGCTTTGAAGATGGTAAAACAGTCACAACGCACGATATCAAAGCCTTAGAAACTTGGCTCAAAACCCAAACCTCACAACACGAAATTGCCTATCGTCCCAGTCGCGTACTCATGCAAGATTTTACTGGCGTACCAGCGATTGTTGACTTGGCTGCTATGCGAACCGCCTTAGAAAAAATGGGCGTTGATCCACAAAAAATATCCCCGCTTTCTCCTGTTGATTTGGTCATTGATCACTCGGTCATGGTCGACTCTTTTGCAAACCAAAATGCCTTAGCAACCAATGCCAGCATCGAAATGCAGCGCAATATAGAACGTTATGAATTTTTACGTTGGGGTCAAAAAGCGTTCGATAATTTTAGAGTGGTCCCTCCCGGCACAGGCATATGCCATCAGGTCAATTTGGAATACTTAGGTCAAACAGTCTGGCATGCGCAAATCGGGCATGAAACCTATGCTTATCCTGATACCTTGGTTGGAACCGACTCACATACCACTATGATCAATGCATTGGGTATCTTGGGTTGGGGAGTAGGCGGTATTGAAGCAGAAGCCGCCATGTTGGGACAACCCGTGTCGATGCTCATCCCAGAAGTGGTCGGATTTAAATTAAGCGGAAAACTGTCCGAAGGCGTCACCGCAACAGATTTGGTATTAACCATTACTGAAATATTGCGCAAAAAAGGTGTGGTTGGGAAATTTGTCGAATATTATGGACCCGGCTTGGCCAATTTACCCCTGGCTAACCGTGCAACTGTCGCCAATATGGCACCAGAATACGGCGCAACTTGTGGCTTTTTCCCTGTCGACCAAGAAACACTGCATTATTTAAAATTAACGGGTCGCGATGAACATACCATTCGCTTAGTAGAAGCGTACAGTAAAACCCAAGGTCTTTGGTACGATGGTACACAGGCTGATCCAATCTTTACAGATACGGTCACATTAGATTTGTCGACTGTCCAACCCTCGCTTGCCGGCCCAAAACGTCCGCAAGACAAAGTAACCCTACCGACCTTAGCTACGGCATTTCATGCATTGCTAACCGAAACAGGCAAGGACAACGAGCGCTACACAACTTATCCTGTCCCAGATACGCAATATACTTTACAACACGGCTCTGTCGTCATCGCAGCCATCACGAGCTGCACCAATACCTCTAACCCAGAAGTCTTAATGGCAGCCGGATTGCTCGCAAAAAAAGCGCGTGAAAAAGGTTTATCCAGCAAACCGTGGGTCAAAACGTCTCTGGCACCGGGTTCCAAAGTGGTCACAGATTATTTACAACATGCTGGATTACAGCGCTATTTAGATGAGCTTGGTTTCAATTTAGTTGGGTACGGATGCACCACCTGCATTGGCAATTCAGGTCCCTTACCTGAACCCGTCGCTGATTGTATCACCCAACATGATTTGGTTGTTTGTGCGGTACTATCTGGCAACCGTAATTTTGAAGGCCGGATTCATCCGCAAGTGCGTGCCAATTGGCTAGCATCGCCTCCATTGGTCGTCGCATTTGCCCTGGCGGGAGATACCAAACATGATTTGAATCACCAGCCCTTAGGTCAAGACCAGCAAGGTAACGATGTGTATTTAAAAGATATTTGGCCATCTAATGCTGAAATCGCTACCGCCGTCATGCAAGTAAAATCTGATATGTTTCATAAAGTATATTCTGAAGTATTCTTGGGCAATCAAGATTGGCAAGCCATCCCAGTCAAACCAAGTCATACGTATACTTGGTCTAAAGATTCTACTTATATCCAACACCCGCCTTTCTTCGACAATCTACAAAAAGAACCCGGCCCCATAAGCGCCATTCATGACGCTTATATTTTAGGCTTATTCGGCGACTCTATCACCACCGATCATATTTCACCCGCTGGCTCCATCAAAGCCAATTCTCCGGCCGGCTTGTATCTCAAATCTCAAGGCGTCTCGGAAGCAGACTTTAATTCTTATGGCGCGCGACGTGGGAATCATGAAGTGATGATGCGAGGTACCTTTGCAAACATCCGAATCCGCAATGAAATGACCCCAGACATCGTGGGCGGTGTCACATGCCACATCCCATCACAAACCGTGATGCCCATCTATGATGCCGCCATGTTGTATCAAAAAGAACAACAGCCCTTAGTCATCATAGCCGGCAAGGAATACGGAACAGGTTCTTCACGCGACTGGGCTGCCAAAGGGACGTTATTACTAGGTATCAAAGCAGTCATAGCCGAAAGTTTTGAACGTATCCACCGTTCAAATTTGATCGGTATGGGCGTCATGCCATTGCAGTTTTTAGACAATATGACGCGCTTAAGTCTAGGTTTAAAAGGAGACGAACGGATCACTGTGCTATGTGACCAAGCATTAAGACCAGGTGCAAAGCTTGCTGTAACCATACAAAATGCACAAGGTGAGCAACAAACCGTGCAAGTTTTATGTCGAATTGACACTGGCAATGAATTGGAATACTACAGAAATGGCGGAATCTTGCACTATGTGCTTAGGAACATGTGCCCCTAACCATAAATGATACTGAGCGTGCCCACCAACGTGCCTGAGTTTGGTGAGCACGTCGCTTCCGCTCCTTTACCAACCCTACGCCCTCTATCCGACATGATAACAAAAAAAATATCTGATTCATTTTAGATCACACATGCTTCTGCCCTGCCCAAAGATACCGACAGAAGCTATACTGCACGCAGTACAAATGTGTCTAACGATAAATACTTGCACATAATTATCATAGTTATTGATAATTAAACGCAAGTAGTTTAAAATTGCGCAAACTCAAGCAAGAGAGATGCATCAAATTTGACCTGGTGACATCAGAACCATAGTGCGGAGATATAACAATGCTAACTACTTACTTGCGACGTGTTCGGAAACCGTTAGCAAATGCCCTATCCTGGACGGCGCTCTTGCTGCTTTTCCTCGCAATAACATCTCTCATGATGCCTGCTACCCTCATTCCATGGCTCATGATCTATTTATCCGCCAACCACCTTATTGCACACCAAGTTGAAAGGATATATGGACAAAATCTTCCCTACGAACAAAGAAGAATCCTTCTAATCATTGGAGACCTAATGGCTCTGGTCATTGCATCAGTATCTATCACTTTTTGGTATCCGCATCTGTTTCTCTTTTTCAATGCCCTGCCCTGGGCGCTTTCTACGACATTTTTTGCAGTAAGTACTTTTCTGATGTCATTCGAAACAGGTATTCGCAGCACACGCAACGACCCCCCACTAGGACCTGCCTACTCTTTGGTCAAACTATTTCTCAGTCCACGGAGCCAGCTTGCAATATTGCGGGAAGCATTGAATCGATCACAATGGGCGGCAGCCCCTGTTAGAGATTGGTATGAGCGACGTATGCGAAATCAGTACGCACCAGCGGAACGAGCTCCAGCTGAAAACAGAAGGGACCCTGAAACATTACGACTATCTGAAGCCAACTTAAAAACACTGGTGGCCCGTCAAAAAACCGCGATCAAAGCACTACCAAAAGAAGCGATTATTGATGACGTTGGGTTATACGAGAGATATCTTGCAGACGAAAAAGAATCTGGCGTGATAGAAAGAGAAGAAACAAAAAAAAACCGCAGCAAAGCCAACCCTTTAGTAGGCTCACAGTTGGCAGCTCATATACAAACAACTCTGCAAGATGAAGCAAAAACAAAAACAGAGGCGGAAGTAAAAAGACTAGAAGCAGCGTATTTATCTAAGCTCGTACCGACTCAACAAGCAGCCTATAAAGCTTATCGAGACTTTATCCGCTTTTACTCTCTTCCTTATGCTGAATGTACGATCATTATGGAGGACGTCATGAGCAAACAGAAAGAGTTTATCATTATGGAAAAAAGAGCGGAAAAAAGAAAACCGAATAGCCATGAAACAACAACAACATGTATAACGGGGAAAACTTTTATATGGCACCGGACTGGTGGCTTTTTACCACTTTTCGCGATGGCAGGGCCTCATGCAGCCGAAGAACCTTCCAGTCGAGAAAATTTTTTTCTGCCCAACAACAAAAAGAGCGGTTATGAATTCCACTCCTATCAAATGATTGATGGACACCCTTTAAGTCTACAATTATGTGAATTAATAGAAAATCTTGCATCTCAATTACCACTTAGTGCTGCAAATACTGACAGGCATGACATGATCCCCCCCCCCGCGCATGGCATTACGCACTTCCCGTGGCTCAGCCAAACAGACGAATATTCTTATCGCCTCTCGCCCCCTATCAGAACGGCAAGCCCTTCTAACTTTGGGACATTCGCCCAAACCAGTGCAACACTCGATGCCAAGGACGAGGACGACGTTTTATCAGATAATTTCTTAAGTACTCTAGATCCAGATGAAATAGCAAGAAATTACCAATATTGGGAAAGCCGCAGTTAAATGTTATTTATCCTATATCTAAAACGAATCGTAGTCCCCTTAAGTTTTGCTATAGCAGCGACTCTCATCGTGCTCCTTTCAGCCGCGTCAACCATTGTGACTTCTGCGGCCTTGATGAGTGTTGCAATATCCCAACTCACCGCATATAACTTTTTTCACTGGCTTTTAAAAAAAATCGTACCTCAATTGTCACAGGAATATAAGATAAGGTTATCATTGGCGCTCAGCACCTTCGCTTCATGCATAGCCGTTACATTGTTAGAGCCCCATCTATTTCTATTTTTCAATGCATTGCCTTTTCTAGCGGCCCTGACCATTTTGAGTCTATCTGCTTTTCTGATAACCTTTGAACTGGCCATTCATATTCCAAAACTCTATCTGGGCGCGCATTATTCTTTGCTCAAGATTATCTTGCATCCAACTAACAGTATGCGTAGATTAAAGCGGATGTTAAAACCAGGCATAGATTCTTTAAAATTGGAAGCGTCTGACCGACAAGCCTTGGAGACTAGGCAGCAAACAGCGATTGCAGGATTGCCTAAAGAAGCCATCATAGATGACGTAGCGCTATATCGAAAACATCTCCAACTAGAATCACGACGTGTCGTAGGGGACAATCAAAAACGAGCTACCGACAAAAAGCCGCTCACTACACTCGAAACAAATATGCAGCCGCTCAATATCAAAATGCAAGCGTTATACAATGCAAAAGCAGAAGCCAATGCCTTAAAAAAGACTTATTTGAACACGCTCACACCTACACAACAAGCGCGGTATGAGCATTACCGTGCCCTCACATGCGAATTTTCCCCGCCCTATGCAGAGTGCCTAATAAGTGGTGAGAGCGTCAATGATGTGGCGCATAATCGATTTGTTATTGTTGAAAAAAGATTTTCTGATAGCAACAGCTGTGTCCCTGCGAAAACTTTTTTCTGGCACGATGAAAACGGTTTTCAACCCCTATTTCAGATGCATGACCCTAGCGTACCAACTCTTCGCGATCGATTCAGCTTACCTCGTGATGAGAAAGGACAAACAGCTGAATATTTCTATCACTCCTATTCCACCATCCATAATCACGGTTTGAGTTTACAATTATGTGAAGCAATTGAAAGTTTTAATGCGAGTTTAAAATTGTCGGCGAACAGAAGGCGGCAAGAAGTCAACCATGTGCAGCACAGCACAACGTCAACCCCTCGTCTACCGCGATACCGTGCGCCCGCTGAGGGAGCATGCCTAAGCCAGCGGAATATGTTCGCATTTGAGCCTGACAACAGCTTAGCGGACCTCCATCTAAGCGAAGAAGAACGCAAGATTATTTGTGGAAGCGTCTAAAATCCTCATCCGCCTCTCTCAATAATAGAAAACCGAGCCGCGACCGTTAGGGAGTGGATTTCGTGACATGCCGCTCCCTGACGGTCGCGGCTCGGATTTCTGGGCACGGTTCAAAATCGGTTCTAATCAGGAATCGACATCAAACTCGCATTCCCACCCGCCGCCGTTGTATCGACGGTCAAAGTTCTTTCTACACACATCCTTTGCAGATAAAAGGGTCCACCTGCTTTGGGGCCTGTTCCAGATAATCCTTCTCCACCAAACGGCTGTAAGCCCACTACTGCGCCAATGATATTCCGATTCACATAGCAATTACCCACATGGATCCGCTCTTGAATATACTGAATGGTAGAATTTAAACGACTATGGATCCCCAACGTTAAGCCATATCCCGTTTGATTGATTTGAGCAATCACATCATCCAATTGGTCGCGCTTGTAGCTGATCACATGCAATACAGGTCCAAAAACTTCTTTTTCTAAAATACGAATATGATCAATCGCAATGGCAGTAGGCGGCATGAAATAACCTGTCATACAATCATTTGGCAAGGTGCATTGGTAAATGACCTCATAGCGCTGCGATAATGCTGCCACATGAGCCTGCAAGCCTGCCAACGCGGTTTTATCAATCACAGGACCAACGTCAGTACTCAGCCAACGAGGATCCCCCATGCATAATTCGCCCATGGCACCTTTTATCAGTTCAATCATCCTGGGATACACTTCTTCTTGCACAAACAAGACCCTTAATGCAGAACAGCGCTGCCCAGCTGAACCGAATGCTGAATTCATCACATCCAAAGTGACTTGCTCTAATAAAGCGGAAGAATCCACAATCATCGCATTTTGACCACCCGTCTCCGCAATCAAAGGGATAATTTCTTCCCGCGCCGCCAGACTTTGATGAATACGATTTGCAGTTTGAGTGGAGCCGGTAAAAATCACCCCTTTTATTCGTTTATCTGCCACCAAAGCAGCACCAACCGTCGCGCCAGAACCAGGTAACAATTGAATCACCCCAATAGGAAACCCTGCTTCACGCATCCATTGAATTGCCTGAAACGCAATCAGTGGTGTCTGCTCAGCTGGTTTGGCAATCACACAATTGCCGGTGACGAGTGCCGCTACGATTTGTCCGGTGAAAATCGCTAAGGGGAAATTCCACGGGCTAATGCACAATATCGTCCCTCTGGGATGCAAACTCAAAACATTGGTTTCTCCCGTGTAACCACGCAATGCGATAGGTTCGGATAACAATTGCGTCGCTTGTGTCGCATAATATCGACAAAAATCTATGGCTTCACGAACTTCAGAAATGGCATCCGACCAAGTTTTACCCGCCTCCAAACATAATATGTCCAAGCACAATGATCTATTTTCTTCCAATAGATCAGCAAAGCGTAATAAGCATGCCGTCCGCACTGCCACCGAGCTCTTTCTCCATATCGCAAAAGCCTGTTCCGCCTCACATAACGCATGCTCAATATCTTCACCAGTTGCGGATAAAACTTGACCAATGACTTGCTTGGTTTGGGGAGACTCCACTGGCGAAAAATCGCCTGCTTGCACCAAGCTACTACCCACCACAGGGCAAGCTTGCCAAGCACTTGGGTTCATAGCAGCCAAATCAGCTTGCAACAGCGCTCGGACAGCACGATCCGACAGATCAATGCCATTCGCATTCTGCCGTTCAGGCATAAAGATATCTCGCGGCAACGGGATGTTTTGATTGATTTTTGTCAGCAATTCGGCCGAACGTTGCACAGGATCCTCGACCAAATCTTCAATAGGCGCCGCCTCATCCACAATACGGTTCACAAAAGAAGAATTCGCTCCATTTTCTAATAATCTGCGTACCAAATAAGGCAATAAATCTTCGTGACTACCAACTGGCGCATAGATCCGACAAGGAATGTTGTAACAATTTGCAGGAACAATTTGTTCATACAGCTCTGTTCCCATGCCATGTAAACATTGAAACTCAAAATCACGATACTCACCGACCAGATTCATAATGAGTGCCACAGAATAAGCGTTATGCGTAGCAAATTGTGGATAAATAACATCTGTCATCGTCAATATTTTTTTCGCGCAAGCTTGAAATGATAAATCCGTAAATACTTTACGCGTAAACACTGGATAATCGCTCAAACCCTGCATCTGGGTTTTCTTAATTTCACTATCCCAGTAGGCGCCTTTGATCAAGCGCACCATGATTCGGCGTTGATTACGACGCGCAAGATCCGCCAACCAATCCAATAAATAAAAAGCACGTTTTTGATAAGATTGCAAAGCAAGTCCAAAACCATTCCACCCTGCCAAACTAGGATCTTCGAACACACGCTCCATCACATCCATAGACAATTCAAGACGCTCTGATTCTTCCGCATCTACGGTCAAACCAATGTTATGCTGTTTGGCCAACTGCGCCAAAGCCAGCAGTTTCGGTGATAAATCAGATAATACACGCTCACGTTGCGCCTCTTGATAACGCGGGTGGAGTGCCGACAATTTAATAGAAATACCTGGTTTGTCATACATACTGTCAATTACTTGCGCTTCTGTACCAATGGCTTCAATCGCAGCTGCATACGCACGAAAATAACGTTCAGCATCCGCTTCAGTCATAGCGGCTTCGCCTAACATATCATAAGAATAGCGGTACCCTTGTTCTTCTTTTTTCTTGGCCCGTTTGAGTGCTTCTTTGATGGTGCGCCCCATCACAAACTGTTTGCTCATGATGCGCATACCTTTTTCAACCGCCATGCGCACCACTCCTTCACCGGAGCGATTTAGCACCGACATCACCGCTTGATTCAGCCGCGTGCTCGCTTTTTCTGGCGCTAAAACCGAACCTGTCAACATCAATGCCCAGGTTGTAGCGTTGACAAAGAACGAATCACTCTGTCCTTGGTGCGTTTTCCAATCTACAGAAGCAATTTTATCCTTGATCAAACTATTAATCGTTGAATCATCAGGCACCCTCAGCAAGGCTTCTGCCAAACACATCAATGCGATGCCTTCTTCGCTCGATAGCGAATATTGCGTCAAAAAAGAATCAATCCCAACCGTCTTTTTGCGTCCAGCACGCACTGCTTCTACCAAGCCTATTGCTGCGCTTCGAATCGCTTGATTCAAGTTGGGTGCTAATTGCGCGGCCTCCAGCAATGCCGTCACAACATCCAGCTCTGGCGCACGATAAAATTGATTGATTTGGCCACGTAATCCCTCAGGCAGCTTAAGTTGATGCTTTTCCAACATATTAGTAGTCTCACGGCTAAAAAAGTTGCGCGAAGTATAGCTTAAAATGCAAGGAAATAGTACCTTTTCGTCTTGAGTTGGGTCTTATTACAATACCCAAAGACACATCAAATCATTTGAGTAAAAAAACATATTTACCCTAATACAATACACAAAAAACTTGACATCTCCAATAGCACACTGTTGTTACTTTAATCATAATCAATGCCTTTTTGAATTTACTTTCCCCTCCTTTTTTGGTATAATTGCTTGATATTTAAAACAATAATGGAGCATTATGCGGTCTTACTTCTCGTTATTTGCATTGGCTTTTTTGACAACAAATCTCGTCACAAATTCTACTAGTTTTGCAACGTCATTTGACGTGAATGCCAAAGCCAACTCATTAAGCACCAAAGCCCCAAAACTAAACCTTTCGGTCCTAAAGCTCGCTTTGTCCGCTTATAATAAAGCAAAAATCAAAGGCGACGTTAAAAAACCCTTGTTGGCTGTGATTGACTATTCTTTACCTTCTTCCAAGCAAAGATTATGGATTTTCGATCTGCGTCGCAACCGTTTGCTATATAACACCTACGTTGCGCATGGGGTCAACTCAGGCGATGTGACACCAAGACATTTTTCGAATCAAGCTTCTAGCAGAGCCAGCAGTATTGGCACCTATGTCACAGAAAGTACTTATACCGGCTCAAATGGATTATCTTTGAACTTAATCGGTCTGGAGAAAGGATTTAATGACAATGCCTATAACCGCCGAGTGGTCATGCATGGCGCGTGGTATGTTGATCCTAATTTTATCCAAAAATCTGGGCGTGCTGGACGAAGCTGGGGATGCCCTTCTATTAGCCAAGCACTGGCAAAGCCCGTGATCAACTTACTAAAGAACGGATCCGTATTATTTGCTTATTATCCAGATAGAAATTATTTAAGCCAATCTCACTACGCACACATCGCGTAATAGGGATGCGACTCACCCAGGTCGCATCGCGCACAACTTTAGCCATTTTTATAATTTGGTGCAAAATCCGTCATTAAAGCGTCAGCGAAGCAAACCAGTTCGAAGCTTCGTTGATAAACGGTACTGTGTTGCTTCACTCCGTTCGCAATGACGACAAACCCCGGGTCTTGGGTCTGTTGACAATTCATCTCAAGAAGCCCTACGTCCCGCCGCTTGTCCGCGGGACGTAGGGTTTTGAATTATCAACACGCCCTTATATGAACTCAAAATCTCGGATGTCTTAGGATCATGCTCGACTCAGATCATCAAGGCTTCCTAATCCCCAACATCTCTTTCAAATCTTTAGCGAAACGATAGTGATTATCTTGATCAAAAGACAGTTCCCATGCAGATACCCCACCAAAATTAGGGTAAGACCTCGGTGCAATGTAATTTCGACAGCTGTTTCTTCCTACTGTGGCAGTCCGTAAGCAAGTGATGGCCCGTTTGACCGTCACTACATTCGCCGCTGGCACCCCATCGCTGACACCCTGCTGATTTGCAACCGAAAATCCCAAAACCACTTGAGATGGGGCTAAATATGCGCTGTATGGTTGAAAGCCAGAACTCAAGCCACTGCGCGTTTTTTCTGGCCAATTTTCAAGCAAATCACTTGCCATGGCAACATAAGCATCTGGACTATTGGCATCATCCAAGCCATAAGACCTCCCATCAATCCCTTTATAAGCTCCGGAATTATATAATTGAATCCCAACCCAAGTTAAAATTGGTGCGGTTTGCATCACCAACGCCGCATAATTACCTGACGTCCCTAAAAACTGCTGCGTAGGAGCAATATTAGCCATCTGAGGTGCCAAACTCAATAATACTGTAGGATACTTACGATGTAGGTCGCGCATAGCCCGCGCTAATACATCAATATCACCCGTAGGACTGGTAAAACTACCTGAGCCTGATAATCCATGCTCAATGGCCATATCAAACCCATCAAAATGATACTGACGCATCATATCTTGCATAGAGTTTACAAATTCCTCAATAAAACATTGGGGATCAGATACTCTGGCAAGCACAGCATGAAAATCAGTCGTTGTATTCACAATATTAGAGGAAGGGCCCCCCAATGACAGCAGTACTTTGATGCCAGCAGTCTGTAATGATTGAATATACTCTGGCGTCACGTTGACAAAAGCAGGGATAATTTGTCCCGGCGTCACAGTGCTAAACACACCATAAGCCACCACAATATGCGTATAACCCGCATTCACCAAATCACCTGCAGCAGGCGCTGGCTTCGATCCCGTTATATAAGCAATGAGTTTACCACCATGGTGATCCGTTCGAGTTCGTGCAGAGTTTTGTAGGAGAGCGCTCTCATGATAATAACTTGCCGACGGGATCCCTTCGGAAAAAACAGTTACGCTCAGCATAAGCAAGCTGATGGTTAGCGATAGTTTATTCATAGTTCATCCGAATGGGAAGCATTCCTTTAAACTTAGAACAAAATCTTGTCTATCGCAAATATTACAAATGCGTTTTAGGTGCCTACGTCCCGAAACTGTTCGGGACGTAGGCCTTTCAAATTAAAAACACCACCAGCGCTTTTACTAGCATCGCGCAAGTCCTAAATCATCCATTTCTGATCCGAGGGAGTCGACCGGATTCATTGCCACCGTTATCATCTCTATCATCTCTTGATATTTACCTGGATTTTCAATCTCTTGCGCTAAACCATTTTGCGCATCTTCCAAAGCAGTCCCTATTACACTACCCTCCACTGCAAGTAATCGTCTCACAATATCAAGATGACCATTGTAGGCAGCCCATTCTATGAGTGTATCATCCGACTCACTAGTATGATTAACATCTACATCGTTCGCTATCAGTAAATTAATCGCCGGAAGTAACGCTGCTTCATTATCTATTTCACATTCAATATACACATGATTCAGCGCGGTATTGCCTCGAAGATCTTCTAAATCGACTGTGGGTTTGGGTTGTTGTGTCAAAAGCAATGTCATCATAGGGATATCTAAATTGAGCGTGGCTTCCATCAGGGCTGTCATCCCGTTAGCATCCTGGTAATCAATATTCAATCCCGGTTCTGCTAATAAAGCGGTTACTTCTGCAATACTTCCACGGTTACGAACTGTCACCACTAATTCTTCTGACATTATCTTTCCTTTTCGATTTTGAACGTAAATTAAGATCGAGACCTTACCACAAAGGCCTTTATTAATAAAGTCCGACGATATTTCGAGCACAGCCTGAGGTAACACACGATGGGAGCCTTGATGTAGCGATAGCGTCATCAAGGTTTCAACCCAATCATTCTTGATGACGCTATCGCTACATCAAGGCTACAAACTCATTCCAAAAAAATCTTGTTCCCCCCACCGCCTTATGGTAAGTTTGTGACTATGTCTTTACGTTCTTAGTACTCTGATGACTACAAAAATCGAAAAACAGGCCGTCATTGCTTGGTTGATTGAGCAGTTTCCCAAAGCATTTTTTCAGAAACCACAATTGGTGCAGCCTCTCAAACTAGGCATTCTTGAAGACATCATCGATGTGTATGCGCGCCTCGACTCTCCACCATTCAGTAAAAAACTCTTGCGCGAAGCTTTGACTTATTACACAGCATCTAAAGCATATTTGTTAGCACAAAAACCCGAGGCAGAACGCATTGATCTCTTCGGCCACTCTAATGGCACGGTCAACCCGGAGCAAGCGGTTTATGCACAAAAGCGCTACCAGGATCGCTATCCTGTAGAGCGTGCAACCAGTAAGTAATTATCTGTTATAGTAGGAACCAACGTAGCCGTTCTAGAGACTGGGTGATACGTCAAGCCGGTCAAATCCACCAATTCCAAATCTGCTGCGCGCACCATAGCCGCCAATTCACTGGGCTTGATAAAGCGTTTATAATCATGGGTTTGCTTGGGTAATAATCCCAAAATATATTCGGCTGCAAGCACCACTTTGGCATAAGCCAAAGCACTACGATTAATGGTCGATAAGAACAAATAACCGCCTGGCGCAAGTAAGTTTGCTGCTTCATTAATAATCATTTGCGGCGTAGCCACATGCTCTAACATTTCTAAACAAGTGATGACAGGAAAGGGATCTGCGCGATACGTTTCTATAGGCTGACACAGATACTCAATGTTGAGATCTGTCGCTTTAGCATGCGTCGTGGCTGCAGCAATGGCATCCGGCTCCGCATCTAACCCCGTCACCCGCCCCCCACTTTTGGCCATGGCTTCACATAAAATCCCCCCACCACAACCAATATCCAAAATACGCTTGTCTTTCAAAGCAACAAATTTTTCGATATAAGACAAACGTGCAGGATTGATATCATGCAAAGTGCGAAAAGCACCCTCAGGTCGCCACCATTGCGCCGCCTGGCGGGCAAATTTTGCTATTTCATCCGGATCAACAGTCATCGTAAACACTCCAAGCCCTGTGGGCAAACGTCAGCAAAGAACTTCGCTCAAGCAACCCCTCATCCGCCCTTCGGGCACCTTCTCATGCCTAGGCGAAGGAGATCAGCAGGAAGAAAATTCTTTAGAAGCCAATAAATTAAAGGGTTGAAAAAAAGCAATCACATCCGGATTACGAATAAAGCTAATCTGGTAAGGATGCTCTGCTAAAAAACACGTAAACCACTCACGTTCTGCGATTTGTTGGGCGATATTTCCCAATAATATCAACTGACTATTCGGAGCAGTATGATGCAAATACTGCAACACACTCGCCATAAACGGACGCCAATGTTTCGCATGATAACGCACACGCTTGGGCTCATACACCAGCGACGCATTAAGTAATAAAAATCCGTGTCGTAACAATCCTTGGAAAAGATCCGCCAAAGTTTGCACATAAGGCGTTTTATCCAAATTTGCGATGGCTGTCTGCGAAAAATCCGCTTTTAAATCACCACGCGCATATAAAAGCATTTTCAGTAAATTCCGCAAAGACGTCGCCCGATTCACTGCCTTACTCAAACCGGTCTCCGTCCACAAATCCCCCACTGCAGCATCCCAAAATGCATAACCATTTGCAGATTGTTTTCTAGGATAAGGAGACTCTCCTAACAATACGTACCGCACAGCAGACAAAGGCTGTGAAAATGCCATCAACATATTCTGCCGCTCTGGTAGCCACTGATCAGATTGCTCCAAACCCAATAAATAATCAGGATCCATCGCTGCAAAAGCTTGCTCAATACAAGGATACCAATCAGGATGAACCGCTATCTTTGCGGTCTGTAGGAGCGTTGCTTTCAAATCGACCTCAAACATGTCAAAATCTCTGTTTACTCGCACCATTATACTGACATGAGCCTATATTTCAAAACCTTTGCTGGACGAACTATCTACCGCTCCTCAAGCATGGAAGTTCAGCAAAATAGATGGTACCGCTGGCTCATGTTCCAGAATCGCACCCACATCCAAACCTTAATTCAACGAAAGCACCCGCATAAAGCAGCAATGCCTTACCTATACCCCTTTACTTTAGCCTTACGCACACAACCTGGACCAACTTGCCTGTTAGGCCTAGGCGGCGGTGGATTACTCCATATGGCTGCGCCATGCCTGCAGCAACACCCTATCACGGCAGTCGAGCTCAGCGCTGAAGTCATTACCCTTGGCTACCAGTACTTTATGCTCGATACCATCCCATCACTCACCATCCTACAACAAGACGCACACACATTTATAAACTCAGATCAGAGTACTTATCAGCATATTTTAATTGATATCTATTCTGATACCAGTTTCCCAGAAAACTGTGCACAACAAGTATTTTTCCAACAATGCAAGCAGCATTTGCTTCCAAATGGGTTTTTAGCCATCAATTTAGTCAATGTTCAGCAAGAATTACCTATCCTGGAGCGTATAAAGTCGGTGTTTCACAACGCAACTGTTTGTATTCCAGTTCCCTCTTCAACTAATATGATTGTACTAGCCACTCAGTCTAAACCAGCATTACTGGCATTCATAACCTCTCATCCCAAACTTAGTGCTTTCATCTGGGATCCCGGTTTCGGATACATGGCTCAATTCAGCAAGACTACCGCAGAACCTCGCTCTTTTCGTTGGATTTAGTATGTCATTCAGTCATTTTTATGGCATTTAAAAAATGCCGTCTTTACATACCAAAAAACAACATTTAGTATTAATTTTGATCAATATGTGATATAATGGATACAGGCTAATAAATCTTACTGAGGGATTAGTTATGACAACCAATAAATCATTAGTTGAATATTATCAAGAACACATCACTAAACAAGCACAGCAAAAATTCATTGATGCGGTGCAGCAATCTGATGCCTATCGGGCAGAATTAACAGCTTATCAAGATCTGCATGCAGACGAAACCATACCAGATGATGAGTCTATCGCTATGATTGAAAGCATGAATAGCGTTGTATCAGCTGTTTCATCGTTATACAGTAGTTTGATATCTTTTGGTGCAGCGCCAACTCTTATAGAGCCTTGTGTACAAATTCCCGTTGTTGCGACGCAACAAAAGTCTGCGCCTACTCAAGAAGAATTGATTCGCTTATATCGCGCACGTGACGCTGCTTTTTTTGAGTATATGCATTCTTTAAATCTTGACGAAAAACGTGACGTACCCGACGCTTTTGAGCGCGATGAAACCAGAGTGTTAGCGGCTGATGACATTACTAGGCCTTATCGTAATGCGCAACGTACACTATTGCGCGAAATGGTAGAAGTATCAAAAAACATAGATACTGCACTTGCGGCACAACGAACTTGGTTAGACTTTATGATAGAAAATGCCTTGCCATCTTTTGTACTCAAAGCTATGAATTATATGAATTTCCAAGCTTTGACTCAGGAAAAAATCAAAATATTAAGCGAAAGGTTTTCTGTTATTAACGAAAGCTTAACAACCATGAAAACAATCTTTCATAAAACCTGGGATACCAAATATCCTGGAATACCAAGACCACATGATTTAGATGCGGCAAATTCAATCACGGTTGCAAAGATTGTAAACAATATCGCCCTTACAGGACTCTCTGATGTTTACCATCGATATGCGACGCACAAAACTGTCAGCAATTTGCTAGACTTCTATCGCCTGGCTCATCAGTTGCGTCTTCAAGCCATTCAAAGAGATGATAAAGAAATCATATCAGGTCAATTAACTGCTATCTCTGAGCAACTTGAACGCCTGCATCCCGATATGATGGATAATTTTGCAAAAGAACAAGCCTGTGTAACGCGAGAATTGGCATTATTTGAGCAATATCCTGTATTGCCAAGTGTTGATCAACTGAGCGAAGAAACTGATCCTTTCACCAAGTTTATGGCACATATAGAAGAAAAATATACGACATTCCTAAAAGACAGAACTTTAAGTCATTTTAGTGAGTTGTATCAACATATTCACAGCCATCCGCAATTCAGACATAAAAAGATGGTCAAAGACACGCGTGCACTCTTAAAAAGCCTGTACCCTCAGGCTTATGAAGCCGTACGCCAGCACCAAATTACTCATATGGATGAGCAAGCTTGTGATGCATTTTTGCGAAAATATGAATCACTCAAACTCGATCATCCTATTTACGTCAAATTGATGGCGTTTATGCGCGACCCAACCCATGGAAATTTGAGTGCGTTGCAACAAGAAATGGTTACGATCAATGATGATGCCCATTATCTAGATCACCGTGTCAATGCTGCAATGGCAGAGTTTATGCAAATCTGTAGCACAATATCTATTGAAGACTATAACTCAGATGCTTACTCAGAAGACAGTGATGAGCAATCAGATGCAGCTGAAATAAGACCCAGTATGGATTCATTTGACACATCAGTACCTATGGATGATGTTGAAACACAGACACTCTCTGTGCAGAACTTAAGAGCGCAAAATGAGCAATTTGCAACACAAGCTCATCTCTCCACGTCGCAACATAGTTTGTTTGCCGTTACGCTGAATTCTGCTGTTCACGCAGAATCAAAACAGATGCTGAAAGAGTATTTGGCTTATCGAGCACATGTCCAAACTAAGTTAGATGTCACCTTGAAAAATCTGGCGGAACTAAGTTCGACCCAATCGAACGGCATAGTAGCCTCCTTACAACTGATGGCATCGTATCTGTTCCATCCTGTGATTACATTAGCGTGTTTGTTCATGCCTGATTACCAAGAAAATACGTCAATCAAGAGCTTGAGCACAAAACGCAATAAATTACGTGATGAACTATTTACGATGCAAGCGGCATTTCAACAAACTTGGCAAGAAAAATTTGGCACACCAGCGCCAATGCAGGCCCGTGCGATGAAAGATTACATGCGCGATACTGACCAAGAAAACCAAGACAATGAAACATCACCGCTATTAGATGCAACAATGGAAATGAGCGCATAATATTTCCGATTTAAGGCCCGGGTTAGGCTTACGCTTCGCCCGGGCCACAAAACACTCAGAGTACGAAACACCCAACTCATATAATAATCCAAAAACAATTGATTTATGCAAATTTTATACTAAAATTACAATAAGAAATCAAAATAGAGTACCATCATGAGTATCAACAAGCATTTGGAACATGAACTTGCAAACAATCCCCAAGCTGATCAAGAACGCATCCAGGATCTTGAGGCACAAAGAAAATTACAGAGAGAAATTTTACAAAAAGAACACACTAAGATTGCTACAGGTGTAATAGGCAAAACAGATGATATATCGTTAAACTATATGCAACGCGACAGCGCTTTCTTCGACATACTCCATTCCACTCAACACTTACAATCTAAAATCACTGTTTTATCTAACTATCAACAAGCACTGCCCATGCCCAATATTCTAGATCTAGACGTCCGAATTGCATCTGTCCTGCAGCTTCGCGATCCCAACGAAACTGCTTATTTACTAGACTTCAAAACATTTGTCGAAGATCAAGCTGCTCATGAAAGAGAAATAGAACGGTTGAACCGATGGATCCAAGTTGCTCACGAACGCATTCAAGACATCGTGATCCCACAAATTTTATATATGTTATTAGTGTGGGCACCCATTCTGATTCAATTATACCGATATTTTTACTCAGTGAATCCCTTAGATGAAGCTATCAGACAAGGCCAGTCGTTGCAAGCGGAGATTGAGGGTCTTAAGAAACAAGTGCAGTTAGAAAACGAACGTTTTTACGGTCGCTGGCAAACAAAATACTCAGAATATTATGCATTAAGTATGAATCTCCACAAAGCCACCAAAATGCTCCAAGAATACACGCATGTCGAAAAGCTTGAACAAAATCAGCAAGCTTTAGAAGCATTCATACAATCCTGTGACAGACCCGCATTACAAGCAGCCTATGGTCAATTTCAGGCACAACCCTGTTATCTTTATTTATTTCATTTATGCACCTGCCTCTGTGAATATCAATACAGTTTGCTAGCAGATAAAAAAAATGCGTCTCAATGCAAAAAAGCACTGATGACGCTCGGTGAATTATATCCGAAAATAAATACGCCATTGGTGAAGTTTACCGAGGAAACAATGCAGCACATCTCTAAGGCCAATGTGTTCAAAATTTTAGAAAGGCAGTTAGAAAAAAACTATGCAGCCAGCAAGCGCATTGAAGAAAAAAGAAAGCAAAATAAGAGTGAAATGGGAAAAATATCCCTTATTGGCTCAAGACTTCATCCAACGGATGGTGCTGTTGAACTAGGAAAAGCCAATATCCGTTTACAAGAATTGGATGCAAGTATAGAAACAGCAAATGAACAATTACGTAAACGACGTGAGTTTATCGAACCATTGAAGCATTTTATCCAGAACAAAACAGGTGAAAGCCTTAGAGAGTTATACTGGTTTGTTTCAAATACAGAAGGTCCGGCATACCAACAATATGCAACAATTTTACGATCATTATATCCTGCATCTCTTGAAAGTTTAGAAGCAGAACAACAAGAGACTCTGCTCACGGTTAATTCAGAAACCGCCTTCAGATTACAAGAACTCTATTTAAGCAAGATTCTTGCCATAGAGCGCTCTCGTGATTCAAGAGTGAGCCCTTTCAAAGAAGTCGCAAGAGCTTTAAAACCTCTTTTGGGAACCATGTCGTGGAGATGGGAGCATTTCTTCGCCCTAGAACATGCTATCAAAAAAAATCCCAGGTATCAGGAAGATCCCAATTTGGCTGCATTGGTCAATCAAATCACCTCTACCGTTGCAAACTCTAGAAAATTTGAAGCGAGCAGAGAAGAAAGAAAACCGATAAAATCGGCCAAACAAAGTCCAGAACTTGTTGTGAACCCCAATAATCCACTACCTACTTTTTTTCAACCTCCTAGTCGAAACGAATCAGCTGTCAGTCCCATCATCAGAGATCTCGTAAGCCATATTCGACACTATAATATTCGTTACTCCGATGAGCCTTTATCGAATGAAGCAAAACAAGAGAATATCCAATCAGTGGGTCATCAAATGTTACAGTACATTGGACTACTATCGGATGCAGATGCCATGCAAACGATCAGTCCTGATCATTTGGCGTTATTGCGACATATTTCCGATTTTATTAGACAGGTTAGTGCGCAAGACTCGCAAAATCAGCTGACCATATCCGATTTAGGGCATATCAAAGCGATGCTCAAGCAATTGGATAGTAAACATCCTATCCGAGAAGGAACTGAATTTTTAATCAGCGTTTTTCAAACAAAAGAAGAATATATTGCCATCAATACACAATTTGCACAAATGAGGCTACAGCAAGATTTGGCAGAAGACATTCGTAGCCAGAATTCCTACGAAGAAAGACAACAAAAAAGACGGAACAGTCAACTATCTCCGGAGAAAGTCATAGATATGAATAAATGGCAAATTTCAAACTCATGTTTACGATTACTCACAGACTATGTCGCTAAGCTCAATCGTTTTGCTTCACCATCTAATGAAGAGGAACGACAATTGCTCAACCCATTATCAGAATTGGCTACTCAAATACATCACATATTGCGTAATAATAGCAAAAGGAATCATGAGATACCACAGATGATGCAGCAATTCGAGCAACAATGTGACCGGTTAAGAGAACACCCTGCTTGCGCTGTCGCTCGTAGGATGGAGGACGCATTAAAAGACACAGAGGCCTATGCAAAAGTATTGCTACCAACAGGAGCAAAGATAGACGGACCTAAAAAAAAGTAAACCCATTAACAAGATCCACGGACGTAAGGTTTCTAGGATCTGTTGACAATTCATCTCTAGAAGCGCTACGTCCCGCCGCTTGTCCGCGGGATCCAGATATTTTGAACAATGCAAAGTGTTGCAGCACTGATAAAGGTCGAACTGTTTACCGCGGACAAGCCAGGGGACGTAGGGCTATGAATTGCCAACAGCCCCTAAACTTCCATCAAATCTTTTTCTTTTTGTGCCAAAACGGCATCAACATCCGCAGTATATTTATCGGTTAATTTTTGAATCAGATCCGTAGCACGTCGTTCATCATCTTCGGAAATAGCTTTCAAATCTTTCAATTGTTGATTGGCGTCACGTCGAATATTCCGAACTGTAACGCGTCCTTGTTCCGCTTCTGCGCGAACTACTTTAATTAAATCTTTACGACGCTCTTCCGTCAAAGGTGGCATCGGCACACGAATCGCTGAGCCTGACGTAGCAGGATTTAAGCCCAAATCTGAAGTCAAAATTGCTTTTTCTACCGCAGCAACCATCGTTTTATCAAAAGGCGTCACTAATAAAGTTCGTGCATCAGAATGTGTCACAGTTGCCAGTTGATTAAGAGGCGTCGAATTACCGTAATAATCCACTTGAACATGATCCAACAAACCTGAGCTGGCTCTTCCTGTCCTTATTTTGGACATTTCATACTGAAGTGCTTCGACAGCTTTCTGCATTTTCTTTTCAGCATCACGCTTGATATTATCGATCATCATGATCTCCCACAAGGGTGCCAACTTGCTCACCCATCACAATTTTTTGCAATACCGACGGTATAGCAATATTAAAAACTTGCAAAGGCATATGCTGATCTTGACACAAACAAATAGCAGTGAGATCCATCACCTCTAAGCCTTTATTCAAAACATCACGGTAGGTTAAAAAATCATACTTTACTGCATCAGGATTGTGCACAGGGTCACTAGAGTAAATACCATCAACTTTGGTAGCCTTTAACACAACATCTGCACCCACCTCAATAGCACGCAAACAAGCAGCGGTATCTGTGGTAAAAAATGGATTGCCAATACCCGCAGCAAAAATCACTACTTGCCCATTGCGTAAATGCGTCATCGCTTTACGACGATGATACGAATCCACCACACCCATCATAGGAATGGCTGACATAATGCGCGCTGGTAAGTCAATACGCTCCAAAGCATCTCGAAAAGCCAAAGCATTCATCACAGTAGCCAGCATACCCATATGGTCACCGGTCACTCTGCCAAGACCTGCTTGCGACAAAGCTTTTCCACGAAATATATTACCACCACCAATCACCAAACCAACTTCAACACCCATTTTGACCAATGCAGCGATATCTTGAGCAAGCGCATCTAAAACAGCTGGATCGATGCCAAATTGCAAAGGCCCAAGCAGGGCCTCACCACTACATTTCAGTAAAATGCGTTTATATTTCAAGCCAGTCACTGCTGTCATGATGACTCGCGAACTTGAGCCATCACCTCAGCAACAAAATTATCTTCTTTCTTTTCAATACCTTCGCCTACTTCAAAGCGTGTAAAAGATACCACTTCCACCTGTTTTTGTTTTAATAACTGACCAACCTTGGTGTTTGGATCTTTTACAAATGGCTGTCCGTACAAGCTGACTTCATCCAAATACTTACTGATACGACCATCAATCATCTTATCAATAATATCTTGGGGTTTGCCACTGTCACGCGCTTGGGCAATAAAAATGTCGCGCTCTCTTTCGATCAATTGCGCACTCACTTCTTCGCGCTTGACAACAATAGGACGGCTCGCAGCAATATGCATACCCAAATCACGCGCGAGTTCGTTATCGCCACCCTTCAATACAATCACAACGCCAATACGGCCACCATGCAAGTAAAACCCAGTTACGCCACCTTCGTCAGCCTGCGCATGATGCAACCGCCGAATTTTGATGTTTTCACCAATTTTAGCCACTAATTCCTGTCTTGCTTGCTCAACCGTGATATTGCCCTCAACCAGCATTTGCTGACTCAAGTCATCTACCGTAGTCACTTTTGTTTGCAAAGCAGTTTCAACAGCAAGTTGTGCAAAACGCACAAAACTCTCATCGCGCGCCGCAAAATCTGTTTCACTATTGATTTCTAACATCACAGAGTGTCGCAGATCCTTAGTGCGTGCCACTACTACAACCCCTTCGGCAGCGATACGATCTGCTTTTTTATCGGCTTTGGCTTGTCCTGCTTTACGCATTTCGATAATGGCAAGCTCAATGTCACCATTCGCAGCGACCAAAAATTTCTTACATTCCATCATTCCCGCGCCCGTACGTTCGCGAAGACTCATTACCATTGCAGCACTTACTGACATAAGCTGATCTCCTGATTAAGCGTCGATGAATTCTGGTGCATCACCACGACCAGAAGAATGACTCGCGTTTGTGATAGCATCTGAGACACAAGATAGGTACATACGAATCGCACGCATAGAGTCATCATTAGCTGGAATAATATAATCAATGTTATCTGGATTATTATTTGTATCAACAATACCAATCACCGGAATCCTTAAACGACGTGCTTCTTCCACAGCGATATGTTCGAAACCAACGTCTATCACAAATAATGCATCCGGCAATCCGCCCATATCTTCGATACCGCCCAAACTCCGTTCCAGTTTTTCGAGCTCTCGCGCCAGCATCAATGCTTCTTTTTTAATC
>CAMCUM010000003.1 GCA_945878975.1 Legionella genomosp. 1
TGGATGCGGCCATTAGTAAAAAAACAGAACGAAGCGTTATCGATTTTAAAAAACTTATGAGACAAAAATTCGCTTGTGACACAGATGCAAATAATGCACTGCAGCAATGGATTAATAAACAGGAATTTATTCGGATTAATGAGACAAGATCTGAATATATCAGCATGGAAGCTTCGGATAATCATTGGTCACAATACATTTCTTGTCTTTCGACAAAAATGATTGCAGGAGACCATAACACGATGATGCAAGCGCCGTATGTTGCGGGTTTAGCATTGGAAATAAACAAATTTTTGATTTAGAAATTTAGATAATTTTCGTGCAAATATTTTACATGGGTATTAGGCAGCGGCGCGAGAACAATTGTCAGCACGTATATGGACTCATCCGTTTTTGCGAGTACTTAGCTTAGTTAAAGTCAGGGCTTACGCAAAACCCCGTGCATCAATGGACAAATTGACTGATCCTTTGTTTAGCATGCGAGATACTCTCACATTCACTGTTATAAAAAAAACCATTTTCACTGCTAATATGCTGACCAATGCTCGGAAAAAGAAGCATAGCCAGGGGGGATTGAGGAGCCAAACATAATACCTCGATGCCACTAGTTTTAAGATGACGCGAGATGCCTTCAAGATGTAACGCACCCACTAACATCACGACTACGTCTTCATTTCGGTCAAAAATTTTTTCTGCCATGATTTTATCCCGAACGGCTCGCTCTTTTTCTTTATTAGCCAGATCTGCGGCAAAAGCAGGAAATATTTCCATGGCGCTTAAAATAAATAATTTTCGTTGTAATTGAGCTAATAGCCAGTCATTTTTGGTGGCATCACCAATAGAATATAAATTGTCGACACATTCCAGAGAAGGAATTTCGAGACCAAGCGAACAGGCTACCTCTTGGTGTTTTAACTCTTGCAATATTTCCAATAAAATACAAGGACCCTGCGCACCAATATGTTCTTCCCCAATTAAAATTACTTTCATAATTACCGCCTCAAATAATGTACATTTAGTATAGCATTTGAACATTAAGGGGGTGTTAAGTGGTTTTTGGGGCGCTATGTCTATTGTCACTTTAACGAAATGGGGGAACTCCATCGGTATACGTATACTGTCAATGATTATGAAAGAGGCTCATTTATATCCTGGAGAAGCGTTAGATATTAAAGCAGGTGATGACACCTAAAACTGCTGTAAATTTTCGCCAATTCATCTCACTGAGTTCATTTTTTAATTATTCAATTTGTTGAGTCCGAGAACATTTGACTTGCCAATCGTAACTCCCCACCACCTCGTCATCCCGAATCCGATCATAGCGAGGGTGAGGGATCTCCTGTCTGGTGGCACAATTTTTAAAGAATCGATTGATATAAGTCGTTCCACTCTGGGTTCAATGCATTCATCAAATCATGCTTCATTTTTCGTGACCACCCCTTGATTTGCTTCTCTCGTTCAATAGCTACAACGATACTTCTACAGACCCCTCATAGTAAACCAATCTGTCGACGTTATATTATTTGCTGAATCCAGCAACCAATTTACTTTTGTGCTCATAGACCTGACGTATCAGATCATTGGTAACGCCAGCATACAAAACATTTCTGGCGCCTGTAAAATCAACTTCGCTTTATATGCAACGGCTTTACGGTGGCGAACTGCGCAAAAGCCCAATATATTTTGCATTAAATGGACTTGGCACCGTTGCCCAGTTGCGCCTTGAAAGTGCTTTTTAGCAGCCTCAATAAGGCCCGAATTTTGATTTGAAATCACATATATAACACCGGTTAAACCACGTACTTTAAGCCACCTAAAAGTCTCTTCCCATGTGGCGTAGCTTTCTGTATCGTCAATTTGAACACCCATTCATCAGAACGTTCGTGTTTCTCTGTGCCTGATGATTCCGTCACCTGTGCCTCTAATATTTGATGCAGGATGTCTTCAACAAGATTAGCCAAACTATTCTGATTTGATAAAAGTTCTGGTAGTAACTCTTTTCCAACGGTAACATTGTAATCCGGTATCGCTAATCTCCTCGGTCTTTTTGTTGTTCGCAACTCAATAGTACCGAATTTTAGCGATGACTCAATTCCTAGTCAGCTATGTCGAATTTACAGCAGTTTGAGGACTTAACCGTTAAGGGTGCGCCAGAACAAATTTTAACGATGTGTCAGGAACAACAGAGTGATGGTAAGGTAGAGCCATTAAACCAAAAATATTGGCTGGAGAAAATTGAGGCCATTGCAGCTAAAGGCCAGCGTGTTTTGGCTTTTGCCGTGCGATCAATTCATTCTAATCATACTGTTCTAGAATTTACTGACGTGGAACATGATCTGGTTTTACTCGGTATGGTGGGGTTGATTGATCCACCTCGGCCCGAAGCCATTACATCCGTTGCCCAATGTCATAAGGCAGGCATTCAGGTGAAAATGATAACTGGCGATCATGCCAGTACAGCACTTGCTATCGGTCAGCAAATAGGGCTTAAAAATACGGACAAGGTTCTGACGGGTGCTGATTTGGATAAAATGAATGATGAGTCGCTCAAAATAGCCATATTAGTGACAGACATTTTCGCTCGCACGAGTCCGGAGCATAAGCTTAGATTGGTTATGGCGTTAATGATGCACCTGCTTTGAAGCGGGCAGATGCGGGCATTGCGATGGGTAAAAAAGGCAGCGAGGCGGCCAAAGAAGCCTCTGATTTAATATTGACGGATGATAATTTTACATCGATAGAAGCCGCGGTTCGTGAAGGGCGGACCGTTTATGATAATCTGAAAAAAGTGATTAGCTGGACTTTACCTACTAATGCAGGTGAGACAATAACCATTATAGTCGCATTACTTTTTGGTATGAATCTTCCAGTAACACCCGTTCAGATTTTATGGATAAACCTGATTACCACTATTACCTTGGGTATGACGCTGGCTTTTGAGCCGACGGAAGAAAACACCATGCGACGGCCACCTCGACCGCGTGTTCAGCCGCTACTGACCGGTGTTTTAGTGTGGCATATTATTGTGGTTTCTGTTCTGTTTGTCTGTGGCGTTTTTGCTATTTATTTCTATGCGATTGATCGTCACTACTCAATTGAGCTCGCTCGCACCATCGCTCTTAATACATTGGTTGTTATGGAAATTTCTCATTTATTCTTTATCCGCAATATATATGGTACGTCATTGACTTGGAAAGCCGTCAAAGGAACTAAGGTAGTATGGATGTCGGTCATGATTTTAACAATGGCACAATTTGCTATTACGTATATTCCGCTTTTACAACAAATATTCTCCACAAAATCAATTCCCTTGTTTGATGGGGTACTTATTGTTATCTTAGGTATCGTGTTTTTTGCTATTCTAGAAATTGAAAAACAACTTCGATTGCTTATTTTCGGTAAAAACCCAACGTATTATGATACGCTTTATGGGAAAGATGTTACTTAAGACATTGGTGGCCGGCATCTATGCAGAGCAAACAAAAGGTGAACGCGAAGACTGAAGAATTTTTAGAAAATGTTCCTTTTGATGAGCTTTCGCTTCGGCGTCAAGCGAGTCTGAGTAGAACATTGACATAAGATGACATTATGTTATTTGCCACTGTGTCCGGCGATGTTAACCCTGCTCACATGGATGAGGTATTTTCAGAAAGCAATATTTTCCATTAAGTTATGACAAGATGTTTACTATAATGCCAATCTTTGAAAATGGGTGAGAAAGTTGGGTAGCATGGATATCAATTTCTGATTGTGACCGGATCAATAAACCAATCATAGATAACATCGGCGGAAAATTGATGATATTGGCACCACGCTTCGATCAATTGTTTATCTAATTGATGGGCGACGTCATGAATGCCATTTGCATATTGCGTGCTAATCAGTGGTAACGCTGCCATGTTATGCAGATAGAATTCTGGATCAATATAGCGAATCGGTGTGGGATCATTGAGAACAAAATTGATGGGTTTTTTCTGATTTAAGACTTCTTCTTGGGAAAACTGTGGGCCAAATTCATCGTAGACACCTAGGTTTGCTAACATTTTATCTTTGAACCATGCATGAGGGTACGCATTCATAATGGCTTCTTTGCCTGTTGCCGTCACAACGATATCTGCTTGTTGTACTGCGCTTTGCAGTGCCGGTAAATTTTGTGGGCCGACTGTCTCAATGCCCAAATTTTTTGCAAGGGAACGTTGGTGTGGAGAAATGTCTACCACCACCACGGGCACTTGATGTTGCCTGCAGAAAAATGCTAATCCTCTGCCTATTTTCCCGAAACCGAAAATAATCCAAGATTTTGTTGCCGGATTGATTCCTGTAAGCTGTGATATGGCAGCATGACTGCTTTCAGCACAGCCAAACACTGTTTCAAGTTGTTTGGTAAAAGTGGGGTCGATACTGAGCACAGGAAATCCAGGCGGATGTTTGCGATAATAATGATCGCCCGATCCGGTTAATTCGATAGCACCAATTCTGGGCACATTTAGTGCTTGGTACAGCTCTGCACCGCAATCAAAATACAGGTCAAATTTTTCAGTAGCGATGCTTGCAAGTTCTGGGACATATCGAATGCCAGCGGTTTGCAAGGCTTCAATCGCTTCCGTTTGTGCTGTACAAAAAGAGCTGGGATTCGTTACGGTTACCTCTGCCCCTGCGGCAACCAAACAAGCGATTTTTAACAAAGTATTTGTCACAACTGGGACATGATGGACAATATGCAATCCCTCGAGGGGACGAGTTTTCTTCCAGTCAGCGAATTGCTTATGCATGAAAGGGGCATCGGTTTGGGGGTATTGAGTAAAGTATTTTAATAAGGCTTGAAGCATGGTAGAAGCTCTTTGGTGCAATCATTTACACGAGATTTTTCTTGCCCTATGATACCACTTTGTTCTTAGAAGGTAATGGAAATGCTTTTAAAGAAATAGCCGGTCATTTGCAAAAGATGTTAAAGACGTTGGATAAAGAGCAATGTGGGAAATGGTTGAATTTGGTTTTTGCAGCGCAAGTTTTTGATGCAGCGGGCGCGCAAGGGCAAAGATTCATGTGCGGCGCTAGAACTTTTTCGGATGATTTTTATCGGGCTTATAATTTGATGCATGAAATGATGCATCAATTGTTTGACCAGTCTCCGGATCGGGTGTTGCAGACGTATTTATCGCAGCGCGCAGCATGGATGGATTTAGATCAGAACTCATTTATCGAGAAGGAAGGGTTTGATGTCATATTTAAATATATAGAACAGAAAAGATCTGGTGCACAACTAACAGTAGAAAATAGAGAGCAAAATAACACAAGCTCGATTTTAGGATAGATTGTGTTCTTTAAGTTTTTTGTACGAAGCCTGAAAAATCTCTTAGGCCTGAGGTATTCTCTTATCCTTGGGGTATCGCCCCATACGCCCTGTCGGGCGTTTTCTCACGAATGGCTTTTTTTTATCCATGAAATATCATCCCAGGCTGTTTATATTATTGCCTAGGCATTAGATTTTCTAATAATTAGGATTAAAATTTTTAGGTTTACAACTATAAGTAAAGCCACTATATTTCACTAAAAAAACAGAGGAGATAATAATTAGCCTTGTATTGCGAATTTCATACAGTCTTTAAACTTTTAAGAGCGTGAGAAATGACGAACTACTGGATATTTTGATTTTCCAGAATGGAACATAATCAAAAAATTAGAAGAGGTGTTCTAATGCCAAATAATAGTGATTTTGACAAGATTATACCCGGTATTTCCCTTGTTCCTGATATAGAATTACATGATTTTTTTCAAACAGAAGAAGGCAACAACATAGAATCGATACTAAATAATTTTAAGAACCGACACAACCAGTATACAGGCTTTCAAGATAATATCGGGTTGCGATTTAGCCGAAGAATAAATGAGATAAGACACTCCCAAACTCTAGTGGAGGCCGATCCGGGTGTTGGCAGGCTAAAAAAATTAATATACAAATCGCTGTTAAAAAAATATATCTCAAAATTTATTTTAATTGATTTAGTAGGTCAAGACATTCTAATAAACAAACCCTATACGAAAGAGTTATATGATTCTTTTTGTGTGGCAGAACAACCTATAGATCAGTGCGTTGCTAGCTGGAGAAATTCGTTTAATATGGATCCTGAAGAGGATCTAGTCACCGTTCTAGAACAAACTCATGCCAAACAACTTGAAGTTATCCGCGATACAAAAGAGAAAATTGGTTTTCTTTTCAATGTTACTTTGTATAGAGAAGAGGAACTCGACACTCTATACTATGCTATTGCCATGGAGCTATATTTTTCCAACACGAATCATTCGACCAAAAAAAAATTATTAACCGAAGAATTTGAAAAATATTTAAAACATTACAAAAAATATGGGAACACCAATAATTTTCCGGCTTTAAGGACTATTTTTTCATGTTTACTTACTGGCATCATGCAGCATAAAAATATTAAGAAAACCAAAGAACAGATAGATCGTATAGCTAATGTTCATCTTTTGTTTGGCATACTTGGGCTAAGAGAACCCGCTGGTTGGATGCTTGAGGGTATGGACATCTATAATTATATTGCGCTTAAAGACGATGTGGCTAATTTAAAAACCGTTTTATTTGCTTTTGCAAAACCGGTGCGTCCATTTTTTATGGAATATGTCCAAATTGCACAATTAGAGAAAAATCCATTGATTTTTTTATTAAGAGCAACCATGCCGATCTTAATCATGACCACTTGTGTAGCTTTCGCCTTTTCCCTAATGGTGCCATTTGCGATGCATGCGATCATTGAAATCATTATGTTGATTCCTACCTTATATATTAGCATGGTGCTGGCAAGCTATTATGTTGATTTAAAAAATAAGGCATTTGAAGCCTTGATTATTTATTGGCGCGGTAGCAAATATGAGCAAGATGCTTTTAAAACCAATGACAGAATATTACGGGGGTTTAGCAATGATGCAACCATTGCGGAATTAGTTTGCAATTATTACGTAACATGTTTTACAGACCTTGATGCTATTGTTAGCTCATTATCTAAAAAATTCGAACGCGGGTTGTTAACTGATGAAGAAATAGTTTACTACGAAGAACTGTTAAAACGCGAAGCGCTCTTGAAGATGGAATGGTATGATATTCATGATAATCATAGTTTAGGTATTGATAACATGAAAATCCTGGTTGCTAAACGCTTGAATCAGGATGCTCGTCATGCATTTCAAGCCATCCATATTGATGGACATATTTATATTGAAAAGTTCATCGAAACGCTAGAACAGCATTTGAAACGGTGTCAAAATACAGAAAATAACCCAGAGCCAACTGTGAGAGCGGCTTTTCGTGGGCATATGCAATGGTCGATGTTTAAACCTGGAGAATCCTTAACCCATCTGGCCAAAAAGTGAGTCAGCCAGCAGAGAACTATAAAATTAATAGAAAAATTAGAGCCAATCATGGAGTTAAGACAGAATATATTGCCTGTCGTTCTTACTTAGGCAATAGTAGCTGAGCTCAAGTGTAAAATGCAATGCGGTGTTGGACAGAGGAAGGCTGGCTTTATCTTGCTGTTGTCATGGATTTATTGGATGGGCGATGTCAGAGCGTATGACAAAAAGGCTTGTCATAGACAGATGGCTATATGGAGTTGAAAGCCTCCACTGGGGCTAATTATTCACTCAGATCGCGGTAGCCAATATTGCTCACACGAGTATCAAAAGATTTTAAATCTTCATGGTCTTGTTTACAGTATGAGCAAACGGGGTGATTGTTATAAAAAGCCTGGGATGATATTTCATGGATAAAAAAAGCCCTTCGGGAGAAGGCCCCCGACAGGGCGGATGAGGCGATAACGCTGGTCGTCTCTACAAAGAATACTCTGCTGTCATGGCATCATGATAAAACATCTTGACCGTATCTAAAGAATAGGTTTCTAAATCGTATCCCACTAACGATAATTTCTTGATGATGTCGTTCGTGACGGTAATAATATGACAGCCAATCATATCGGCATGCATGATGTTGAGTAATTCACGTGGACTAGCCCATATTAATTCTGCGGCTGGGAGTAGTTTTAATAATTCCACTGCAGCGGCCATTAACGGAAGTGGGTCACGCCCAGTGTCTGCAATGCGTCCAGCAAATACTGAAATATAACTAGGGACGTCAGCTTGGAGCGACTGTACTACTTCGCGAACTTGATTCAAAGTCATGAGGGCAGTCACGTTTAATTTTATTTTTTGTGCAGACAGTCTTTGAATGAGAGGATAGCTGGGTATTTTTTTGGTATTGGTCACTGGAATTTTGATGAAAACATTGGCGCCCCAACTGGCGATTTCCATGGCTTGACGCTCCATTTCTGCAAAATCATCGGAAAAGACTTCAAATGAGATAGGCTTGTCTTTGATCTCAGATAAAACGTCTAAGGCAAATGCTTTATAATCTCGGATCCCTGCTTTGCGCATCAAAGTTGGGTTGGTAGTGAGGCCCTGAATAATAGGATGATGGTACATTTCAATCATGCCGGCTTTGTCTGCGCCATCAGCAAAAATCTTGACGCTTAATTCTTCGATTCTTCTCATATTGTCTCTCCTAAAATTAATTGTGTGGCTTGTGTGAGTGTTTTGACACAGAAATCCATCTTAGTGGGTTGTTGTTCTGCATACCCATGGTCAATAAAAATGGTTTTACATCCGGCTTGTTGTCCTGCTTCCATATCCACCCAGCGATCTCCAATCATATAACTCTGTTGCAAGTCAATTTGGTGAGTTTGTGCCGCAGTCAGTAAAGAACCAGGTTTGGGTTTGCGGCATAAGCAGAGGTCATGGTTGTCATGAAAACAGGTATAGGTATCATCAATGGGCAAACAAGAAGCAAGAAAATGGTTAATCTCTTCTACGCTATCGCGCGACACTAAGCCTCTTGCAACATCTGGCTGATTGGTAATCACAATTAATAAAAAACCGGCTTCAGACAGCTGCGTCAAAGCGGATGATGCATCGGATGGGATGGTGACTGCCGCCACATTTTGAGGGGGATAGGGTTTGCCATCTTTAACAATGGCATGATTGATGACCCCATCTCTATCTAAAAATACCGCTTTACGGCTGTATTTAGATATGGGAAGCAACTTCAGATTCCCATTTGGTTTGGCTGGTTTTCAATAACGGATGAGAGACAATGAGATGCCAGATTACAGCTTGAAATGCTTCTGCGTGGGGGGTTATCGTATTCTCATTGACCGTAGGAATGATGACACAAGCACTTGCCACGCGAGCGGTATAACCTCCATCGCGTCCTACAATCCCTGTGATGCTAGCACCAACTTTTTTCGCTAATTGCAGCGCGAGCACCAAATTAGGGCTGATATTTTTTTCTAAATTTCCCCCGCCTACAGATAAGACGAAAATCATGTCATTGGCATTGAGTTTACTGATTTTCAACCATTCTACGAATACAGATGGCCAACCCTCATCATTGGTGCGCGCGGTTAATTCAGAGACATTGTCGGTAGGCGCATAGGCTTCTATCCCAACTATCTTACGAAAATCATTGACAGCATGTGAGCAATTGCTAGCACTTCCGCCAACGCCTAAAAAGAAAATGCGGCCTGAGGATCGCTTGACCTGTATAATCATGTCGACCATGTCTTCAATGGCTTGGACATCGATTTTTTGTAGTATTTCAATTGCTTCATTAATGTGTTTCTGAGAGTAAGACATGCGAACATCCTTATGATTAAAATCCTTGATTACCAAACTATACATGTTACTAACAACTAAAATAGCTGACAGAAAATATATCATCAAATTTTTTATTATACCAGGGGATATCGAAGTGTGTGTTTGTAATCCGCTTGATTTACATAAGATAGTTTGATAGTTTCTCGCGGTAGTGAAGATTATGACCTTTGGAGATAGCGTTGACCCGCCATATGAGAGCGTTTTATTGCATGATTGTGATGCTATCTGCTGTGCTTATCTGTTGTTGGATAGGGACGTTATATACGACCCATTTGTTTCCAATTTATCCTGATGAGATTGCAGGCCAAATCCTATTAGCTCGCATAGGCTTTGATTTTCCTTTGCAGGTTGGCTTACTTCCTATGTGTAAAACGCATAGCCCTCATTATCCATTTGTATGGTATTTTCCGGCGTTTGTTGAATGGTTATTGCATGGGCATATTTATAATTTAAAAGTCTTGCGTATGTTCGGGATAGGTACAAGTTTCTTGTTGATTTTTTCTTTGATGTTCAAATTGTGTCAAAAAAATATCAACTTGATGCAGCCTTTGTATAAAAAGTTGCTATTTATGTTTGTTGCATTGGCGTTGATTGTGTCCTTATTGGAAATAGGCGTTGTGCCGTTTTTTCTTGTTACAATGCGCCCCGAGCAATTGCTTTTATTTTGTTTAAGCATTTTATTAATCCTCTTTGCTATGCCAGTTCAAACAAACACTCAAAAAATCATGATAGTATTTGTTTATTACGTCAGCATTTCAATCCTTTTGTATCAACATCCAAAATCACTATTGTTAACACCTGTTTTATTTATTGTAGCCTATCGTTTATTTTCACGTTTCAATAAATATGCCTGTGTTTCTCTGTTTTTGATATGGATCTGTTTGCTGATCGCTAATTATTACGCTTTAGCGGGGTCACTTATTGATTGCCATGCCTCTCCTAAGGTTGATGCGATCTTAAAAACTTTTAACGTTGATTTTCATAATATTACCAAAGCACCCTCCGTATTTTTTTCTGAATTATGGCGGAGCTTGTTGGATTATAAAACAGACATGCACCGGATAGCTTTTCAAGGCAGCCCAGAAATCAATTACATTCCTAGTGTTACTATTGACCGTACAGTTAATATCATGAATAAAGTCATTTCTGTTAATTATTTCGTGATTTTTTGGGCTACATTCATAACTAGTCTGATTTTATTTGCACGGGATTTGCTCAAAAATAAAATCATTACCCACAATTTATTGACGGTTGTATTATTTTTGTGCATATTTGCCAGTGTTATGATCAATAAGACTAAGCATTGGTATGACGCTGGCTATCTATGGTCGCTTTTGGTGATGACTTTTATCTTTTTTATTTCGGAGTATTTGCCTTATTTATCGAAAAGAAAAACAACATTTGTTGTAATCATTTATTTGCTAATGGTCGCTATATTCTCTCAATATTTCTTTATAGAAAAATATGAACCTGCTCTCAATAGTGGCTTTGCTGGGCCAAGCGTGTCTATCGTCGATTACCATTATGGTGCAGTCGAATCTGAATTAGAGCAACTGGCATCGTTATGTCATATTGATAGAAAAAAATCGAAATATTTAATTTTAGATGATTTGACTTATTCTTATTTTCAGCAATCGCAATATCCATTAGCGTTTACCTATTTAGGTTATGGGAATGATCAGGTGTTTTTGCATGGATTTTTGCATAAATTTCAGGTGGACGGTCTTATTTTGCGTGCGCTGTATTTACCAGAATGGCTGCAAAGAAAATATGCTATTAAGGTGGGGCAGTTCATTTGTGTTGCACAGACAAATATAAAACCGTTATTGGAAGATATGCTTGCTGAGCACTAAGCATACGCACATATTCTCGCTTTACAATAGCCTGTTTGTTATGGTGTCTTTCGACAATCTGAGGCAGAAATAGAGATATCGTGCGCAGTATAGAATGTTTTAAAGGGAGTTTTTGATGTCTGGTGTTGATAAAAAATCCGAATCTATCGACTTGTCTGTGATTGTTCCTGTTTACAAAGAGGCCACCAATATTCAGCCTTTTCTGTTGCGCATGGAAGCAATTTTGTCAAAGATGAAGCTTGCTTATGAAATTATTTTTTGCTTAGACCCTTCTCCAGATCAGACCGAACAAGTGATTCAGGATGAAATTGAGCGTAATTTACGTATCAAATTATTGAGTTTCTCTCGGCGCTTCGGTCAACCTGCCGCAACGATGGCGGGCATTTTATATTGTAAAGGGAACGCATGTGTTGTGATTGATGTCGATCTACAAGATCCCCCTGAGCTGATTGAAACCATGTACCATAAATTCCAGGAAGGATATGAGGTTGTTTATGCTAAAAGGACGTCTCGCAAAGGAGAAACCCTTATTAAAAAACTCGTTTCTTATCTTGGCTATAAAATAATTAACAAATTGACCGATTTGCAGATTCCCACTAATACAGGTGATTTCCGTATTATGTCGAGACGTATCATTGAAGAATTGCGAGCGCTTAATGAGACACATGGCTTTTTGCGCGGACTGGTAGCATTCGTCGGCTTTAAACAATCTTTTGTTGAATATGATAGAGATGAACGATTAACAGGCAAAGGCAACTATAATCGCTATCTTGGTTCATTGAAAATTGGTTTGAATGGGTTAATTAGTTTTAGTAGTCGACCATTACAACTGATGTCTGCAGTGGGTGCTATCGTTTCAGGATTGAGTTTTTTTCTAGGGGTATGGTATCTATTCCAAAAATTGATTGGGATGCCTTTAACGCCTGGTTTATCTACGGTCGTGTTGGTTATCACTTTCTTTTCCGGTATGCAATTATTGTGTTTGGGATTAATAGGAGAATACATCGGACGCATTTACGAAGAGGTCAAGCGGCGTCCATTGTATATTGTAGACAAGGTGATTGATAAAATGGATGTGATATGAGTTTACCATTTTCTTTGTTACCCATCACAGCGGATGGAGCGTCGCCTAGCTGGTGCGGAAATGGTTTCCAAATTGGTTCGGAGCATTGCCAAGTATTGCAATATAGTCAAAATAGCCAGGGATGGAATGATGAGCTGACGCATTTTCATGAAGAGTCTGTGGGCGATCAGCATTTTATTGATCGAGCCTCTAGAGAGCATGCTATTGATGAGCTGAAACAGCATTTACCAAATGAAACGGCCACAATCTTAGAAGTGGGATGTTCTTCGGGTTATTTCATCAAAAAATTGAAGTGCTCTTTTCCAAATGCTACTGTGATGGGTGCGGATGTGGTAGTGGAGCCATTGCAAAAATTGGCAGAGTTGTGGCCGGAAGTACCCTTTTTTCGATTTGATTTGACGCATTGTCCTTTACCAGATAATTGTGTCGATGCTGTGGTAATTTTGAATGTATTAGAGCATATCGAAGATGATGCCAGCGCATTAAAGCATTTATACCGCATCTTAAAACCCGGAGGGATTCTTGTCATCGAAGTGCCTTCAGGCCCCGATTTGTATGATATTTATGATAAATTGATGATGCATTACCGACGTTACAAGCTATCTCATTTATGTCAATTAGCGAAAAAATCCGGTTTTCATATCCTGAAACGATCACATTTAGGGGTTTTGATTTTTCCTGGTTTTTGGTTAGTGAAGCAACGTAATAAACGATGCTTGAATGAATCGGAAGCCATTCAGAGAGCATCCGTTCAAAACAGTATTAAACAAAGTGGGGATAGCAAATTGTTGCATGCCCTCATGCGTTTGGAGCTAAGAATTGGGAGAAAGATATCATTTCCTGTAGGAATACGATGTCTTTTGACTTGCAAAAAAAGCGAAAATGGACCCAATTGATATTTAAATAAGGACATATCTTTATGAAGTATTTTGTTACCGGCGCCGCCGGCTATATTGGTAGTAATTTGGTAGATCGGCTGTTAGCGCAACAACATTCTGTAGTGGGATATGATAATTTCTCTACTGGTATGCAAGAATTTGTCGAGCATGCCAAGACTTATCCTAATTTTACTTTAGTACAAAATGATTTGCTGAATACCGCAGCGTTAACCGAAGCAATGCAAGGCTGTGATTTTGTGTTTCATTTGGCGGCTAATGCAGATGTGCGTTTTGGTACCAATCATCCTTTCAAAGATCTTGAACAAAATACCATTGCAACACAGCATGTGTTAGAAGCGATGCGGGCTAATCAGATCAAACAGATCGCTTTTTCTTCAACAGGTTCTATTTATGGGGAAGCTGAGATCATCCCTACGCCCGAAGATGCGCCATTTCCTATCCAAACGTCTCTATATGGTAGTTCTAAATTGGGTGCGGAAGGTTTGATTCAAGCGTATTGTGAAGGGTTTGGTATGCAAGCCTTTATTTTTCGCTTTGTTTCTATTTTGGGCGAGCGCTATACGCATGGTCATGTCTTTGATTTTTACCAGCAATTGTTGGCCAATCCGAAGCAATTGCATGTTCTGGGTAATGGGAAACAACGTAAATCTTATCTATATGTCCAGGATTGTATTGATGCCATACAATGGGTGATTGAAAGAGCTCAAGATAAGGTCAATATTTTTAATTTGGGCACGAACGAATATTGTGAAGTGAACCAATCTATTCAGTGGATTTGTGATTACTTAGATGTATCGCCAGAATTGGTGTATGGCGGAGGGGATCGTGGGTGGATTGGCGATAATCCTTTCATATTTTTAGATACGACCAAGGTGCGCAATTTGGGATGGCAGCCTAAGCTCAGTATTGCTGAAGGGGTACAGAAGACCATTGCTTATTTACATCAAAATCCATGGGTTCTGGAGGCACGTTAATGAATGTTGCGGTAATAGGATTATGGCATTTGGGTTGTGTGACGGCAGCTTGTTTGGCGAAAGCCGGGCATCATGTGACGGCGTACGATCCGGATATAGAGCTGATTCGTATGTTGAGAGAAGGCAAAGCGCCTATTTTTGAGCCTGGTTTGGAAGGGTTGTTAACGCAAGATACCCTGAAGTTTACCAGTGACTTACATGATTTGCGCCAATCCTCCATTGTTTGGGTGACGCATGATACGCCTGTGAATGATGATGATAAAGCGGATGTTGCGTATGTCACTCAGGAAGTGGTGCAATTGTTTCCCTATCTTCAGGACAAAGCGCTGGTCCTGATATCGTCGCAAATGCCAATTGGCACGACTCGACATATTGCGGAACTTTGTCGGGAAAAATGGGTAGATAAGCAGATCACGTTTGCTTGTAGTCCTGAAAACTTGCGTTTGGGTAAAGCCATCGAAGTTTTTACGCAACCTGATCGCGTGATCGTTGGTTTGGAGTCAGAGGCGGATAAAGAGCGTGTTCAAGAACTTTTGCAGCCGCTGACGGACAATATCATCTGGATGACCATCGAATCTGCAGAAATGACCAAACATGCCATCAATGCTTTTTTGGCGACCTCCGTCGTGTTTATCAATGAAATTGCAGCACTTTGTGAATATACCGGAGCAGATGCGCATGAAGTTGAGCGGGGATTAAAATCAGAAAGTAGGATTGGTCCAGCGGCTTATTTGCGGCCTGGGGGTGCAATTGGTGGCGGGACATTATTGCGTGATGTGCATTATTTGATAGATATTGGGAAGCAAAAAGAGTTTCCAACTTTGTTGTACTCTAGTTTGGTGCAAAGCAATGATGTCCATAAGCAATGGGTGTGTAGAAGGCTATTGCATGTGCTGGGAACTTTAGCGGATAAAAAAGTCGCTATTTTAGGATTAACTTATAAAGTGGGCACAGATACTTTGCGGCGTTCAACGGCAGTAGAAATCTGTACGTGGTTACAGCAGCAAGGTGTGACTGTTTTAGCGTATGATCCTAATATACAGGTCTTACCTGAGTCTTTGGGCTTTATTCAATTAAAAAGCACTTTGGATGAGACTTTGGAGATGGCGGATGCAGTGATTTTAGCGACGGAATATCCTGAGTTTAAGAATCTAAATGCAGACTATTTGTCACAACGGATGCCAAACCCTATGATATTTGATGCCAGTGGATTTTTAGCAAAAAATTTGAGTGCAGATGAGCGAATTAGCTATTACAGCGTAGGGAGAAAAGCATGAAGTTACAGGGACGCACTGCAGTGATTTCTGGAGCAAGCCAGGGATTGGGTTTGGAAATCGCTAAACAATTTGTGCAGGAAGGTGCGTCTGTCATGTTATGCGCACGCAGTGCTGAGGTATTGTTGGAGGCGCAGCACGCTGTGCAGGCACATGCCGCGCCTGGGGTAAGTGTTTATACGCAAGTGACGGATGTTTCGCAAAAAAATGAAGTAGAAGCGTTGATTGCTATAGCCATCGAACAATTGGGACATATTGATATTTTAGTCGCGAATGCAGGTGTATACGGCACAAAAGGACCCATTGAGGAAATAGATTGGGATGAGTGGTCGGATGCGATTGATATCAATTTGAAAGGGACTGTCCTGCAATGTCGTGCAGTATTGCCGCATTTTAAAGCAAGAAAATACGGAAAAATGATTGTACTATCAGGTGGCGGTGCGACAAAACCGATGCCTAATTTCAGTGCTTATGCCGCATCAAAAGCAGGTGTGGTAAGGTTCGCAGAAACAGTGGCAGAAGAAACCCAAGATTTTGGCATAGATGTGAATACGGTAGCGCCCGGCGCACTCAATACCCGATTGTTGGATGAGTTATTGGCTGCTGGACCAGAAAAAGTGGGACAATCTTCTTATGAGCAAGCCCTCAAACAAAAAGAAGAAGGGGGTACTCCTTTGGCAATGGGTGCTGCGCTGTGTGTGTTTTTAGCATCCGAAAAAAGTGATGGAGTGACTGGGCGTTTACTCAGTGCGGTCTGGGACCCTTGGGAAAAATTACCAGAACTTCTGTCGCAGATCAAAGAAACCGATATTTATACGTTGAGACGTATTGTCCCTGAGGACCGTGGCATGGATTGGGATGTTGAAAAATGAATGTTGCAATTATTGGCTGTGGTTTGATAGGCCAAAAGCGTGCTAAGACCTTAGGCGATCATAACTTGGTATTGTGTGTCGATCAGATATCAGAGCGTGCACATGCATTGGCTCAGCAACACTCTGGATGTGAGGTGCACACGGATTGGCAAGTAGCTGTGAATCGTGCGGATGTTGATGTCATCATCATTTCTACTTTGCATGCCACCCTTGCTGATATGACCCATGCAGCAGTGCGTGCTGGCAAACATGTGTTGGTTGAAAAACCAGCCGCCAGATGTGCCGAAGAATTAGATGCTGTGATTGAAACAGCGCAAAAAAATAACGCTTTGGTTCGGGTTGGATTTAACCATCGTTATCATCGCGCTTTTCGCAAAGCACGCGAACTGGTGGATCAGAATGCATTAGGAGAGCTCATGTTCGTTCGTGCCCGTTATGGACATGGGGGACGGATCGGTTATGATAAAGAATGGCGTGCTCAACCCGAATTATCGGGTGGAGGCGAGCTGATTGACCAAGGCGTGCATTTGATTGATCTGGCGCGTTGGTTTTTAGGTGATTTCAATGATGTACAAGGGTTTGCACATACCTATTATTGGGATATGCCGGTGGATGACAATGGCTTTTTATTATTAAAAACGCCGCAGCATAAAGTGGCATTATTGCATGCAAGCTGTACGGAATGGAAAAATTTGTTTTCTTTTGAGTTGTATGGACGTGATGGCAAGATTGAGGTTAATGGCTTAGGTGGGAGCTATGGGCTCGAACGTCTCACTTATTATAAAATGTTACCTGAAATGGGGCCTCCTGAAACGTATGCTTGGGAATATCCTATGGCAGATGATTCTTGGGCATTTGAAATGCAGGAATTTTTTGCTGATATTCAAGCACAGCGCCAACCGGAGGTTGGGCTGCATGATGCGCGTGAGGCGTTGATAATAGTTGGAAAAATATACAGGATGTCAAAGAATGATAATTGTTCGTAGCCCTTTGCGTGTGACTTTAGGTGGTGGTGGTACGGATTTCCCTTCTTATTATCACGATCATGAAGGTTTTTTGATTTCGGCGGCAATTGATAAATATATATACATCACATTGCACCGCACGTTTGTTGAAGATTTGATTATCAAATATTCTAAGATGGAGCGAGTCAACGCTTTAGGTGCTATTGAGCATCCCATTATCCGAGAAGCTTTAAAATACGTTAATATTCCTCCTTCTAGATTGGAAATTACTAGTATGGCTGATATTCCAGCGGGGACGGGATTGGGCTCATCGGGAAGTTTCACGACGGCTTTGTTAAAAGCGTTATATACCTTTAATAAACATATGATCCATCCTAAAGAATTAGCTGAAGCAGCTTGTCATGTGGAGTTGGATCTTTTAAAAGAACCTATTGGGAAGCAAGATCAGTATATTGCAGCTTTGGGTGGTGTGACGTGCTTGCATTTTTTGCGCGACGGTCAGGTTAAAACAACCCCATTGAATATTAGTCAGGAAACATTGTTTAATCTTGAAGATAATCTCCTTCTTTTTTTTACAGGATATTCGCGTTCTGCATCGCATATTTTACTAGATCAAGATAAAAAAAGTCGTGACAAAGACCAAGATATGCTGGCTAATCTGCATTTTGTGAAAGATCTTGGTTTGCAAAGTAAAAAAGCATTGGAACAAGGTAATCTTGCAGAATTTGCAGAATTGATGAATGTCCATTGGGAACATAAAAAACAACGTTCGCCTAATATGAGTAATGCGCATATTGATGAGTGGTACACATTGGCGCGTAAAAATGGGGCAATGGGCGGCAAGATGATTGGTGCTGGGGGCGGCGGTTTTCTAATGTTTTACGTAGAAGATAAACCTAAATTACGCCAGACGATGCGACAGCTGGGTTTGGAGGAAGTCAGGTTTCGGTTTGATTTTTCTGGTACGCAGGTGGTCACGCAATCATGAAGTTGTTACAAGTTGTTATTTTAGCTGGTGGGTTGGCGACGCGTTTAAGGCCTATTACAGAGCGCATTCCCAAAGCTCTGATCGATATCAATGGTGAGCCCTTTATTTATCATCAATTGCGTTTGCTATATCGACAAGGGGTTCGTGATGTGGTGCTGTGTCTCGGTTATTTGGGAGAGATGGTTCAAGAGGCAGTAGGGAATGGACAGCAATTTGGTATGCGGGTGCAATACGCATTTGATGGCCCTGTATTATTAGGGACGGGTGGCGCTATAAAACGAGCAGCACCTTATTTAGAGGATGCTTTTTTTATCTTGTATGGCGATTCTTATTTGACTTGTGATTATTCTGCAGCACAAAAAACTTTTCTGGCAGAGACTAAGCAGGGGTTGATGACGGTATTTAAGAATCAGGGTCAGTGGGATACCAGTAATGTTGAAATGGTGGATGGCCGCATTGCTGTTTATGATAAATTGCAAAGAAATAAAAATATGCATCATATTGATTATGGTCTTGGGATTATGGCAAAAACAGCACTTAATTGGATTCCAGATAATGAACCTTATGATTTAGCACTTTTGTATCAAACCCTGTTAAAAAACGACCAATTATTAGCGCACGAAGTGACTTCACGGTTTTATGAGGTTGGATCGCATATTGGTATTGATGAATTAAAGCAATATTTACGGTCTGTCGACAAGGACTTTAGTTCGTAGCTCATTTTTTTCAAAAATAATAAATAGTACGCCAGGCAAAGCTGCAATGATCAGGAGCAGCCCATAAGCCAATGACATGGCTAAAGCATCCTCTTTAGAAATGCCAACCAACCCAAATAGCCATACCGCTCCTAATTCGCGTGTACCCCATCCTGCAAAGGAAATAGGTATTAATGCGATGAGCGATACCAGCGGTACAAGAAGCGTGAATGTTAATAAATTAATATCGAATCCAAGGGCTACCCCCAACAGACCATAAGCTGCAATTCCATTGAAATGAACCAGCGAGGACGTCCAAATTTGCTTCCAGAAAGGATTAATTTTCTTAAATTTCCAAATATCTGAAACAAATTCGACCAGGTTTAGAAGGATAGGAGGACGTGTTAACTGGGACCGCATATGAGTAGCAAGCCATGCAAACACAATGGTTCCGGAAATGAAGCCCCAGGATAAAATACCTAAACAAAGGAGCAGTTTGTCCTGCTGATGAGGAATGATTTTTGAATAAAGCGGTAATGTTAATACAATGACTAACATTAGGAGAAATAACCCTGAAAATCGATCTAGTAACGCCGATCTGATTGCCATACTCATACCTATATTTTTTTTGAGAATAGAAATTTTTATAATGTCCCCGCCCAAGCTTGTAGGCAATACTTGATTAAACCATAGCCCAACAAAATGTGCGCGAAGCGACGCAGAAAACGCTAGTTCACTACCAAGGGTCCTTGCTACGTAGACACAGCGCAGTGATGAAGCAAATTGCGCTAACCAAAATATTATCAGTGCAATCAAGACTGTAGTGAAATTGATATGAGACAATTGATTTCTAATGCTTATCAAATCAACCGAATAGAGTACAACTCCCAAAGAAACAAGGCTCCCTGCTATTTTAAGCACTGAGAGTATTTTACTTGCCAATAGAATCTCCTTTTGGAAGATCTTCTGTTGCGGGATGAAAAACCAATCGATTCGTCTTGGTTGCTTTAAGCAAACTCACTTCTTGGATAAGCAGCCTGTTATCCTTTTCGAGTCGATGTATCTTTGATGTTAATCGATGATTAAATATAAATAAAATTGCAAATAGGATCCCAAACATAAGGACGAACGGAAATTCAACCCCAGAAATACCCGCTAAATAAAATGCGAAATTTGGAAATAAGGCAACCGTAAAAGGGATGGTCGCTACCATGGATAGCATGACAAAGTCATAGATATCCAGATCTTGCCTGGACGTTTTCCGTGCGATAAAAATAAAATACCAACAGGCGAAAATGACAATGATCATACTTGTATGAATATTTATTTGTTGCATGGTCTTTCTCTTATTGTAATGGCTCACTCCATACGTCACTGTCTTTAAGTTACGGTTGATGAGAGCCTCGCTATACATCAGGACGGTAGCCTGGATGCAGCGCAGCGGAATCCAGGATCAGTGCCACCGACTTTCCGGACCTCTCTGCATCCGGTCTACAATCCTTAACTTAATGGCAGTGCCCCATACGTCATCTCGATCAGTTACCTCTTATTTTAAATGAGATCTGCTATTCGAGCTAAAGTAATATATCCCAAAACACGAAACATATAGACCAAAGGTTTCCAACCATGGATGGAGCTCTCGCCTTTGTTTCTAGAACGCATTTTAACCGCACATTCGCCAACATCAAGTCCGGATTTCAGGGCCCAGGCTAAGGAAATTGGCTCCGGATAGTCAAGAGGATAATGCTTTGCAAAAAACCTGATTGCTCTGCGATCCATTAAGCGCATGCCACTAGTGGGATCTGTAATGCGCGCCCGTCTAAATAACACATGAATGATTTGTGAGATCACCTTCCCACCGAATCTACGAGAAAATGTAGAGCGGAAGGACTCATTGCATAGGTAATGGCTTCCAATGATCATGGCGTAAGGGTCATTTTGGTGAGATTTTAAAAGTTTGCTAATCTCGCTGGGAGGATGTTGACCATCTCCATCAATTTGAATACAAAAATCGAAATCATTTTCAGCAGCATACTTTATGCCAGTTTGGACTGCGCCACCAATCCCTAAATTTTTAAGCAATTTTATTGTTAAAGCTCGCTTACTAGCGATGTCATAAGTTGCGTCACTTGAACCATCATCAATCACAATGACTTGGCATTCTATACCGCAAGAGATAATTTCATCTAGCAATGGGCCAATTGTTTCTTGCTCATTGAAACAGGGAATGATCAACAATATTTGAGGATTATCTATTTTCATTTTGAAACCATGACCTACAGTTTCTTTTAAACACCAACCAGGTAATGAAGACCACACGGCGTGGTAAATTTTCCATTTTGGTCTGCGGTGTCCCAAACAAAGAACGCAACCCTTGTTGCCACAGGCCCATCCCTTGCATTAATTTGATAATAAAAAAAGTCCGAATCAATTTTTGTCGACGTCTGTTAAGCATTTCATAATTAGTTCGCCCTTTTGGGGAAAAACTAGGTAATGCTGATTGATTATGAATAGACATGCTATCTTTTAAAAAAAGAGTACTGCCTGCAAACGGCGCGACAACAAATACCGCTACTTCATCGAGACCGGCTCTAATCATTTGTTTTAAATAGTTGCGGGTGGCATCGTAATCGTTCTCAGTTTCTTCTGGGTGACCTACTAAAAGACAAGCTTGTGTTCTAATGCCATATGTTTTACAAGCGGAAATAAGATTGAGTACGTGTTGATAACGAATTTTTTTTCCAATGATTTTCATAAGATGAGCGCTGCCTGATTCTGGACTGACGGACACATAGCGACAACCAGCTTTAGCAAATAATGGGATTTTATCAATGTGTAACGTTTCAGCTTTTGTTCCGCTAACAAAGTAGAACCGAATATTCGCTTTTCGTTCGATTAATAGTTCACAAATCCGCTCCCAGCGCTGGTGTTGGACGGTTGGGTTCAAATCCTCTATTTGAAAATCATACACGTTGAAACGATCACGTAAACTAATAATTTCTTCAACGACATCTTCTGGCGCATTACCTCGCCAACGGCGATTATTGGTTTCTGGTACAACACAAAAATCACATGGGTATGGGCAACCACGAGAGGTAAGAATAGGTAAGAATTTCCGAGTTTTTGGTCCGTGTGAATAAGGTAAATGCCAATATCCTTGCAGATTAATAAGATCCCAAGCAGGGATCGGATAGTGTGTTGTGGTTTTTCCGAATAAACGGATAGGCGTAAATGATGTTTCTTGTGTAATAATATTGGAGATCAAAGCGGGATCACATTCCTGATGAGTTAAGTGTTTTTTGATTGCATCCCAATTAAAATAAGGTTCCCCGCAAATTAACATATCCGCGCCTGCTTGTAAAAATGAGCCAGACATTCGTTGCAGAGAATAAGCCGTAACAGCTTGCGAGTTTTCAAGAATGACGATGGGTGTCTTAGGGTAGGTCTTTTTAAGCCACTGGGTGATGGTAAGCAATTCTGTGTGAGACATGTAAGAGATTGCAAACAATACAAACGCTTCGGATTCGTTTAAGTATTTACGCCAACCCAAATTTTGTATGGGTTCCCCTTGAAGATAATGGTCGCCTTCATCTGACAATCGAGAGGGATTTGATCCAAATTGGTCGATTAATTTTATGTTATCGCCAGCTTCACGAGCAAAAGCTGCAAACGTTGCTAACTCTAATGGCCAATAGGGCACACCAGAACCCAAAAAATCTCTTTTTTGCAAGGCAAGTCTTGGCGAGATCAAAGTCAAGTTCATTATTTAGTCCAGTACGGCGTAATGATTTGTTCTCGTTCGTTCTTCTTGCCAAGTATGCTGATGAGCGTTTGCCAACCAGCTGGAAAATCCATACCCTATGTCCATGGCATCGAGTGTTCCAATATAATTGAAAGCACCTTGTCTACCAATTGATTTGAAGTTGGATAAATTATCCAGCCCATGAATTAATTCATCGAGACCAGACTCAAAGCCTGTTTGAAATACCGGATAACTTTTAGGTAATCTAATCACGCGCTTTGCAAGGACTGTAAAGTCTAAATATCCCATGGCTGCTAGGCCATGCTCAGCTAACTGTTCTAGCTCACCATCGGATTTTTCAGCTAACGGGCGACTTTCGCTGCTCATGATTTCGCAACATACAATACTGCCATTAGGGGTCATATTGGGATCAAACGATTCTTGTTCACTCATGCGATGAAAGACGATATCTTCATCCGGGATAAACACCCACGACTCATTTAATAGACTTTTTTGATTAACATGAAAAAACACTAACAATAAATCATTTAACACAACCACTTTTTTTACCAACTGTGCAAAATGCGAGGGCAGTGCTTGGGCAAGAAGTTGGGTGCAGTGAGTCAATGGTAATGTGGATACAACATAGTCATCTGGTTTTAAAGAAATGCTACCGGCAACACCATTGGCAGTATATTTGATTTTTTGGATTCGACCGTTTTCCACATCCAACCCAGAAATAGTATGCCCGGTGCGGAACTCTCCATGACCTACCGATTTGGTTTCAATGGCTTTCCACAGACGACTGAGACCACCTTTGGGATATCGGAAGGTTAACGCTTCGAATTCGCTGTGATTCTTCAGTTTCAACAAACGTCCAAGTACTTCACCAAGTGAGGGTGTTTGTACTCTGCCTTTTGACAGTTTGACATCCAATTGCTGAGGGTTTCCCCAAAGTTTTTCTGCAATGGGTTTAAATAATATATTATAAAGCGGCTTGCCTAAACGCCCTTCAAGATCCTCTTCAAATGTACGTGGTTTTGAAGTGCGCCATAGATTGGAAAGCTGTGCCATACCATATCCAGTAACCATTTTGGCGAATGCTCGGATTCCGAAAACGCCAGCAAGGGAGAAGGGGGATGGCGGATAGGGTAGATAATGCCCTTTCATATAGATGCTACTGATCTTGTCACGAGTCAACCAATCGTCCTCTGGTAACAGAGCCTCTACCCTGCTCACTAATGATTTATCTGTAGAAAATATTTTATGAGGGCCTAAATCATGATCACCAATATTTTCCCAGCAAAGCGTTTGCGCAAGACCGCCCAGTTGTGCACTTCTTTCAAACATAACAAACGGGCCTGCATTCGCGTCAATCAATCCGTCAACGACGGCCATTCCTGCTGGTCCTGCTCCAAGAATATATGTCGTCATTTTGCAATCCTAGCTAAGGCTGTTGTTTGGCTTGCATAATAGGGAATTGGAATGCGTTTGATAAAATCGGGCGTCAGTTGCATAATTGTTTTTGTAAATGGAATTTTGTAATGAACGGCCATTTTCTCTAGATAGCCAAACTCCAAAACTTGCCAATATCTTCTAAAATGAAAGGCCTTAAATCCTGTGCGTGCACATATTTCTGTTATGGATTTTCGAGTAAAATGGTGTAAATGAACCGATAAAATCCACCAAAACCGTTTGCCAGCTATTTTTGCTTGCACGGTACCAATATCAGGATAATTAATGAGTAGTATGCCACCGGGGCGCAGCAGTTTTTTAACTTCAATTAATGCGGCCTTTGGATCTGGGAGATGCTCAATAACGTCCCATAAGCATACCATGTCAAAGCTATTCAATTCAAAGTGATGATTTTCAATGGTGCCTTGTTCTATCTTAAGGCCGCGGGCTTTTCCGCGAGTAACTAGATCTAGGGAGGGTTCCATTCCGTAGGCATCGTATCCATATTGTGTAGCAGCATCCAGAAAAGCGCCGCCAGCTGTGCCGATATCTAAAACTTTTGCGCCTGTTGGTGGAATATAAGGGGCATGTTTTTTAAGCGCCCGAAAAAAACTTTTCACTCGCATAGCATGCTGGCTGTCAAAGCCAGCTTCCTGTGAAGCAACGTATCCTTGAATAATGGTCTTTGCTTCGTACCGTGGATTTTCATAAATCATGTCACAATCTATGCATTTGACTAATCGTTGCGTACCAGGAATACCTGACGCAGCACCATATAATTTTATAGGGTCTTCTTCATCAATCCAAGGCTTATATACTAAAGTTTCTCGTGAGGAGTCACAAACCGAGCAAGCGTGCTGGATTCTTTGTTGCATACAGAGTCCTTTCTGGAATGATTTGAGTTTTGGTTAAGTCTATGTGATTTAAGCATAACACCCGATTATAACCTATTGTTTATTAAATTCTATAATTGTTTCTTTCACAAAGATAAGAATCAACGTCACCACGTCATTGAGCATAGCGATGGACCTCCAAAAAATGATGCCGTACTAGCAGCAAGGAGATCCATCGCTATGCTCCGGATGAGGTATGGGTGAGCAGTTGTGAATTAACAAGATATTATTTCAGTCCATATCATCTCTAGACATCAGAGCAACTTCCAGTTACATTGTTGAAATTGTTGATACAGCGGTATAAAAAGGGTAACTGCGCATAAGTCATCCCGAGTATAACGAGGGATGACGTATTCAACAAGCGCTAATTAGGACGAATACATGATAGCTCAAAAAAAACTATTACCCTGGATCATCAATGACGTTCCAAATTATTTGGACATTGTTTTAGTTCTTTTGATTTCAACCATAGCAGCTATTGGAGTTATTTCTGTTGCCGGCGTTTATGATAATGTGGATGCATTGCTTTATTTATCGTCAGGACTTTCTTTATTACAGGATGGCATGGAAGCGCCTGATAAGTTGTCGTATGATCTATTTTCCAATGGTGTTGCCCCAGGTGAAAACGGTTTAACATACCCCAATATGTTATATCAAATACTTGCAGCCGCTTTTAGTAAATATGTATACGGTGTTACGCAACCGTCGGCTCTTTGTATTCTCTCCTGTATGACGACTGCTATCTGTAATGTATTCTTGTATTATTTATGTCGTTTGAAACTTAATCGACCTCATTCTGTTCTTGTCATTGCAATATTGAACTGTATGCCAGTTTTGTATCTTTTTGCATTTAGCATGGTGAGGCCTTTGTCTGATTGTTGGTTAATGTGTCTTCTTAGCATCATTGCGCTCATTGCAATAAGAAAGCCCCTTTTATATACGGTCCCGCTGATTGTAATTGGCTTTTTTATGCGTGCCCAGCTCATGCTTTTTATGGCTTTCATTCCCATACTTTCTCCACAAAAAACAAAAAAAGAGACTTTATGGTATTTTTTGCTTAGCGGAGTAGGTATTGTTGTCTTTTCAAAAATTCCTCGCCTTTTTTTCAATCTAGAATCTAGTTCGGACTCCAGTATCTCTTTTTATAAAAAAGTTTTTTATGATTCTTTTCAATGGAATGAGATTATAAATGCAACAATGATAACATTCTCACAATTATTGAATAATCCTGATCTCAAAGGCCCTCTGTGTCTGTTACCAGTGTTGGCATGGTGTCTTTTTCATAAATCAGCTACAGATAGCTCTAAACGCATGTGTATTTTTGCATTATTTATATGGTTAGCTACTTTATTTTTTTGTGTCATTACAACTATGGGCAGTATGCTGTGTCCCTCACGATATTTTATTTATGCAATGCCGTTTAGCATGATTGGCGTAGCCTATACTTTTAATGATGTGTATGCCCCTCAGTTTAAAAAATCCCCTCGATTATTAAAAGGCGTTCTATTTGCGTTGGCTGTATTTTTTCTTATATATTTTTTGCCTCATGAACCCAGATTTCATTTTAATAAAAGAATTAAGGTAGAAAGTATCGCGAAACTAAAGCAACTCGATTTTAATATCGAAGATGTTCCTGTAAAAATTTTACCGGACAATACAGTCGGTGTTTCAGGTATTCCAATTTTTTGTAGGATTTACGCGTTATGGGGTGTGAGAAAAATCGTGCAATTACCAGATGATCCGAAACAATTTATATTGGGGTCAAATAATTCTAAAATGGATTATCTCATTTTTACATCGGGTCCCCTAGACAGTTCTTCATCTAAAGAGTGGTCTGATTTTTTTTTAAAAGACCATATAAAGGACAATAAGGGTGTTTCGTTCCATAAGGTTTATTCGAGTAACAATCCTTTGACCTTGTACACGATATTTAAAAGAGAGGAGCGAACACTCTGATTTTGTAAATCAGACAACGCTGTTTAGAGAGTGGAGTTACAATATGATGCCGGCATTATTCATTAATTTGAGAATACAGGACGAAGAAAAATTTAATCTTTTCAAGACTACTTTAGCTGATTTGGCTGGTTTGTTTTCTGAATGTCACATCAAATTTCGTGGCTTATACCGTGATCAGTGTATTGACTTTACGCGCGAGATTTTTAATTCAAATGAGTCGTTAACATACTATCAGGATTTGCCAGAAGACGACTGGGTTGATATAGCGCTTAATATGATGCGTCATGTCAAGAGTCGTTCGGTTTTTATCTATTTTGAAGATCATAAACTGGTTTCAACAAGAGAGCATTTGGCAGATGCGTTACATGAATTTAATCAGCGGCAATTAGATTATCTCTGCTACTCTTGGTTTCAAGCGTCTGTACTTGGGATTGAAAATCTACTCCCTTTGAACCCTGAATACGGTGCAAATTTTAATGTGATTGAGTATACCAAAAAGCAAAATGAGCTGGTTGGTAAACTGTCACCTGGATTTTACTCATTTTCACTGATAAGTGTCTGCTCAGTTGATTATTTTAGAACAATACTTACCTCATGTGATATGCGGTATAAATTTTATAATAAACCGATAGCCTCTATTTTGAGTCGATTATTTCCCTATCCAAAAAATAGAGGTGTTGCGAGATTAATCAATCATTATGCGAAGAAGTTTGATTTTCATTTATGTTTCTATTCGCCTTCCAGTCCTTTTAATCTTGAAAAAATATGGTTTGAAACGGAGTTTATGGATCGTCCGCTTCGGTTTGGTATCTTGTTAAATGAGCTATATGCTAATTTCGATGATGATAATGGTTGTTATAAAGAGACTCTTCTCAAAAGAGGGTTATATCCTTTTGAAGCTACCGTGAAGATGGCGTTTGATGATAAAAAAACACCCGATGTGTCATTTCATATTAATTTAAAGGATGGGGATAGATATGATTGCACCTACTTTAGTCATGTAAGCCGAATTCAAAAGCCTCCCGTTGTTCAAATTTCGGTTGAATCAGGAAAAGCAGTTGTCAACTATCAATCATTGGAAACGACGTTAGAGAATGGTGAAAGCAAGTATTTTTTTAGTAATAAAGGCCCTGTTATCTCTAGCATGGGCGAATCTATTATTACAATAGGTGTTTTTGATGAGTGCTTCTAAAAATCAAGGTGTTTCTGGTTTAGATGGCCCTTTGGTTTCTGTTGTTGTCAATAATTATAATAATGAGCGGTATCTTCAGTCCTGTTTCGATGCGCTCTTAGCACAGACATACCGTAACATTGAAATTGTAGTGGTTGATGCTTTGTCTACAGACGACTCTCGGAAGGTGATTGACTCTTATGCAGAACTGGATTCCAGAATAAAGAAAGTCTACTGCGAGACTTATGAACGGTATCCTGCTGTATCGTATAATCTTGGTTTTCTTAATTGCAATGGGCAGTTTATTGCAATAAACGACCCAGACGATATTTCGTTGCCTGAGCGAATCGAGGCGCAGGTCAATTATTTGCTTGCAAATCCTTCCATTGGTGCTGTAGGTTGTAACTGTTATGAGTTTAATGATGATTTTAATTTTCTGGTAGAGACTACGGTAGAAAAGAATATACGCAACGCAGCCCCACCCGTTAGAAACCCCTGTTTGATGGTTCGGAAAATGGTGCTTGCAACGCATGGACTATGGAGATGGCAATGTGAATATGCAGCAGATATGGAGTGGTTATTTCGGTTTTATGCCGGCGGGGTTCGTTTTTACATTTTACCCGAGGCACATGTGAAATATCGTAAATCGCATGGTGGCAATATCAGTAGTACGAAATTATTTAATCAGGGCGTAAAAGTTGCCTTGTTTAGAACATGGTATGGGCTGCGGATGTTTAGGCAGACTGGATTGAGATGGTGGTTTGCAACGCTGAAGACTTATGCTTATTTATTAATAAAATATCCTGCTAAAGTCATTTTCCGCAGATTATCTAAAGAGCCGAAATGATGGCTAATATTCTTGGACAATGTTGATGATTAGTCGGTTTAATATGACATTTTCATATCTTGCTTTTGCAAGGTATGGCGCTGCAACATTACTATTCATCCTCACTATGTTGATTATGCCTTTGTACGTTGAAGGCGATCAAAGTGCTTATCGAGGCGTTTATTCAGTATTAGCCGATTTTGATCTGAAGGATGCTTTTTTATACTATAAGGCACATCTTAGTTCATCTGAGTATGTTCACTTTTTTTTATCTTGGGTCTTAAGTCCTATTGTTGATAAGGATTTATTTATTGCGGTTTCAAATGCAATTTTTGGTTATGTGTTGATGGTTCTTTTACAGAAATGGAAAGCCACACCCATTATTTCTTTCATGATTGTTTTCACAAATTTTTATCTGTTTGTGCTGTATTTTGCAGCAGAGCGTCTAAAATTCGGGTTTATATTTTTAACAATATCATTGATTTATCTTGACCAAATTAAACGGTTTTATGGTTTTACCATTCTTGCACTTATTTCACATGTTCAGGTACTCATTGTTTACGGTTCAATTGTACTTTATGTTGGCATTAAAAAATTGTTTGAACATATACATAATGGAACCCTTCCAACGGCATCATTTTTTCTTATCCCGTTGTTGCTTATTCCACTATACCTGATGGGAGATCAGCTGTTTCTTAAGTTCCAAGCCTATTATGGCCAGGGAGGATTTCAGGCTCTTATCAAGGTCGTTGTTTTTTTCTTGTTGGCCATGTTTTACTCTAAGGATAAAAGTCAAACAATTGCAATTTTTTTACCCATTTGTATGGCAGTATTTTTGTTGGGGGGTGACCGGATAAATTTATTTGGATATTTTGCTTTTTTATATTACGGGTTGCAAGTTAAAGGCGGATGGAATATCGGCGTAATAGGTACATCAGCATATTATCTGTGCTCTACTGTCATTTTTTTAAATAATATTTTTCAAACAGGTAACGGCTTTAGTGCTGGTTAGTTTTTGTGTTATATCGGTCGTCAAAAATATGTAAGTTATAGAGGCACTAGGAGAGTATATGCCTTCCTTAGTTATTCTGGGAGCAAGTGGGTTTTTAGGCAGGGCCATGATTGCGCATAGATATCATTCTTTTCCTGTAAAAGCGATAGCTCGCAGTATCCCGTCCGATGCGGATTTGCACCCAGAGGGTGTCACTTGGTATCAAGCCGATTTTTTGCATCCCCACGCTTTGGATCATGTCCTCGAAAACGATGATATTGTCATTAACTTAGCCTATCTGAAAGAGGCTAGTGATATGGAGCATATTCGTATGATCAACAATATTATTGGCTCTTGTCTTCAAAAGGATGTGAGCCGGTTGATCCATTGTTCCACGGCGGTTGTGGTGGGGGCTAGCAAAGACGCTTATGTTAATGAAGAAACAAGATGCCTTCCTGTAACTCAGTATGAGAAAAGCAAATATTATTTGGAGCGCTGTGTGCTTGAAGCAGGAGCGAGTGGCCTTGATGTGGCTATTTTGAGGCCAACAGCGATAGTTGGGCCAAATGGACAGAACCTGGTTAAATTGGCTGATTCTTTAATAAACGGCAATCGAGTTGTTAATTATTTTCGTGCTTGTCTCTTTGGCCGACGCAACATGCATTTGGTTCCCGTACGGAATGTCGTCGCAGCAATGTTGTATTTGGCGTCTGAAGAAGACTTGCTGAATGGTAATATTTATATTATTTCATCAGAGGATTCGGTAAATAACTTTATCAGTGTAGAATCTATTTTATTAAAATCGTTGGGTTTATGCCCACGAAAAGTGCCGATCTTACCTATTCCATTTCTATTTTTATCAATGTTTCTTAAGCTTAAAGGTAGCTCCGAGTCAAATGTAGGAAAAGTATACGATTCTAGTAAATTGTTGGCTACTAATTTTACTCCAGTTGATTCAATAACTGACGCTGTTAGTGAATTTGGTAAAAATTTTTTGAAAAAAAATGCTACTAAGGTTACGTATTATGACAATAAACAAATTTCTATTTAATTTTTCAGCCTCGTATTCAGGTGGTGGTTTTAAACGACTGCATGCTTTTGCAAAATGGTTTAATCAAAACGGTGGAGCATATTTTATTATCCATCCTCGTTGCAATGATTTGAAAAATGAATTTCAAAATAATCATTTCATTATTGCAAACCAGTCAAGATTGCATCGCTTCTGTAATGATTGTGACTACTTGGATGATATTCAAAAAGAGATAGGGACGCCTGATGTTTATTATTCATATGGGATTCCAGTTTACTTTAAATTTGGACGAGTGAATTGGTTTCATTTAAGTAATGTGTTGCCTTTGGGTTTTAACGGTGTTCCGCAATCTTGGTACGACAGGTTGAGATTGAGTTTTTTGGGAAGACGAATAACACGTAATTATAAAAATGTAGAGGTTATTTCAGCGGAGTCAAATTTTTCGTTAACGAAGATCAGTCCTAAACATGCGTCCAAGAATTTTTTATCTGTCAATGGGGGAGATGACGAGATATTATTTTATCAATCAAGACAAGTACAAGAGAAGGATAACATTGCAACAATGGTGGGGACTTATCTTTATAAAGCTGTTGAGGACTCTTATTTTGTGTTCAAAATGCTGCAAGAAAACAATCCAACTTTAAAATTGATCATTATTGGTGATATAAGCAACATTCCAGATCATATTCAATCTCAACATGATGTGATTATGACAGGTTTATTACAGAGAGAGGCTGTGATTGAGCGATTGAAAAAAACTGAATATTATATTTCAACGACGCACATTGAAAACTCATATAATGCAGCCTCTGAGGGTGTGTTTTTTGCCAACGAGTCGGTTATTTCTGATATTGGACCGCATAGAGAGCTTTTAGAGGGCATGTGTTTTGACAAAATAACGGTTCCTAAGGTAACGAGGTCGATGTTGCGTGTAAAGAGAGAAGATCTTTTTATTTCGAATTTAAAGAGTTGGGATACTATTGTTATAGACATGATGAGTCATGCCTCGCTTCTTTTATCCAATGAAAAAGATACCAAAAAGAACCCATGCAGCGTTCATACGGCTGATGTGTTGTAAAAAATGATGCGTCCAGAAGTCCTACGTTCCCGGGATAAGCCGCCGAACGTAGGCACCTGAGTTGTCATCGTATAGGAGCGTTTTGTAATGAGAGTATTGGTGCTTGGAGCGACAGGCTTACTTGGCAATGCAATGTATCGGATTTTGTCCCAAGATCGCAGCTTGCATGTTTTTGGTACAATTCGAGACGTTGAAGCTCGGCAATTTTTTCTTCCGGAGCTACGTGAACATCTTGTTATGGTCGATGATCTTGGTGAGCAAGAGCAGCTAACGGTTCTTTTTGATTCGTTACAACCGCAAGTCGTTGTGAATTGTATCGCCTTATCTAAGATAGCTTCACAGGATCCGATGAATGTGTTCGCAATGTTTTCTCTGTTGCCGCGTAGATTAGCTTATTTGTGTCGTTCTCGTGGCGTGCGTCTTATACAGATTAGTACAGATTGTGTATTTGAAGGCACGCGAGGGGGATATACTGAAGAAGATATCCCTAATACGAAAGATCTTTATGGGATTGCAAAATTGCTTGGTGAAATAGATGAACCGGGTGCTATTACAATACGCACCTCCATCATTGGGCATGAGATTATTCCTCGTAAAGGGCTGTTGGAATGGTTTTTGGCACAAAACGAAGAATGCAAAGGTTTTCCACACGCGATTTTTTCCGGGTTTCCAAGCATCGTGCTTGCGAGAGTTATCCGTGATGAGATCTTGCCTCGGCCTCAATTGCATGGTATTTATCATCTCGCTTCAAGTCCCATTTCTAAATTTGATCTCTTGAAGCTAGTAGCACAAAAATATGGTAGAACCACCCGAATTATCCCCGACAATGGCGTTGTTATTAACCGCTCCTTGTCAGCTGATAGATTTGCAGGCATAACGGGGTATCTACCGTCAGAGTGGCCTGTACTGATTGATGAGATGTATTCTGAAAAATTTGGTATAAAGGAGATCGAATGTTTACGGACAAAGTGATTGCAATTACGGGTGGAACAGGCTCATTTGGTTGTCATGTTACCAAACTTTTTCTTAAACAAAACATACGTGAAATTCGTATTTTCAGTCGTGATGAAAAGAAGCAGGAAGAAATGCGAGTAGCGTTGAACGACAATCGTCTAAAGTTTTTTATAGGCGATGTGCGTGATTATGATAGTGTTTACCAGGCATTTCGCGGGGCTCATTATGTGTATCATGCAGCGGCGTTGAAGCAAGTTCCTTCTTGTGAGTTTTATCCTTTGGAAGCGGTGCGAACAAATGTTTTAGGTGCTGAGAATGTGATGAATGCAGCGCTGGCAAACAAGGTGGAGCGAGTTGTTGTTTTAAGTACTGATAAGGCAGTGTACCCGATTAATGCGATGGGACAAACCAAGGCACTCATGGAAAAAGTGATGGTCGCCAAATCGAGAATGCTTAAGGATAATGACACAATGCTATGCGCCACACGTTATGGTAATGTGATGGCTTCAAGAGGCTCGGTTATTCCGTTATTCGTATCACAGATTAAGAGCGGGTTGCCTATTACAGTTACCGATCCGGTAATGACTCGTTTTTTAATGTCACTTGATGACTCTATTGATCTCGTTTTACATGCTTTTAAACACGGTGTACAGGGGGATATTTTTGTTCAAAAGACACCTGCCTCTACAATTGGTGATTTGGTACAAGCCCTGAAGGAAATTTTTAATGCTGATAACGAAGTACGCATCATTGGTACGCGTCATGGAGAGAAACTTTATGAGTCGTTGATTTCACGAGAAGAAATGGCAAAAGTGGTCGATATGGAACGTTACTACCGAATCCCTGCCGATAATCGTGATTTGAATTATTCCATGTACCTCACTGATGGTAAAGAGCAGATTTCAGCTTTGGAAGATTATACATCGCATAAAACAGAACGCCTTTCTATCCCTCAGTTGAAAAACTTACTGCTCAATCTTGATTATATTCAGCAAGAACTTGATGCTTCAAATTCACTTACGCTTCGTGCTGTGGAAAGTAGAAAGTCGAAACGCGTAGCACCTAAGGAGGCTTATCATGAGTGATCAAGATAATGTCATGCATAGTTGTTCTTTCTGCGACAGTCAACGAATGAACAAAGTAATAGATTTTGGGGACGTGGCTCTGGCGGGTGGTTTTTTGAAGTCGGAGCAGTTTCACCAAGAGCAGAAGTTCTCTTTACGCCTGTTTTATTGTCGCGACTGTTATGCGCTTCAAGTGGTTGATAAGGTTTCAGCAGATATCCTATTTAAAGATTATTTCTATTTTTCCTCTGCAATTAATACATTGAGCGATCATTTTCGAGGTTATGCGGAGGAGGTTACATCACGATTTTTGAGTCCGCAAACTGCTACAGTTCTTGAGTTCGGTTGTAATGATGGTGTGTTATTGCGGCCTTTGGCGGATCAGGGTATCCATACAGTGATTGGTGTTGATCCGGCTAAAAACGTTGTTGCTAGCATCGATGATGCACGTGTAACGCTGATCAACGATTTTTTTACCGAGGAAGTAGCTGAACAGGTCATCGCTCAATACGGTAAGGTCGATATGATCATGGCTAATAATGTCTATGCTCATATTCCTGATATTCAGGGCACAACGCGAGCCGTGGCTAAAGCACTTAATGATAATGGTGTGTTTGTTTTCGAAGTTCATTATCTTGATAAAGTGATTACTGACATGCAGTACGATATGATTTATCACGAGCATTTGTACTACTATTCTCTGCTTTCGGCGATGAAACACTTTGAGCGTTACGATATGATGGTTTTTGATGTAAAGGCTATCCCTATTCATGCGGGTTCCATGCGTTTTTATGTGTGTAAGAACGGTAGTAGCCATAGTTTATCCGTGTCGCAAAACGTGAAGGCATTAGAAGCAGATGAGCGTCGCAAGGGTTTTGATAACTATCAGACATTCCTGCGGTTTCATGCGGATGTTATGTCGCGCAGGTCAGAGTTGATGGCAACCCTTGAGCGGTTAAAAAAAGCGGGCTATAGTATTGCGGGATATGGTGCGTCCGGTCGAGCAAATACCATCATTCAATATTGCGGTATTAATCATGAGCACTTGGACTATATAGTTGATGATGCCCCTGCTAAGGCAGGGTACTATACCCCAGGATCACATTTCAAAATATTTCCCAGCACAAAACTTACGGAGGCGGGTGCGCCAGATTATATCCTTGTTTTTGCATGGAGTTTCGTTGCAGAAATTAAGAAACGAAATGCGAAGTACCTGGAAAACGGTGGGCAAATGATATTGCCTCTGCCCCATGTGACAATTTTTCCTGAGAATCGAACCATTCAAAAAACCGTTAATATGCAAACTGGAGCACTTACATGAAAGTTATGTCGATTTTCGGCACACGCCCAGAAATGATCAAAATGTGGGCTACGCTTAAAAAGTTGGATGAATTGAATTTTGAACATACAATGGTTCATACTGGTCAAAATTTTACCCCTGAATTGCGCGAGTTTTTTTTTAACGACTTACAAATGCGTCAACCAGATTATGAATTAAATATTGATACATCTGGTTATGGAAAAGAAGTGGCTGATGTCATCTTGAAATCAGAAGAATTGATGGAGAAGATAAAACCTGACGCATTGTTGATTCTTGGTGATACCTATAGTGGTTTATCCGTCCTGCCAGCTGCGCATCGCGGTATTAAGATTTTCCATATGGAAGCTGGATTGCGTGCCTGGGATCGCCGCATGCCGGAACAACGTAATCGTATACTGATCGATCATATCAGCAATATACTGCTTCCTTATAATCAATATCATCGTGAGAATCTGCTGCGTGAAGGTATCCACCCATCTAAGATTATTGTGACGGGTAATACCACCTTCGAAACCATGCGGGCATTCGCGCCTCAAATTGAATCCAGTGATATCTTGAATAGGTTAAATCTTGTATCTAAAAAATATATTCTGGTTACGGCACATCGTAGTGAGAATGTCGATAACCCAGAAAGCCTTGGTATTATTTTTAATGCCTTATCAGCACTTGCACAGCGATTCCCGCATGAGATCATTTTCCCGATGCATCCACGTACTAGAAGCAAGTTAAATGATATTGTTATTCCTGAACGAGTACGACTGATGGCACCACTAGGCTTTTACGATTTTAATCACCTATTGAAAGAAGCATTTTGTGTTCTCTCGGACTCTGGAACTGCTGCAGAAGAGGGGTTGTATTACAAAGTACCTAACGTCAGTCTCAGAATGGCTACAGAGCGTATGGAAACAGTCGAAAGTGGTGCGACCATTGTTTCTGGTATGACAACACATAATATTGTTGAGTCAGTTGTGACCGCAGTGAGCCAACCATGGACTGCACGTTATGATTTTGCTGATGATTTTTCTCCGTCTTCGGTCGTCGTAAATACGATTCGCTCGCAGCTTACTAACTTTTTTTAAAGGGTTATGACCATTATGAAAACCCCTGTTCTGGAGAAAAAAAGCGGGTTGCGTGTGGCTTTGATTTCAACTGATTACCCACCCATGTGTACTTCGGCCGCTGTTCAGATGCGTGATTTGGCAAAAGAAATGTTGTGCCAAGGTCACGAGCCTATTGTCATTATCCCCACTGTTCATTTACCGGCAGTGTGGCATACCGAGATTGTGGATGGTGTGACCATTTTGCGTTTGGCGGCGCCACGTAGCAGGGATCTTGGTTATATTCGTCGTACATTGTCTGAATTGTTACTCCCTTTTCTTACGCTGGCCCGATTGCGCAAAAGTCCCTTCGGGAAAGTGCGGTGGGATTTAATCGCCTGGTATTCGCCAACGATTTTTTTCGGCCCATTGGTTTGGTTTATGAAGCGTTCAAGTGGTGCTCGTACTTATCTTATTCTACGTGATATATTTCCAGAATGGGCACTGGATCTGGGACTCATTCGCAAGGGCATCGCTTATTCTTTTTTTAAAGGGATTGCCAATATTCAATATGCGGTGGCCGATACCATTGGTGTTCAGACCCAGTCAAATCTTTCTTATCTCACGCGTTGGGCCAATCGCTCGGGAAAATGTCTTGAGGTTCTACACAATTGGCAAGCACCTGCCGTAAATATAGGCTCAACTATTGATATCACGAAAACGTCGCTTGCAGGCCGAAAAATTGCCGTTTACATTGGTAACATGGGTGTTGCGCAAGGAATGGATATTCTTATCAATGTTGCTCGAGGCCTTGCTCATCGTGATGATTTGGGTTTTTTGTTTGTCGGACGTGGGTCCGAAGTCTTAAGACTTAAGGCGCTCGTTACTTCATGTGGTTTAAATAATACTTTATTTTTTGAGGAAGTCGACTCGACTGAAATGCCTGGTCTGCTCGCGCAATGCATCGTTGGTTTGATAGCGTTAGACAGACGACACAGGACCCACAATATACCAGGAAAATTTTTGACTTATCTTCATGCTGGTTTGCCAATACTGGCATGTGTTAATCCTGGAACTGATCTCGCTCAGCTCATTAATGCGCAAGGGGTAGGTCGTGTTTACGAAGACGAGTCGGCTGATGATATGAGCCAATTGTTGGAGGAAATGGTCGATAATACAGAAGCATTATCTATGATGTCTGTACGAGGACGTTCGCTTGCTGCGAGCATGTTTTCACCTAAGGAAGTGGTAGAACAGATAGTTAAAATGGAGATGTTATAACCATTTGACTTTTTTCGTAACGGCTCATATATTCGTCATTCCGATCATAGGGAGGGATCTCTGGAATATGGCACGGTGCTATCATTGTGGAGAGCACTCGCTATGATCGAGATGACGTACGTGTCGTTATATTTTTCAAAATTAATCAGCTTTTGATGTATTGACAAGTTTTTTTCCTCTACCTATTTTTAAAGTTTTTGATAAGCCATTTCTCAATGCATTATCAATCGTACCTAGCGCACGTTTGATTTTTTCTTCGGGACGACCTGAAAAGGATGTCACATGAAAGTATTTGCTTAAATCAGGAGATATCTCAGAAAAATAATAATTAGATACGCAACATCTAGGGCCGTTAACGAGCACAGGGCTAACTGAGTGCCACGATGTTTTATTTGTGTTCATAACTACCAGGCGATTAAAAGTCGAAACAATGGTTTTAGGCTTTTCTCTAGCATCATCCCACAACTCAAAATTACCACCATTTTCAATCGTCCAATTTGGTGCAACGTAATAGAGTAAATTTAAACGTCGAAAACTTTTTCTTTCGGCATCATGACTATTATCAATATGAGGATTTAAGAAATCACCTTTAAACATCATAGATAGTCCTCCAGCATATAGCATAGGATCAGGTGTGATTTCTTCAAAACCAACCAGGTCGGATATTTTTTTGACAATTTTTTTATCCTGAAAAGCGTAAGTGATCGCAGCAATAATAGGGTCGTAGTTATCAAGATGAGCAGATGTTCTTTTTTTCTCTCTAAAGGATTGTTGATTAAAAAACCCTTCCCCATTTTTTGGAAAAGCCTCATAAATTTTTTGACAAATGGAGCTAGGAAGAACATTGTCAATCACAAAATGTTTTGTTTTTGTTCCAATAGGATTATTCCATTGTTCAATAATAGATGTCTTGCATTCTTCAATTTTGGCATCAATTAATAAAACTAAATCTTTTTTATTCATCATATGCTCCTCAGTTATTTCTAATATATTCTTTAGCTGTAGTAAGCAATACGTTATCAACTGTAAATGTTGGTTTCCATCCTAATAGCTCACATGCTTTATTAATATCAACCTGTAATGAACCACATAAACGATTTATAACAATTTGTTTACCAAGAAGTTTTGCGGTGCTGTTTAATACCCAAACGGGAACAGGTAATAACAGAACCGGCTTAGCGAACGCAGCGCGCATTTTTTTAAGTAATTGTGTTGTTGATAAATCCTCCCCATCACTCACTAGAAAAATTTGATTGGCCGCGCGTGGATGTGTAATGCATGTGGTAATCAAATCAGCTAAATTATCAACAGACACAAAGCTACGCTTATTTTTTACCAAGCCAAGTGGTAGTGGAATACCTTTCTGCAACCACTTCATCATATGCTTAAAATTGCCTTTTACCCCTGGACCATAAATCAGTACTGGGCGAATAATAACAACCTCTAGACCTGTTTCCTTCGCTAAAGCAAGCAAACCCTGTTCCGCCTCGTATTTAGAGATAGAGTAGGGGCATTGTGGCATGGCCGCATCGTCGGCGTGGAATGGTTGACCTATCGGCGTAGACTCACCGTTTACTTTAATAGAACTCAGATAAATAAACCGCTTCACACCTTGATTTGCTGCTTGGCGTGCCAAATTTAATGTGCCGTTAACATTGATTTCACGATAAGCTGCAAGGGAGTCATGAGCACTCTTATCCATCATGTGTACGCGTGCGGCGGCATGTATAACAACCTTACAATCAACTAAAGTATCGTGCCAATTTTCAGTACCAGAAATATTAGTAATTAGGCTTAATGAAACACGCTGATCAAACTTACGCGCCGGTTTTTGTCTCACTGCAAGTCGCAAGGAAGCATTTGTATGTTCAAGTAAATAGTCAATTAATTTTTGGCCAACAAACCCGGTGCCTCCGGTTAATACTATGTTCATCATCATCATCCATTGAATAGGTTTGGTTCTCTAGAATTATGGTTACGTCAAAGTGTACTCTCCCATTTTTGATTGAAGCTAAAAGTAGAGACTTAGGCAAGTAGTACTTTTTTGCTTTGGAGGAATTCCTCCAATTGCAGTATGAGGTCGTTCATTATGAGATGTCCACATCTAATTGTGTCGTATGTGGATGTACTTCAGCAATGCTTTTAAATAAAAAAGGATTGAACAAGCATACTTAACGGTTGGCTACCAAGTTGGTATGAATCAATAGAGCCGTATCTGTCTGTTTGTTATTTCAGGAAAAAATGTACTACGTAGTATAGTCTATTAAAATATACATGATGTATAGTAAGATGCTTGAAGGATGATAAATGAGATTTATATGGAAATTGTGTTGCTGTATTTAAAAAAAATACATTCAAAATTACATGTTATCGCTTTTGATGCGCTCTCAATTCCACTTGCTTGGTATCTTGCACACTGGTTCCGATTTAGCGTGCAAAAATTTTCAAGCAGCTTGGCATCGTCTTCGTCTTTTTCCGCTTTATCTATTTTGCTGGTTGTGCAAATTGCATTTTATTATTATTTTAAAGTGTATCGTGGCCTTTGGCGATTTTCATCATTGAAAGATGTAGCGCGGATTCTGCGTGCTGTTATTTGCGCAACGTCTGTCGTTATTCCGATATTTTATTTTGTCTCCCTGCTGCAGCTCATTCCTCGTGCTGTGTTACCTTTATACTCATTGATTCTGATTACTTTATTGTGCGGTGCCCGTTTGTTATTTAGATACCATTGGGATAAAAAGGATGGTGAAAAGCTTGGTGGTGATATAAAAAGAGTGTTAATTGTCGGCGCAGGCCAAGCAGGGGAAAGTTTAATTCGTGATTTAAAACGTACCCATCTTTATATACCTATTGGTATAGTAGATGATAATCCAAACAAGCGAGGCCTTGAAGTACATGGTGTGCGCGTGTTGGGAACTATTCCTAAATTACGTGATTTGGTTAGGCAGTATGAAATTGATGCCATTTTCATAGCTATCCCGTCGGCTGGGTCGATACTCATGCGACGAATTACGCAGTATTGTGTGGAGTGTAATCTCCCTTTTCACACGTTGCCTGGTTTGCAAGCGTTAACGTCAGGCCAGGTGGAAGTAAATGCGCTGAGAAAAGTCAACGTTGAAGATTTGTTAGGACGAGATCAGGTTAGCTTGAGCTGGGATAAAATTTCTACGCATCTTCATGGGAAACGGATCTTAGTGACAGGTGGGGGGGGGTCCATTGGATCTGAATTGTGCCGGCAAATAGTAAAGCTACAACCGGAAAAATTGCTGATTTTAGATAATTGCGAGTTTAATTTATATAGTATTGATCAAGAACTGAGAGCGCAATTCCCTGATGTGGTTATTGAACTAGCTTTGGTTAATGTGGTTGATTTTGTGGCGGTTAATGATATTTTTGGCAGACTTAAACCGCACATTGTTTTTCATGCTGCAGCTTATAAACATGTGCCATTACTTGAAGAGCAAATTCGAATTGCCGTGCAAAATAATGTGCTTGGCACACAAATTGTTGCGCAGGCTAGTGCGACAGTTCATGTTGAAAAATTTATCCTGATTTCTACTGACAAAGCTGTCAATCCAACCAATATCATGGGTACAACGAAACGTGTTGCTGAAATTTATTGTCAAAATTTGAATGCACGTGTTAGCACACAATTCATTACTGTGCGCTTTGGTAATGTGTTGGGGTCGACGGGCAGTGTTGTGCCTTTGTTTCAAAAACAGTTGCAGCTTGGGGGCCCATTAACGGTTACGCATCCAGATATTGAACGTTATTTCATGACGATTCCTGAAGCATCACAATTGATTTTACAGGCAATGGTTAATGGCCTCGGAGGTGAGATATTTGTATTGAATATGGGAGAGCCAATTAAAATTAGTTATTTGGCGGAGCAAATGATTCTTCTTGCAGGTAAAAAACCTGGTCAGGACATTCAAATCAAGTACACAGGCTTACGTCCTGGTGAAAAATTGTATGAAGAGTTGTTTCATGCTTCAGAACAGTTGGAGCAAACGGAGCATGAAAAGCTGTTCAAATCGTCATATCGTCAAATAGACTGGGATCAACTGGCGCAAACAATTAGCATGATAAATGCTGCTTGTGCAGGCCAACAAAATGATGAATTGCTTGTGTTATTAAAAAGTCTGGTCCCGGAATTTCAATGTGACTTGATTGCGATTTGAAAATATTAAAATCCCACCCTGATTATTTATTTCAAAAGATGTTTACAACAATCATGCACTCTTATACACTTTTTTGAATTATGGATGCACTGTGAATAATTGAAAGATGTAGCTGTCTTTTTTTTAATAGGTGATTGAGAAGAGAGTGGCGCCAGTCGTTATCTCTTAAGAAAACCGAGAGAGAGCTCTCGTGCTGAAGCGCGTTTACAAAAACCAAAATGATACGTGCTTTCAAGCGAGCTATCGTTTAGGATGATGTGTACGGTTACTTTTACTGATGAGCGTCAGATCATGATTAATAAGATTAATCCAACTTGTTTTATATTGGATGTAGACGGTGTCATGACTACCGGTCATTTTATGTATACCTCCGAAGGAAAAATGATGAAGATTTTTGGTCCGGATGACAATGATGGGCTCTCATTACTTAAATCTAGCATCGAAATTAGATTTGTTACCGGCGATAAAAAAGGGTTTCCTATCTCAAAAAAACGTATTGTCGATGACATGCAATTTCCCTTGGATGTGGTTAGTACCATTCGGCGCATTGATTGGATTAAAGAGCGATATCCACTTGAAAATGTTATTTACATGGGTGATGGTATTTTTGACCATTACGTCATGCGAGAGGTTGGATATGCAATTGCTCCTGCTAATGGAGATAAACTTGCAAAACAGCATGCTCATTTTGTAACCGAACGTTCCGGAGGAGATCGCTCTGTTGCAGAGGCTTGTTTGCATATTATGGAAAAGTTTTTTACTCCATTTAATCCATCTGAGCTACCGAGTGCTCAACACAAACTCTCCGGAGAATGGACGGTATGATTCATCAGCGATTAAGTTCATTTTTGGCGAAGAAACGATGCACTTTGCTTGGGGTTGGTCCAATGAGCGTCAACTGCGTTGACGCAGCGATAGAATTGGCGAATGACCATGAAGTCCCACTACTGTTAATTGCAAGTCGGCGGCAAATTGATAGCAAGACGTTTGGTGGATATGTTAATAACTGGACAAGTGACGCATTTGCAAGCCATGTAATCGATAAAGATAAAAAAGGAAAAATCCTCCTGGCTCGAGACCACGGTGGGCCTTGGCAACATACGGTAGAAGTGGATGAAAAACTGAGTTTGCGGCGCGCAATGGAATCAGCCAAAGCATCTTATCTGGCCGATTTGGAAGCAGGGTTTCAAGTTTTACACATCGATCCTAGTATTGACATACATGGTGATCCAAATGTCGATGAAGTGTTGGCCCGCGTGTTTGATTTATACGAGTATTGTTGGAGTCAGGCTCAAAGGTTGGGACGGGAAGTCATATTTGAGATTGGCACTGAAGAACAAAGTGGTAGTACGAATACGCAAGAAGAGCTTGATTATACATTGAATGCCGTTCTGAAATTCTGTAAAAGCAATCGCATCGCTCAACCCTCTTTTGTGGTCGTACAGACCGGTACGCGAGTCATGGAGATGCGAAATGTCGGTTCGTTTGATACACCCGTCCGTGTTTCAAACGAGCTTCCAGCAGAAATACAAGTACCCAAAATGATTGAGATTTGCAATCGATATGGCATTTTGATGAAAGAACACAATACCGATTATTTATCGGATGAAGCATTGCAGTGGCATCCGCGTCTGGGTATTCATGCGGCCAACGTGGCTCCAGAGTTTGGGGTTGCCGAAACAAGCGCACTATTGAGTGTGCTCGAAAACAACGGTCTCCATCAGTACGCCGAACGTTTTTTGCAGATTGCCTATGATTCTAAGAAGTGGCATAAATGGATGTTGGCAGACAGTGCTGCAACGGATCGTGACCGTTCCATTATTGCAGGACACTATGTGTTTTCGCATCCAGGTTGTATTGAGTTAAAAGAAGAGGCTAATAGTGAACTGTCAAAAATAGGCATTGATCTTGAGGATCACTTGAAACAACAGGTTAAGAAAAGCATTGCCCGCTATATGTCTCATTTTCGGTTGGTGGAGTCTAAATGAAAAGAGTTGCGACGTTGATTTTAAATAGAAACTTGCCATTAATAACTGACAAATTACATGAGCACCTTTGTAAATACGATGGAGAAGAAACGGATGTTTTTGTCATAGAGGCTGGTTCTGACTCAGACAATCTTTCCAGAAATGCAACATGGCATGCTGATTGGGATGACGCACGTACACATGGTCTTCGGTATTCTAGAGGGATGAATTATGGATTGAGCCAACTCTGGAAAGAGGGGAAATTCAATCAATATGATGCGTTTTTTTTGCTCACAAATGACACTGAGTTGCAGGAAAGACACTCTATAGCACCCTTGATGACTGTGCTGGATCAACATCCTCATGTAGGGATATTATCGCCGTGTTCAACCCGATGGGGTGAAAGACTTTTATTAGATAAACAATCTACCAAGTATTTTTGGTTTATTCATAATAACGCTTATTTGTTGCGACGTGAGTTCATTGAATCAATCCAGAATACAGAGGAAAATGCAATCATGAATTTTCTGTTTGACGGTTCTAATTTTAGAGGGCATTTTGCTGAATCTGAGCTTATTGCAAAAGGCTATGCCAATGACTGGGCCGCAGCAATCACCACAGAAGTATGGGCAAGTGAGAATGAGTCATATTTAATCGATCAAGTTGATTTAATCAAGACAGAAGGGTATGAAGAAAATTTGAAACTTTATATCGAAGAGGGTAAGCAATGGCTACGTAAAAAATACGGATTTAACAGTCGTTGGTCTATGCAACAGTATGTTAAAAGTTTTTATGATAAATTTTTTGAGTTTCATCCTGAGCTTCAATCTTTCAAAATATAAAACATTAGGGTCTGTTCACTAATTTCTGTTAGGGGCAATAAAGAATATGGATAAAAAGATCGACATCAAAAATTTTGGTGGAAACGCTGTAAAGCAATTTCAACTTGGCAAGTTGGGAAAAGAGATGCTTGGCGCTGGTCCGTATGAATATTATATTTACGAAACCCAAGAGAGTGAAGCCGTTAAATTCAGCGATCTGCGTTCCTTCAGCGTATATATATTTCATAAGTCCGCACAATCAGTTGTGACGGTTGATGGCGTAGCGGAAAGCTTGGAACAAGGTGATCGAGTACAGTCTGAAGATTGTGCTGTGCATGTCAACGTACAAGGCGGTTCGGTAAAATTTCTTGTGGCTGGCACGTCTAAGCCACATCCTGAAATCAAGGGTCTTTTTTTTACTCGAGCTGCTGATTTGTATAAAGTAGAAAAACCGTGGGGACATGAATTATGGATTAATGGCCAGCATCCCTGTTATGCATTCAAGGAAATTTTTATTAAGGCCGGTACTAAAACGAGTTTGCAATATCATAAATTTAAGCAAGAGACGAATGTATTGTTCCAAGGAACAGCTAAGTTACATTATAAAAATAATGCAAATGTTATGAACGATCTTGTTACAGCCGCTGAAACAGCCGATGTTCAAATTGAGCCAATCAGTAGTGTGGATGTTATGCCATCAATATTACATCGTCTTGAAGCAGTTACTGATATTCTACTCTATGAAACATCTACCCCACATTTCGATGACGTCGTTCGAGTTCAGGATGATAATCAACGCACCAATGGTCGCATTGAAAAGGAACATACACGATAATGAGCGCTCCTATAGTTTGCATTCTTACTGCAGGTAAGGGCGCCCGTATGGGTACTCTCGGTCTGAAACTTAATAAAGCGTTACATGTGATTGATGGAAAAGCTATTATTTCGCATATTATTGATAAGTTTCCACAAGATGCTGAGTTCGTTATTGGTGTTGGTTATCTTGCGGAACAGGTTCGTCAATATCTTGAGATTGCCCACCAAGATCGAAAAATATCAATAGTAGAGGTGGATAAATATGAGGGCCCGGGTAGTGGGCCAGGTTACTCGTTACTTTGTTGTCGAGAGAGTTTACAACAATCGTTTTATTTTGTTTCATGCGACACGATGTGGGACAACGCAGTTGATTGGAGTATGACTGATAATTGGTTAGGTGCGGCTTCTATTCCTTCTTCAGAATCCAGCAGCTACTGCAATTTGAAAATTATCGACGACCAAGTAGTGGATTTATCTGACAAAATATATGTGGATGATGCAGCTTTTCAAGCTTTTGTAGGATTGTGCCATATCAAGGATTATGATTGTTTCTGGGAGGCATTGGATTGTAATGAGATGGTGGCCGGTGAGCATCAAATATCGAATGGTCTTAGATCGCTGATTGAAAAAACAAATGTTAAAGCTCAGCTTATTGAGTGGACCGATGTTGGAGATGCAGACAAATACAAAAAAACGGTCAGTCGTTTTGAGAATTATGATTTCAGTAAACAAAATGAAGCGCTCTACATCATCAATAGCAAAGTAATAAAATTCTTTGCTGATCCAGTTGTATCAGAACAACGAGTGCAGAAATCAAAGATCAATCCTAACGTATTTCCACTCATCACTCATCACGCAGGTCAATTTTACGCCTATAGTTTTCAGACAGGTGAAACACTTTATCAGGCGAACAACCCCTCGATTTTTCAGAGCTTGCTTGTTTGGTTAGGTACTCATTTATGGCGACCTCAATCAATTAACCATGACGTGATGCAGGCAGCTTGTCTGAAGTTTTATAAAGACAAAACGCTTGAGCGTTTGGCAATGTTTCATCGGAAGTATGATATTGATGACTTGGCATCCTCTGTGAATGGGCGTCAAATCCCTCCAACCAGTACATTATTGAAGAAGGTGCCTTGGGAGCGTTTATACGATGGTATTCCCTGCTTCATGCATGGTGATCTACAATTTGATAATATTCTCTATGATGCAACGGCGGGTACGTTCAAATTATTGGATTGGCGACACGAATTTGGTGGGCATGTAGAGTTTGGTGATTTTTATTATGATCTCGCTAAGCTATATGGCGGCATTATTCTAAATTATGATTACATTAAGCTTAATTTACTGAGTTATTCAGAAACAGAGCAAGGTATCTTCTTTGATTTTGCTCAGAGATTTCAGACGGATAATTATATTGAAGTGTTGAGTAAATATATCCTGGATAATGGGTATGACTTAACCAAGGTTAGAATTTTAGTGGCGTTGATTTACTTGAACATGTCTCCTTTACATCATTATCCATTTGATAAAATGTTATACTCTTTGGGCCGGGATTTATTATATAAAGAAACGTTAAAATTGGAACAGGTTGTAAGTGTTTAATATGATAAATAAAGATACGAAGCTCTGTATTTCTATTGCTTCACGGCCTAGCAATTTCGGTACGACCCTCCATAATGAAGCCTATGCTGCAATGGGATTAAATTTTATATATAAAGCGTTTGTTACAGAGGATGTAAGTGGCGTCATAACTGGTCTGAAAGCTTTAGGTATTCGAGGGTGTAGTGTTTCTATGCCATTTAAAATCAGCGTTATGTCTTATCTTGACGGTCTAGATGAAGCCGCTGAAATTATTGGAGCCGTCAACACGATTGTTAACAATCAGGGTAAGCTCACTGGTTACAATACGGATGTAATAGGCGCGCGGTTGGCACTTGAATCGTTGCAAATCCGCGCTAATGAGACTGTTCTGTTGCTCGGTGCAGGTGGCGTGGCACGTGCGATTTTATTTGCTTTATCGCAACTGGGTTGTACTCAGGTGCGTGTTGCGAATCGTGATGATAAAAAAGCTTTACAATTGAACTCAATTTTACCTTGTCGAGTAGTACCGTGGACTGAAAAACAAAATGAACCAGTAGATGTGATCATCAATGCAACATCAATTGGTATGAGTCCGAATGAAAATGTCATGCCAGTTGATGAGGCCTTTATTAAGCAATCTAGGGCAGTTATGGATGTGGTGAACTCACCGATGGAAACCGAACTGATTCAATGCGCTTATTTGGCAGGAAAAGCCGTAGCACCGGGCTACTTGATGAGTTTGGAGCAGGTGATAGCGCAGTTTAAATTGTATACGGGTGTGGAGCCTCCCCGTGAAGTGATGATGCAATCTATTCGGCAATTGCTGAAACAGTAATGTATTTAACTAAAATGGTAATTGCTCACTCCATACGTCATCCCGAACATAGCGAGGGATCTCCGAAGCCTGGCACAGTACCACAATCTAGGAAGTCCCTCGCTATGTTCGGGATGACGTATGGATGGCATAAAAAAATGAGGCGAAATATGCAATTAATTAACCGAAACCATTGTGTTGTGACTGGTCATAACGACCTTGAGCATCTTCATACAATGGAAAACTTTCCCGTTTTTATGGGGTGTGTTCATTCATCTAAAGCAGATGACGTTGAAGTCGATATGCGTTGGTCCATTAGTCAAGCGTCTGGGTTGATTCATCTGGAACATTTAATTCCTCTAGAGGTTTTATATCCTGAGTCTCATGGATCGGGAGGTATTGGTGTATTGTGGGATAAGCATCATAAAGCTTTCGCAAGTTTTCTAAATAGAATGTCGCCGATATCCGTGCTCGAGATTGGGGGGGCGCATGGCATTTTATCAAAAGAGTATCGAGCATTTGAAACGATTCCCTGGACTATTCTGGAGCCCAATCCATCACCTGTTGATGGTTGTGCTGCACGATTCATTAAAGGGTTTTTTGATGACAAATTTTCTTATGATGATGCTTTTGATACAGTCGTACACTCTCATGTATTTGAACACATCTATGAGCCAGGTCAGTTCATGCAACATTTATCGGGATTCATGGCGAAGGGACAGCACCTGATATTTTCATTACCGAACCTTCAAGTCATGCTTGAGAGAAAATACACTAATTGCATTAATTTCGAACACACAGTGTTTCTGACTGAACCCTACATCGAGTATTTGTTGGCTCAGAATGGTTTTAGGCTATTAAAAAAAGAGTACTTCATGGATGATCACAGTATTTTTTATGCGACCATTCGTGATGAGACTGTCAAGCCAATCACGCTTCAGGCCGGTCTTTATGATAAAAACAAACAGCTTTATCAAGATTATGTAGCATATCATGAAGCGCTCATTAAAGAACTAAACCAAAAGATTGAGGAATCAACGCAACCTGTTTATTTATTTGGCGCCCATGTTTTTGCTCAGTATTTGATTGCATTTGGGCTGGATACGAGCAAAATTGTTAGCATCCTGGATAATGACCCGAATAAACAAGGCAAGCGTCTTTATGGCACGAACTTAATGGTTCAGTCGCCTAGCGTACTGAGAGAGGTGGATTCTCCGGCTGTTATTCTCAAGGCGGGTGTTTATAATCAAGAAATCAAAGAAGACATTCTTGAGAATATTAATCAGGCTGTTTCCTTTTATGAATAAAATAGGGTCTGTTGGCAACTCATCTCTAGAAGCCCTACGTCGCGCAGCAGTGGAACGTAGGCATCTGAATTGTGACAGACCCGAAGTATATCATTGCGCCAGAGTAGCTTCTAACTATGTATAAGCGAATATTACTAATCGTTGGCATAGATGGGCTTATTAAGGGAATGGGGTTATTGATCATCCCGCTCTACTTGTTTCTTATGCCAAAGCAAGAGTTTGGAGAATTTGGGTACTATTTTAGCGCCATTGGATTTCTTGTCCCAATCATTATTTTGGGGTTATATGTCACGCAAATAAAAGAATTTTCAGCGACGAACGATTTACAAAAGAAGAAAGTTATTTTCTCTTCTACCATGCTTTTGGTTGGTGGATTTACTGGCTTGTTTTTTTTAATAATATCGTTAACAGGGCTTGGTCAGTTTTGTTTTGAGTCTGTCTTTGGTCTCCAGAAAAATGCCACTTATAAATATTATGCATTTGTAATGCTTATCTATTCTGGTACCCTGAATCTGGCTTTGTATTCTCATATAATGTCTCTAAAGAGTGGTAAAGCTCTAGCATGGTTTAATGGATTAAGATTTTTATTTGCTAATATAGCGCCATTAGGCTGCCTATTCATTGGGCTTGGTGATTTCGATACATCACTGGAACGATTAATAGGCATTGCAATAGGCGAAAGTAGTTTCTGTATCGGTATCTTGTATTGGTATGGGCGTGACTATTGCACTTGGAAAATTGATAAGAATTTTCTACACAGAGCGATTCAAACAGGGTTAGTTATTACACCAGGCGCTATTGCTTGCCTTTTCGGCTCAATGAGTGACCGTTATTTTTTGGGAACTTATCACGGAATGAACCAACTTGCTGAGTATAATTTAGCCATGCAATTTATATCTCCTGCTCAAATGATTATTACATCTATACAGACCGTATGGACACCGCATGCCTTCTCAATAGAAGGCAATCGAAATGCTTATGATCAATCGCTACGTTTTATGTGGAAAACATTGGCTGTCATGACAGGCATAATGTGTGGTGTCTGTATTTGCGTACTGCTTGGCAAGCGGTTTCACATTATTCCAGTCAATTATTTGGATGTTGAAAGGTTGGTTCCATTGTTGGCTGTGTCGGCTCTAGCTTCCGCACTGGTGAATTTGCCAAATCTGTTATTGGTAAGATTCGACAGAGCTTCCAGTGTTTCATTTATTTCATGGGGAGGCGCAATATTAAGCCTCACGGCCGGGATTTTTATTACTAAGCCGTTTGGTTATTATGGTGCATCTATATCCGCAATAGTGATACAGATATTCGTATTACTTATTTCTTGGCATATAGCAAAAAAATGTTTGAATAAATGTGCTCAAGAGAATACAGTAAATGTTTTTTCCAGTTGAGTATAGTCAATATAGATCAATATTCCTAAAGAAAAAAAGAGGTCTTAAATGCAAAAACTAAAAAACCATGTGGTAGAAAAAATAAGTGGTTTGCTTTCTAAAAACATAATTATTTATAAATTATGCAAAGAAGTTATCAAACGAAGAGATAATGATAGTAATGGAAACATGAATACTAATGGTGAAACGCGTTTATTGCGTTATTTGTTAACCAATAATCTCTTAGATGTGGTGTTCGACGTGGGTGCAAACGTTGGTCACTACTTCAGTATTGTCGTTGATCATTCAGAGAATATTAAAGTATATGCTTTTGAACCAGGCCTTGGCAATCTAAGTATTTTATCTGAAAGGTTTGCCGATCATAAAAATGTAAGCCTAATTCCCAAAGCGCTTTCCAATGTCGAAGGTGAGCTTTCTTACTTCCAAAATCTAAATTCGGACAGCTCAGGGCTAAACTCAGTTTATGATATGAGGGAAATAGGTTACTTTGAGCAAACAGAAAAGCTGACAGTGAATGCAGTAACGTTGGATAATTTTTGTGAAACAAACAAGATTGAAAAAATTAATTTGATGAAAATTGATGTTGAGGGCCATGAGTTGGCGGTGCTTTTAGGTGGGGAGCTTATGTTGAAAAATAAACGAATTGATTATATTCAGTTTGAGTTTGGCCACGCAGCAAGATGCGCTCGGGTATTTTTGTATGATATTGATAAGTTTATGAAAGCAAACAACTATCATTTATTTGTCGTAAAACCCAAGGGACTTGAAAGGTTTGCTTATTCCCCTTTTGAAGAAAACAAATACAGCCTTATTAATTTTTTTGCCGCTACCGACGAGGCTATTCCACAAATAAAAAATATTATTCTTCCTTAGGGGCTATTGAATTGATTTGAGCGGCGAACGTGTCGGATTCAATCTAAAAAATCAATAGCCTAGTGTTGATTTACACAATCGAGATGCAATACCATGTGTTTTTTCAAATGAACCAGATATTGAGAGTCTCCAATGCCTAGCAAAGCTTTAGAAGAATTAGTTGCTCAAATTGAACGGCAACCTACTGATAATTTCGGTAAATTTTATTTGTATGCTTCTTTATTGAATGTATTGACGGTTAGGCAACAGTCTTTTTTGGATACTATTCCGAAGTATCAGGGGTTTAGCGGTTCGCAGCTACAGTATAGGACGCTTGATCCTGCGTTTTCTGCGAGCGTTGATCGCTATAAAGCACAGTTTGTCCCTAAAGTTTTGGATCCGATTGCGGTCGTTCAAAAGATCCTTTTGGCTTTTTTGCGTAAAGGGCAATTGAGTGATTTGTTTTTTATTATCAAGAAAATGAATGACCATTTGAAGACGCAGCCTCTGGCTGATAGGAAATATAATTTGTCTGTTTATAACAATATTTCTTTTGAGCGACGTAGAGGTGGGGTGGTTGAATTGCTGGAATGCGCGCAACGTGTGACAACTTATGCGCAAGGCAGTATTGATAATACGGTGTATGGGTTTTTAACTTTTTTTACGGCATTGATAGCGATGCATGTACTGCAAGTTTTAGGTGGTCTTGTCATGGGTCTTATCCTGTTGGCAGCAGGTTATTCGACGTATAGGTTTTTGCAAAATGCAGTGAGTGGATTGCGTCTTTTGGGCGCCGAGGTCCAGAGATGTAATGATATTACTAAGGGATTGATTAATCACCAGACAGATAATCTGTATACACCCAATAATTTGAATTTTATCATCAAGAGTGTTTTGAAGCCGATTGCTTATGCGAGCGTGACGGTACAAGAGCAAATGTCATTTAATCAAAGAAACTATGAGGTGAGCGAAGAAAATCGTAAGTTTTTGGATATCCTGTTTCCATTGGTGGATATCTCTAGTGGGCTCGCTGGGGTGAAATGGTCATAATAATGCAAATACATTGCTATGTATGCCTGTCGATAATCAGTTTTAGGTTTTATCAATCAAAAGGATTAAAAGTCTGAACTTCAAACCGTTTAAAATCTCGAAGGTTTCGGGTCGCAACTGTGAGATTATGCACAATGGCCGTGGCGGCGATCATGGCATCCTCATAAACGGTATTTGATTCTTTATGCATTAATTTAGCCCAGACGCGAAACGTGTTAGCATCCATAGATAACACATTATACGTTTGCGAAACTTGAGCCGCCCAAGTTTCTATAATGACAGCCTTAACGTTGTCTTGCTCTCGTGTGATTTCTATACCGGCTTGTATTTCACCCAAGGTAACCGCTGATAGGTAAAGATCTGTATCGGATACGGTATTCAGCCAAGAAACCACCCCGGCATGTCGACGGGGTTTACGAAGTTCAGAAACAATATTGGTATCTAACAAATACATTAGTCGCTCGACTCTTCATATAGATTAGGTGGGGTGCGCCGTTTAGCCAAACCACGTTCAGGTAAATCAAACTCTGAACGACCAACCTCCGAAAGTAATAACGATTTCAAGGATGGGCGGGCAGAATGATTTAGTTGTCGCCATTCCGAAACAGAAACAAGAACAGCAGCCTCCTCTCCGCGACGCGTCACCATTTGTGGGCCATCTTTGATGCATGTATTTAATAGTTCACTAAAATGAGCTTTTGCATCTTGTACAGGCCAAATATTCATTATTCACCCTACCTAAATATAACTAGTCATATGACTAGCCTATAATAAACTGAAGTAATATGCCAGGTTTAAAATATGTTGAATATACTTGTCACTAATGAGTTTTCGGTTATTTCAAGCACGATCCTTAATTTATCACTGTGTTACGCCATGTTTTCAAAAAAATGTATGACGATCACTTTGAAGTTAGAAAATTTCTCGTAATACTTATTGTACAAAATCGTTGTACGCATAAGTTTCCATAGTCGTTTAATAACTGAACGCTATCAAACAACGATTCCGGATTCCGTGCTAAGATATCCGCTTCCTGAGGGTCGCGGCTCAGTTTTCTTCTAAAACTATGCGCGGATCCCATAGGGTAGCTGGGGTTTCGGGCTTTGTACAAAAGATGCTGAGAATGATAGGTTGCGTTTTGACTATCTTTGTTCTTGCCACCCCCCATCCGTTGCTGCGCGACACCTTCCTCCGGAAGGAGAAGGAAAATCATTGTAGCGCACTTAATTTCAGCTATTAATTGACAGTTGCTGCAAAATTTTCTATCATTGCCAGCTGAGAAAAAGCTTAGTGAGTGGTTTATTATGAAACGTACTTTTCAACCTAGTAATTTAAAGCGTAAAAGAGACCATGGGTTTCGTGCGCGGATGGCGACGCGTAGTGGTCGTTTGGTGATTAAGCGCCGTAGAGCGAAAGGCCGTAAACGATTAACTGCCTAGTGAACACGTTTTCTGTAGAGCGGCGTTTGATTCAAAAAGCCGACTATGATGAAGTGTTTCGTAACGCAAAAAAATTAGCTAATCCTCACTTTATTTTTTTGTATCGTGAGAATACGCTTGGACATGCGCGGCTTGGTCTCGCTTTGTCGAAAAAAAATATCGCCAAAGCACATGACCGTTCCCGCCTCAAACGCTTGGTGCGGGAAACGTTTCGAGTTGAGGTGGCACAACTTTTGCCCGCGGTAGATGTTGTGGTCCTCGCCAAACCAGGTGTGGCCAAAGTAGATAATGCTATTTTGATTGATGGATTGCAGCGGATATGGTCCAAATTGTAGAGAGATGCTCGAGTTGGTTACAAAAACTGAGCTATAAGTTGATTCGATGCTATCAACTATTTATCAGACCAATCCTTCCGATGTGTTGTCGGTTTTACCCTTCTTGCTCTGAGTATGCCGTGACCGCTATTGCGCAATTTGGTGTGGTCAAAGGTTTTTGGAAATCACTGGGCCGCATTTTGCGTTGTCACCCTTGGTCGCTTGGTGGTTATGATCCTGTTTTACCTAATAAAGAGAAACGCTAATGGATATTGATTTTCGACGTGGCATACTATACGGTGCATTAGCACTTGTTGGTTATTCTTTGTGGACGAATTGGATGGCTGACTATCCTCCTCCGCAACCGGTGCCTGCTCAGCAGATGATTGCTGCACCAGCAGTAGCGAGCGAAGACCGCTTGATGCCAACAGTGGGTGGTAATGAAGAGTCTGCTTTGAGTCCAGAAAGTGAACAGACACCGTCTACTGAAGCGTTGACGCAGCGCGTCTATGTTAAAACAGATGTTTTGAATTTGTCCATCGATTTGAAACATGGTGATATCGTGAATGCACAATTACTCGCTTACCCTGATTCTTCCAATACACAAAGTAAGCCTTTCACCTTGTTGCAAGATACGCCTTATATGCGCTACGTGGCAGAGAGTAATTTGGTAACAGTCAAAGATCATCATCCTGTCAAAATGAATATCCCGTTCCAAGCCACAGCGGTGAACTATGAATTGACGCCAGATCAAAATCAAGTGACCGTTAGTTTGACCGGTGAAACCGCTAATGGTTTGCATGTGATTAAGCAATTTACATTGAAACGAGGTTCTTATTTAGTAGAGATGGCTTATCATTTCAACAATCAAGGTGCACAGCCTTGGAAAGGTTATTTGAATACGCAATTTTTGCGCACATCTCCGCAAGAAGATAAGAGTAGTATGTTTCATATGGGGTCGTTTACAGGCGCATCTTATTCTGTGCCTGGCCAATCACGCTACCGAAAATTAAGCTTTAAAGATATGAGCAAGCATAATTTAGAGGTGGAAAGCGTCGGTGGCTGGATCGCTATGCAGCAACATTATTTCTTAAGCGCCTGGGTGCCTTTGGCAGGCAGTACGCAACGTTTTTATACGCGCGTTGTTGACCAAGATTTTGTCATTGGACAGGTGAGTGGTCAGATCGTTGTCGAACCGAATGAGCCGCAAGTTGTTACGACTCAGCTGTATTTAGGTCCGGAAATTACGGATACTTTGAAAGCAATTGCCCCTGGTTTGGATTTGACTGTGGATTATGGGTGGTTGTGGTTTATTTCACAATTACTGTTTTCTTTGATGAAATATATCCACATGTTTGTTGGTAATTGGGGTTGGTCGATTGTTTTGGTGACGTTATCGATAAAATTGGTCTTTTATCGCTTACAGGCGGCTAGCTTCAAATCCATGGCGAGAATGCGGCGCTTACAACCTAAGATTGCCTCATTGCGTGAGCGGTTTGGCGATGACAAGGCTAAAATGAGTCAGGCTACCATGGAATTATACCGGCAGGAAAAAGTGAACCCGCTCGGTGGTTGTTTGCCGATTTTGGTGCAAATCCCGGTATTCATTGCGTTGTATTGGGTCTTGATCGAAAGTGTTGAATTGCGTCATGCACCCTTTGTGTTGTGGATTGCTGATTTATCGGCGTCTGATCCTTATCATGTTTTACCCATTATTATGGGGATCACAATGCTGATCCAACAAAAACTAAACCCTGCGCCACCGGATCCTATGCAAGCGAAGGTTATGATGTTTTTACCTGTCGTATTTACCGTCCTGTTTTTAAACTTCCCAGCTGGACTGGTATTGTATTGGATTGTGAACAATACCTTGTCTATTTTGCAACAATGGTATATCACACACAAATTTGGTGGCGATCCGAAGCCATCTAAGCCCAAGAAAGCGGCGAAGTGACGTCTGAAACGACTATTGTTGCCATAGCTACCCCACCAGGACGTGGTGGGGTGGGTATTGTTCGTGTGTCAGGTCCCGCAGCAGAGACTATCGCATTACGTTTGATTCATCGACAAAATCTTACCCCCCGTGTTGCCCAAGTTTGTACTTTTTATACTTTAGATGGCGACGCGCTTGATCAGGGCATTGTTCTTTACTTTAAAGCACCGCATTCCTTTACAGGAGAAGATGTGGTGGAATTTCATGGACATGGTGCACCGGTTGTCCTCGATCTTTTAGTGAAAGAAACCCTGCGGTGTGGTGCGCAACTCGCGCAACCTGGTGAATTTTCTTTACGCGCCTTTTTAAATGATAAGATGGATTTGGCTCAAGCCGAAGCAGTCGCCGATTTGATTCACGCGCAATCTGAGACAGCAGCACGCATGGCAGTCAGAACTTTGCAAGGCGCCCTGTCGCACCATGTTAGTGCTTTGAATGCACAAATCATTGATCTACGTTTGTATGTTGAGGCGGCACTGGATTTTCCAGAAGAAGAATTGGATTTTTTAAGTGATGGCAAGATCGCTGCCAAATTATCTAAAGTTCAGCAAGATTTGGCGAACATCCGTAAGCAAGCCGCGCAAGGCGCTTTGCTGCGAGAGGGTCTGACACTCGTGATTGCGGGTCGTCCGAATGCTGGGAAGTCTACTTTATTGAACAGTTTGGCTCAGCGCGATGTCGCAATTGTAACGGACGTACCGGGTACGACCCGGGATGTGATGCGTGAACATATCCTGTTAGACGACATTCCTATCCATGTATTGGATACCGCAGGCTTAAGAATTAGTACTGATGTGGTTGAGCAAGAAGGAATCAAAAGAGCCTGGTCTGAGCTAAGTCGCGCAGATTGTGTGCTAATTTTGATGGATTGTAGTGTCGAAGAACAGTACGATGAGCTCATTTTAGAAATAAAGTTAGTAGTGCCTGATCAAATTCCTATACTTTTAGTGTATAATAAGATCGATAAAATCGGGAAGCCAGCTAGTAAAGAAGGTAGGACATTGTATCTATCTCTTAAAAATCAGGAAGGCTTGACCCTGCTGAAAGATGAAATCAAGGCAGTGGTTGGGTATCAACCTCAGGAAGGACAATTTCTAGCTAGAAGGCGGCATCTGGAAGCCCTCGATAAGGCGATGCACTGGTTACACCAAGGTGCAATATTATTAATTTCGCAAAGGGCAGGAGAGCTCTTAGCGGAAGATTTACGCTTGGCGCATGCAGCATTAGGCGAAATCACCGGTGAATTTTCGGCAGATGATTTGCTAGGGGTGATTTTTTCTAATTTCTGTATAGGAAAGTAGCGAGGATTAGGGTCTGTTGGCAACTCAGGTGCCTACGTCCCGCGGCTTGTCCGCGGGTAAAACAAGCCTTAGTGTTTCTGCTGGTTCATGCTGGCGTTCTGTTGAGATTTTATCATGGCGCATGACCTGAGTTTTTTTGATTATAAACGAGCAGTGGTAGACGCCACTTCGTCAGCTAGTTCATTTCACCTTTCACGCATGGAATCTCAACAGATTTTCCATGAAAAAGATGAGAGCGTGTTTTATCGCTTATCTTTTTATAATCGTGGTTCTGCTGAATTGGAATATCAGCTGCTGAATATGTTAGCGAAGGTTGACAACATTTCAGTGCATCTTAGGAATCAAATTGATCAGTATATTGAACATGGCGCGCGTTTTTTACTGCGCGATGCAGAGATTGCGGATAATACTGCTGAAGCGAAAAAATATGCAGATAAAATTGCTGAATTTGCGGAGCGTAGAAACTTGGTGCGCGCGCCTGTTCATGCTGTGCCTGCTTCACTCTCTGAGTGGGAAAAATCGGTAGATAGATTTTATAAAGATATGCGGGATTATCGGTCGACTCCTTTTCATGTTTCTAAAATTATCACGTTATTGTCTTATATCAATCTTTATCGATTATTGAGCGTTTTTTCACGTTTGGCGTTCAAATCATTTTGGACTGTTGCCTCGCAGCGGCAATGGATTGATGGACAAGACCAATTATTTGGTTACCCTTTGCAGCGCGCTGCGTTGGATATGCCGAGAGATGTTTTAAATATTTTAAGTGTGGCATTGTTTCTGATGCGTTTGGCCGCACGTTTTTCCATGATCCTCAAGCATGGACGATCTCAACGGCCCGGCGAAAAAGACATTAATGCTTGGGATCGTGTGGCCAGAGAGTTTAGTACTTGCATGGTTGATATTATGAATGATGGCGCTTGGTGGTGGGTGAATGGGCTTACCAATTTTGGCCTACTCTCTGATCCTGTGTCGAATGCTCTATTGGCCGTGACTCTGGTATATGATTGCAGCTGGTTGGTAATCCATTGGTACCGAAAAGAACGTGATTTGTTGTCGAAGCAAAAGGAATTGATCGACTGGAAAGGGGAGTCTCGTGATTCTCATGATAAAGAAATTACTGATTTACAGCTGACTATGTTGAAGGATATGCAATGGGAAATTCGCTGTAAATATGTTTTCTCTATTGTGGCGTGTTTATCGATTATCACGTCTTATCTCTTGTTTTTAGCAGCTATTTCTGCAGTTGTTTCAACCGTGTGTTTGTTTATCTGTGTCGTGGGTTTTGCTATGTATGGGAGTGCAGATGAGTTTGGCGGATGGATGCGCGCGGAATTTGGCGTATTGAAACTTCAGAATGAGCGTGACGCAATCCGTGGGAAATTCTTTAAGAACTTCACGCAAGCCTTTTGCTCGCCTGTCCTGGTGATGGGACTCATGGCGTTCAGTTGGCAAGTCGCCCTATTGGCAGCGGCTGGTGCGTTTATGATCCAATATCTTCCTGAGAAATGGGAGTTTGGTAATAGAGCTGTCGGTGGTGCGCAGGTCGTGCCTCCTTTGGATGAGGTGGTTGTTGATAGTAGCGGTCTAGCATATTCGTAAATTTTGATCATGTGTGCGCTACGTTATTCGAAGGTGTTGGGCCGAACGGCCCAACCTACCTTTCTACCTTTCAGTAGGTTGGTTGTTTCTTTGCTCGGATTTCTTTTGTTTTATGGATACATCGCGTTTACGGCGGCGATGTCTTTTGCGCTGAGCTGTTTGCGTTGGCCGATCATGACGCCCTCTTCTATGGGTATGATGGTTGGTTGGCCGTTTTTGGAAAATGCGTAGGCTGTGTAGTGCATGATGGATTGGTAATCGTAATTGCCGAAATCTTCCCCGTCGTTGATATGCTGATTGAAATTGTAACGATAATCTTCGTCAATATTTTCCCAGAGAATCCTAATATATTGATCCCGATCTTTGCGTGATTGCTCATGCCATAGGCCTAAAGCATGACCTAGTTCATGTGCTACATTCATCGTAGCGCAATTCGGTCCGAGGATAATGATTTGCGGACCGCCTTGGCGTCCCACATAGGAAGAGCATTTCAGATTGTCCGTAGGGGTAAACAGCAAATAATCAGAGTATTTTTCGGCATTGCTTTGCGATAATTCTACAAAACGTACTTTGGTGACTTTTTCCCAATTTTGCATGGCATCTAGAATGGCCAACTGATTTTTGGGTGGTAAATTGGGTGAAAATTGGAAAGGTACGATAGCGTCTGGCCAGCGGAATCCGCCTAATTTGAGTAGAATCATGGCCTGAGGTGGTGGTCTGCGGCTACCACTGCTATGTTTTGATGATTTTGGCAGTGCGGTTAACATAATATCTCCCTCCGTTACCGCATACCCATCTTGAGCGGTATAGATAATATCTCGTATACCATATTGTGGATCGCGCACGCTCAAATGGCCTAGCTCAGAATCTGCAAAACTGGGTGCGGTGAGGAATAGGGATAGGAGCATGCCACACCAATGATGTCGGCGTGAATGCGAGATAGTACTGTGAGCGGGCGATCTCTGATTGCGTTCGGGGTGATCTGTGGTCTTATCTTGCTGTATGAGATCAAATAAAATGGGCATGATTCAGTCTCCGAGCTGTTTTTGCCAGGTGAGTGCCAATTGATAAAGCTCATTCTTGGCGCTGTTACTGATTTCTGCAGCTAAGTTTACCGCCTGTTTTAAGGGTAATTCCTTTAAAAGTATTTTTAAAATTTGTTCACCTTGGTTTTTGGTTGGGCTCGTCACTCTTGGCGGCACAATGATAACAAACTCTCCTTTACAACGCGCCAAGTCTGCTTGCAGCCAGGCTTGAATAGTCGAGATAGGGCCTTGAATGAAGTGCTCATATGTTTTAGTTAATTCTTTGGCGAGCACTAGCTCGCAATTTTCTCCGAAAATCGTGCGACAATCATCAAGACAGGCTTGAATTCTGTGGGTAGATTCGTAAAACACCAGAGTATGATTTATGTCTATTATAGAAGCAAGTTTTTCTTGTCTGGCTTTGGGTTTGGCTGGTACAAAACCAAAAAAACTGACGGCATCACATGGGATCCCGGCAGCCGATAATGCGGTAATAAAAGCACAGGGGCCTGGAATAGGGACCACTGGAATATGTGCTTGGCGAGCTGCGTGTACCAATGGGTAACCAGGATCAGAGATCAATGGCGTGCCCGCATCTGAGATGAGCGCAAAGGATTTCCCAGCGGATAATGCTTGCAGAATAGCAGTGGATTTTTCATGTTCATTGTGAGCATGTAGGGCTATCAAAGGTTTTTTAATACCGAGATGCGTGAGCAGATGAATGGAATGGCGTGTGTCTTCACACAGAATCGTATCTACGGTTCTTAGCGTTTCAATGGCGCGTAAGCTGATGTCTTGAAGATTGCCAATGGGTGTGGCAACGATATAGAGTGTTCCACTTGCCGAACTTTGGATCATAGTTTATCCTTCTGCGTTCTGTCACGATCCCAAAAGGCCGCTATGATTGTTCATTTCTTACATAGGCGCAAACTAAAGGTTTGGGTTTCGCTTGGGTGCATGCTTTTTTTGACTTATTGTACTCTAGTGACACCAGATAGTCATTTAAGTCGACAAAAATTAGCAACCCCCTATACCATGCCTGTGTCAGCGTATCTTGCTATGGCCAAAAATCAGACTGGTGAGGAACGAAGGGCCTTGTTATTAATGGCTGCTGGCCGTGCTATTTATGATGGACAATGGCGTGACGGTCTGATCATTCTCCAAGAAGCGGGTACGATGACAGGGGAATTGGCCGATGAAAAAAATGTATTATTGGCAAAGATTGATTTGATTCACAATCAACCGCAACAAGCGATTACGACATTAGCTGCTGTGCACAGCCCAGCGAGATTATCGGCTTTTTATCAAGCACAATATCATGATATGTTGGCGTATGCATATCAAGCGCGGGGTTATTTGGTAGAAGCTGCAGTGGAACGCATGAAATTAGATGTTTTGTTGCCAGATGCTACGACCAAATCCAATAATCGAAGCGCTTTATGGCTGTGCTTGACCAAATTATCGCAAGCTGAAATGGATACGTTGCTCGCTGAAACGAAGATGAATTCTGTGCTGCGAGGTTGGGTTGTGTTGGCGGAAATTTCCCGCAAAACCTATGATCATCCGCAGTCCATGATCGCAGATCTGCGCCATTGGCAAATGCAATATCCTAATCATCCCGCACAAGCATTATTGCCAACACCCTTGGATAGTTTGGCAGAACATTTGTTTGCCCAGCCAAAACATATGGCACTTCTCTTACCCTTAACTGGCCCAGTCAGTGGTCCAGGGATGGCGGTACGAGATGGTTTTAAGGCTGCGTATGAAGCCAGTGGCCGCTCACAATTGTCTGTGCGTGTTTATAATACGGATCAAGTCGATGTGAGCAAGGCTTATCAACAAGCCGTAGCAGATGGCGCTGATTATATTGTAGGGCCATTGACGAAAGCAGATGTGGCCGACGTGGCTAGTATGTCGCATCCTGTGCCGACTATTTTGTTAAATGAAACCCCGAAAATTTCCGATTCTAAAGCATTTCAGTTTGGATTGTCTCCTACTCAAGAAGCCTATCAGGTAGCGGACCGGGCACACAAATCAGGTTATTCAAAAGCGTTGGTGATTGCGCCTGCAGGCGCATGGGGCACTGATGTGGCGCAGGCTTTTACTCGGCAGTGGGCGGCTTATAGAGGACAAGTAGTTGAAACATGGCAATATACCCCGGAAACAGATTTGAGTGCGGGTGTGCGGCAGTTATTGCATGCTTCAGAAAGTGCTGCGCGTACCCGGCCTACTACGCGTGTTTCCAGCGAAGACAACGCTTATAAACGGCGGCATGATTTTGATGTGTTGATTTTGATTGCATACCCGTCTAAAGCACGCCAAATTATGCCGTTGTTACGCTATTATTTTGCCGGAGATGTGCCCGTTTACGCGACATCTTCTGTTTATTCTGGTATAGAAAACACTTCCAAAGATCGAGATTTGAATGGGGTTATTTTCTGTGATATGCCTTGGGTATTTACTCATCAATTGGGGCAGGAACATCACTGGGCAGAACAATTAAATAGTTATAATCGTTTATATGCTTTGGGTATGGATAGTTTTGCTTTGGCAACACAATTGAACCAATTATTGTTATTTCCGGCGGTTGGGATTAATGATCAATCTGGTATTATTTACTTGACAAAAGGCCATAAATTATCTCGAATTTTGGTATTTGGCCAGTTTCGGCAGGGTGTTGCGCATAGGTTAGATGGTACGCAAACGCAGGATAAATCCGTGTTTTGAGGGTTGTAAGGGGCAAGTTTTCCAATTCCGTGGCACGGTGGTGTTTTTTAAGATATGGTTGGGGGTTTTTTCAATCCCGGGTTACGCTGCGCTGCACCCAGGCTACCATGCGTACAGGCTACGGTTCATAGAATTTCGAGATATTTTCATTTACAACACCCCTATAGTTGTAGTAAAATAGAACATATAGTATTTTTATTGGTGATTTCAGGTTGTTTATGCTGCGTCGCAGCATGGGCGGAATCGATAATGCCGAGGTGTTTGAAATGATAGCAAAAAGCGAACAATATCAAGTGCTAACCGCCTTGACGCCCGGACATGTGACGCGTGCTGACTTGGATCAACAATTTCTTGCTTTATCTGTGCAAAATCCTGTTGGATCTGCTGCATTATCTTATCGTTTTGACAATACTGCCCTCGCTGATGCAGATTTTTATCGTGCTGAAATCTTGCATAATGTAGAGGTTGTTTTGGCCAAATATCGAGGCGATGTCATTACCCGAATCAAGTATCAGGCTAAAAAGATAGAAAAAGACCTCTTATGGGCTGCTTTGCAGTCATATGCCCATTTACAAGCTGTTGAACAAGAAGTAGGACTGATTCTTGACCCTCATTCTGAATATGCGACTCATTTAAAAAATCTAGAAACTTGTCGTGATTTACTAAGCAAAAATGGTTCTGATCTGAGTGTCGTAGAGACATTATTGGAAAAAAAGCCTGTTCTGTCCGATGTGGCCAATGGCCAATGGTATGAAAGGACTTTCAATGATTTTATCCAATATATCGATGATCGTAATAATACACGTCTTTTTTGGGTGTGGGGTCGTCCAACATTGGATTTGGTGCTTGGTTTTGAGCAGCAAGAAGCGGCTAGACAGCGTTTGGCTGATACGACCTATGTTCCTGGTCAAATCTCTTGGTCACTCTATTTGTTCCGTGGTACTTTGTTTTTTGTGAAATTCATGCACAAATACTTTCATACGCCTAAATGGTTACAGGCAATGCACGGATTAACTCCCGAACAGCAAGCAATGTATCGAGGTTTGTATATAAAAGCTTATTGGGATGTGTATAAATACCGTATTTTAAACGACTACGTTTGGGGTCCCATCAATTGGGCTGGTTTTGTTTTGTTGGTTGGTCCTGGATTTCTTGGTTGGCTGAATGATTTTGGTACCTGTATTCTATTGGGTATGGATATTTATCTGACCAATTTGGGTTCTGCTGAAAAATTGAAAACATTCCAAGATAATCAGGCCCAATATATTGAAAAATTGACGAACTTGACGCAAAACATCGTTGCGAAGATTCATAATGGTGTGAAAAAGCCATTGCTTGCAGTGCATGCTGATTTTGATTCATTCTCAGATGAAGCGAAGGTCAGGGTTTTGCATACTTGTCTTTTTAAAAAAAGCTTATCTACAACCAAATTGTCTCAGTCTGAAATTGAGTTGATGGATATGTTGGCCGATTTGACGGATATTCGCCAAGCACAGCAAGACCATGCTGAGCGCTGGCGCAAGCAAGATCAATTTTTGGCTTTTGATCGGGTTTATACCAGAGTGTTGTTGTTCGTGTTTGCGATGTGTGTTGGATTTCTGTTGAGCCCCGTTCTGCCTATCGCATGGATGACTCTTTTTTCACAAACAGGTACTATTTTGTGTATGGCATCCACTATTGTATATCGTAGTGCTTGCGCGCTTTTGCAAATTCAACAAGCGAAAGAAGACAGGGCGGTATTGTTGACAGCGGAAATGAATGCTATCGATACATTTTTGACGTTGAAGAGGGAAAATTCGCAAGAACCCCATCTTTTGATCGCCGAAAAAATGGAAAATACGTATTTGTCAATCGCGACAATCGGTGCGCAAATCAACTATCAATCTGCTTCTATTCAGTATCAGTATTTTGAATTAGCACGTACTAGTTTGATGCGCGCGTTGATTCCTGTTTGTATTGGTTTGACGATGATCTATGCACCTGCGACATTGTTGATGGTGCCCAGTTATGTGTTTGTTTTGGCTGCTTCAGCTGCGTTAGCGTATGTTTTGGACCGATGGGCCAAAGCTTATAAGCCTTGTGAAGAACTGCCCGCGCCTATTTTCAAACTAGAGGAATATAAAAAGTTTGTGAATGGGCCCCGAGCTTATAGCCATTATATTGGGGATAGTTTTTTTTATCGCCCACCTACTGGTGCTGGTGAATCTGATAGGTCTGTGCGAGATAGGAATTTGATACCTTGTTAAGCTAAGATGTAGCGCTTTGCGCGGTTGTTGGGCCAAGAGGCCCAACGTACATTTGATTTTGATAATCCGTAGGTAAACTCACACAATTCATGTATAATATCACTCAAAATTTGAGCATTTAATCTTATGAATTTATCAACACATTATGACGTCATTGTTGTGGGGGGTGGGCATGCTGGTACTGAGGCAGCTTTGGCCTCTGCACGTATGGGGGCTACCACATTATTATTGACACATAACATGGATTTGCTGGGGCAAATGTCGTGTAATCCTGCTATTGGTGGGATTGGCAAAGGTCATTTGGTCAAGGAAATTGATGCTTTAGATGGTGCGATGGCGCATGCTGCTGATTTGGCGGGGATTCAGTTTCGGATTTTAAATGCTTCGAAGGGACCAGCGGTGCGGGCCACTCGTGCGCAGGCTGATCGTGTCTTGTATCGTCAGGCAGTGCGGCATATCTTACAAACCCAACCCAACCTGACCTTGTTTCAGCAAGCAGTAGACGATGTGCTGATTGAGGGAGATCGAGTGGTCGGGGTTGTGACGCAGATGGGATTGACCCTGCGCGCGCGCGCGGTGGTTCTGACTGTGGGGACGTTTCTTGGCGGTAAAATTCATGTTGGGATGAACCAATATCCTGGTGGCCGAGCGGGTGATCCGCCTGCTATTGCCTTGGCACAGCGGTTGCGAGAATTGGATTTGCCTGTAGGTCGATTAAAAACAGGAACGCCGCCGCGGATTGATGGGCGCAGTTTGGATTATAGCCAAATGACAGAGCAGCCTGGTGATACCCCCGTTCCGGTGTTTTCTTACATGGGGTCGGCTCAGCAACATCCGCAACAAATTTCTTGTTTTATTACGCATACTACTGCTCAGACACATGATATTATTCGTAATAATTTACATCAATCTCCCATGTACGCCGGAGTGATTGAAGGTGTTGGACCCCGGTATTGCCCTTCTATTGAAGATAAAGTGGTGCGCTTTGCCGAGAAGACAGCGCATCAAATTTTTGTGGAACCGGAAGGGTTGACCACGCATGAAATTTATCCAAATGGTATTTCAACCAGCTTGCCATTCGAAGTCCAAGTGCAGTTTGTGCGCACGTTACGTGGGTTTGAGCAAGCGCATATCACGCGTCCTGGTTATGCCATTGAATATGATTATTTTGATCCACGCGGATTAACAGCTTATTTACAAACCAAAGCATTTGCGAATTTATTTTTTGCTGGCCAAATCAATGGGACAACCGGTTATGAAGAGGCTGCTGCGCAGGGCTTGATTGCGGGGTTGAATGCAGTGCTCTGGGTAAGAGAGCAACCATTATGGAGCCCACGGCGTGACGAAGGGTATACTGGCGTGCTGATTGATGATTTGATTACGCGCGGTACATTAGAACCTTATCGTATGTTTACGTCACGTGCTGAGTATCGCTTGCTGTTACGAGAAGATAATGCAGATTTGCGTTTGACTGAGATAGGTCGTCAATTAGGTTTGGTCGGGGAAGCTCGGTGGCAAGCCTTTTGTGAAAAACGTGAAAATATTGAGCGTTTGTCACAACAATTACAAGATACCTGGGTGCGTGTTGGGCACAATGCAGCATTGCAAGATGTCCTAGAGACGCCCATGCAGCATGATTGTCGGGCGTATGAGATATTAAAACGGCCTGAATTGCATTACCATGATTTGCAAAAAATTCCAGATTTGAATTTGCCTCTGGTGGCTGAAAATATTGCGCAACAAGTGGAAATTCAAACCAAATATGATGGTTATATTGAGCGGCAACGTATGGATATTATCCGAATGCAAAAACACGAAGCGACGCAATTGCCGCAAGGGATAGATTATCACGAGGTTTCTGGGTTATCGACGGAGATTGTTCAGAAGTTAACGCAAGTGCAACCACGAACGCTTGCCCAAGCAGGACGTATTTCTGGCGTGACACCAGCAGCGTTATCACTATTGTTGGCACATATTAAGAAAACGACGTTGGCTCAAGCGCGGCGGCAGACTGCGGAATCGGATATTGAAAAGGCATTAAAAGAGGGTTTAGCGGCTTTGGCTGTGCCAGGGGATTGGGATGCATTGGCGTGTTCTTACGCTACCTATTTGACATTATTAGACAAATGGAATCGTACTTACAATTTGACTGCGGTACAGGCAGTGGAAGATATGGTCGGTCGCCATATTTTGGATAGCTTGGCGATTTTGCCTTGGATAACAGGCGCGCATATCTTGGATGTGGGGACTGGGGCAGGGTTTCCGGGTATTCCATTGGCTTTGTGTTGTCCGGACAAACAATTTGTCTTATTGGATAGTAATGGGAAGAAAACGCGTTTTCTCCAGGAAGCACAGCGTGTGCTGAATTTATCTAATATTACCATTGTGCAAAACAGAGTGGAGCAGTATCAACCCGAATTATTATTTGATACGGTCGTGAGCCGTGCGTTTTCTGACTTAAAAACAATGTTAGATGTGACGCGTCATGTGTTAAGGCAATCAGGACAATGGGTGGCCATGAAAGGACTTAATGTGGATTTAGAATTGACTGGCGTACAGCATGTGTATCGTTTGGAACCTTATCAGGTTCCTGGGAGCGCAAGTCAGCGATATTGTGTGATAATTGATAACTAACGCGATGTTTGATTTTTAAGAAAAATGAAAGCATTGCGAAAACTAAGGATCTTATATGGCAAAAATCATCGCCATTGCAAATCAAAAGGGGGGCGTGGGCAAAACGACCACGACTATCAATTTGGCAGCATCTCTCCATGCCAGCGAACATAAAGTTTTGTTGATTGACCTTGATCCACAAGGTTCTGCAACGGTTGGTTGTGGTGTGGATAAACATAATTTGGTTTGGTCGATAAATGATGTGTTGTTACATGATTGTACCGTCGAACAAGCGTGCTTGACAGTGGCGAATGGCTTCGATTTGATCCCCGCCAATGGTGATTTGACAGTGGCCGAAGTGGCTTTGATGTCGAAGGTGAATCGAGAAGGGTTTTTGGCGCAAGCATTACGAAGCGTTTCCGAACAGTATGATTATATTGTGATTGATTGTCCTCCTGCATTGAATACTTTGACGCTGAATGCATTAATGGCTGCCGACTCGGTCTTGATTCCTATGCAATGTGAATATTTGGCTATGGAAGGATTGGTGGCTTTATTAGGTACCATTGAACAAGTGCGTAATGCTTTGAATCCACGGTTAAAACTTGAGGGGATATTGCGGACGATGTATGATGCTCGCAGTCGTTTGTGTACGGAAGTATCAAGACAACTTTTAGCACATTTTGATGATAAGGTGTATCAAACTGTGATACCGAGGAATGTCCGTCTGGCTGAAGCCCCTAGTCACGGGCTCACCGCATTACAATATGCGAAAAACTCTGTTGGTGCCGCAGCTTATATGGTTTTGGCAGTAGAAATGATTAAGCGTCAAGAGGTGCTTGTATGAGTCAGCAACATAAGAGTTTGGGCCGCAATTTATCAGCGTTATTGAGCCAATCTGCGATACCAGTCACACCAGATACCCGTGTGATGGAGCAAGTGCAGATTGAATATCGCCCTATTACAAGCTTGATTCCTGGTCGATATCAACCGCGACGCTTCTTTTCTGATGAGACCATTGCTGAATTAGCGGATTCTATTCGTAAACAGGGGTTGCTCCAACCATTGGTAGTGCGCGAGTTACAACCAGGTCGTTATGAGATCATTGCGGGAGAAAGGCGATGGCGTGCTTGTCAGCAGGTGGGCTTGTCACAAGTGCCTGTCTTGATTCGTCAGGTCAATGATGAAACAGCCATTGCATTGGCTTTGGTCGAGAATTTACAACGGGAAGATTTGTCTGTGCTAGACCAAGCACGATCGATGCAGCGCTTGTTGGTAGAGTTCAGTATGTCACATCAACAAATAGCCGATATTTTGTCTAAATCACGCGCCGCGGTCACCAATCACCTGCGTTTACTGAACTTGCCAACGGAAGTTCAAATGTTTTTGGAGCAGGGTGTTTTAGATATGGGACATGCTCGGAGTTTGTTGACTTTACCTGCTGAAGAGCAGAAGCGTGTTGCAGATATAGCGGTTGCCAAGGCTTTGTCTGTGCGTGAAACAGAGCGTTTGGTTAATACTGTCAAAATGAAAAAAACTGATACTACCAAACCAACTGCAACGTATCCGAAGACATTGCAGTCACAGTTAAATAATCTTTCCCAACAGTTAAGCACGGAAGTGCAATTGAAATTGGGTGCTGCTGGCCGTGGGACATTGGTTATTCATTACACTGATCTGACGAGTTTGGATCAGATCATCACTAAAATATTAACGCCGGTATCTTAAGCATGTCGCTACAAAAAGGATTTGTTGCGGAAAATTGTGCGCGTGATTATTTGTTGCGTCAAGGTTTGATCTGGAAAGTTAGTAATTACCGATCACGTATGGGTGAGATTGACTTGATCATGCAAGATGGTTCTCATATAGTATTTGTTGAAGTTCGTGCGCGTAGTAGTGCAACGTTCGGTGATGCTTTAGAAAGTGTCACGACGACGAAGCAGCGTAAAATTATGAAAGCGGCAACTTATTATTTACAGTGTCACGCTTTATTAGAGAAGTATCCCTGTCGATTTGATGTGGTGGCCCTGCAAGGTCAGCCGCCCGTCATTCATTGGGTTCAAAATGCATTTTAAGGATCGAGGGTTATGCTGGAGCTGAACGAACGTGTCCGGACGTTATTTGCGCAGGATATCGAAAAAAAAATTGCTTCGGTGGATACCTTATCAGATGTGATTGCCTTGGCGGCGCAGAGTTTGGTGGATTGTCTTCTGGCTGATGGTAAAATCTTTATTTGTGGCCATGGTGGCTCTGCAGCAAATTGTTTACATTTTTCTACGGCTATGTTGCACTGTTTTGAAGTAGAGCGACCAAGCTTACCCGTGATTAATTTGGCTGGACACGGCGTAATAGGGGCTAATATTGCGGATAGCGGGCAATTTGAACAAATATTTTCGCAACAAATTCAAGCATTGGGCCAAGCAGGCGATGTGATTCTAGTACTGACGACCACTGGGAAACCAAAGTCTATGGCGCGTGTGGTGCGCGCAGCGCATGATAAGCAGATGCATGTGATAGCATTAACTGGGCGTGATGGTGGTGGCGTCACGAATCAATTGAGCCCAAATGATATAGAATTGCGAGTGCAGGGTGAATCTACTGCATGGATTCGAGAAATGCATTTATTTATTTTACATTGTTTTTGTGATGTGATTGAACGAGCGTTATTTGGATGTGAGTAAGAGAGGTCTGAGATGAAGTTATGGGGCCGAATTGTTGGCTTAAGTCTGATCTGCATGAGTTTAAGTGCCTGCTTTTCAAATATTATGACAGGTGCAAGTATCGTGTATGATAGGCATCAATGGTATCGAAAATTGGACGATTTTCAATTGACAGCGAACGTCAAACAAGTTTTGTTTGACGAGCCAAGTATAAAATGTGACACCTGCTCTGTTGAATATACTATCTTTAATCATGATATATTATTGGTAGGACATGTACCGAGCCAAGCAGTGCGGCGTAAAGTCAGTGAGCGTATGCGAGCTCTCCATAATAAACGTCATCTTTATAATGAATTGGTTGTGACGAGAGAGCGGGGCGATGTTTTTACGGATACTTGGATTACCACAAAAATTCGCTCACAAATGTTGACGGATGCCAGTATCAACCCCAAACAATTTAAAGTGGTGACCTTCGATGGCGTGGTGTATTTAATGGGAGATGTGATGCCAGAACAAGCTGAGATAGTTGTGATGTACGCGCGGCAATGGAGTGAAGTCAGACGTGTGGTGAAATTGTTTCAGTATTATCATTTAAGTAGTCATGCTGCCTCTGAACAAAACCCAAGCAGCGATTAATAATACTCCCGAAAAAAGTTGCTTCAAGACCGCAGTTTTGAGGTAAAAAGCTAGACGAGTGCCAAAAGGGGCGCAAATCATTGAAGCGATCCCGATGAACAAAGCTGCTGGCCAATAGATATTTCCCAAAGTGTAGGGAAGTTTGGATATGGGTGCAAGGTAAGATAAAAGCAAGGAACCCACCAATGCGGATATGATACCACACAGGGTGGCGGTACCCGCCGCTTCTTGCATACTGCAGTGCAGCAGTAAAAACAGTGGTACCATCAAAATCCCCCCGCCGACGCCAAAAATTGTGGATAAATTTCCGACGATAAGACTCCCTAAGATGAGCATCCATTTTTCTTGTGTAGAAAAACAGTGGTTAGAAAATTGGTGTTTTTTGTGAGGAATTGGCTTAGAACGTTTGGCATCTAAAAACAAGTAGATAGCAATTCCAATCAGAAAGAGTGCGAACAACTGGATAAGTAATTCATTACTGATCGCGTGACTCAATAGCGCACCACTTACAGGACCTACGCATAACCCAGGCAGCATTCGCCAAAAAATGGGTAAAATCAAGGCTTCGCGGCGATGATAGGCATACGCGCTGGATGTTGATGTCATGGCCATTGTAACGAGCGAAGTGCTAGCAGCAATATGCATGGTGTTTGCAGTATGGAATAAGGGATTATATTGCAAAATTAAGACGAGCGCCGGGACGGTCATAATACCGCCCCCGACACCCAAAAGCCCGGATAACAATCCGGTGCCTATGCCAATGATAATGTAATAAAAGATTTCTATCATTATGCCTTGAAATCTGCTGCATGGTTGGCGACAAAGTCCCAATTAACGAGTGACCAAAATGCTTTGAGGTAATCAGGGCGCATGTTGCGATAGTCGATATAATAAGCATGTTCCCATACGTCGCACGTGAGGAGTGGTGTATGACTGGTCGTAAGAGGGCAGCCTGCATTGGAGGTGCTGACTATTTGAAGTTTTTTAGCAGAATCTCGTACTAACCAAGCCCACCCGGAACCAAAAGTTGTGAGAGCAGTTTGCGTAAATTTTTCTTGAAATGCCGCAAACGATCCGAACGTTGTACGAATCTCATCTGCAATCGGACCGCTCGGCTCGTCGCCACCTTTTGGAGAGAGGCAGTACCAATAAAAAGTATGGTTCCAAGTTTGGGCTGCATTGTTGAAGATCCCACCACTGGATTCTTTAACGATTTGCTCCAAAGATTGGGTGGCGAAAGGGGTGTCGGTCACTAAATTATTTAAATTCGTGACATAAGTATTATGATGTTTGCCATAGTGGTATTCTATGGTTTCTTGTGAGATATGTGGTGCAAGGGCATCTTTGGCATAAGGTAATTCGGGTAATTTGAACACCATGGGGTCACTCCTGTAATGAAAGAAAAATAGCTTGGAATTAATATCACGAACACTCTGCGACTGCAATGATTATAGTCGTTAAATTTGTAATGAACCTAGTAATGATGATGAGATTGGACTTTGGGTTTCAGGGAAATTACTTGTTTTTGCCAGCGCAGCGAAGCAATGGGGGCTTTTGAGCTAAGGCCCATTGCTTCGCTGTGCTCGCAAAGGCGGCTATTTTTTTAGACATGCTTTCTTTAGTTTGACGCCAACCTACAGTTGCTATCTGTATCAAGTTTCGTCATAATCTCTTCATTTTCACGGCATAGTAGGTGACATATGACAGATGATATTCAGAGTACCGTAGACAAGATCAAACAACAGATTTCTGAGAACAGTATTCTTTTATATATGAAAGGAAACCCTAAGCAACCCATGTGCGGATTTTCTGCAAGAGCGGTTCAATGTATCGAAGCGTGTGGGGTTGGTTTTGGTTTTGTGGATGTGTTAACAAACCCAGATATTCGTCAAGTTTTGCCTCAATATGCAAATTGGCCGACTTTTCCTCAGTTATATGTGAAAGGCGAGTTGGTTGGGGGTTCTGATATCATTGCTGAAATGTATGCAGCAGGTGAACTAGAGCCGTTGTTAAAAGGTGCTGCAGAGTAGATCACAAGGCTACATAGTACAATTACTCACCCTTTTGCCGACGTCCCGCGCTTCATGCGCTGGATCCCGTGGACAAGACAGCGACTTTGGCTGGGAAATGGAGCGAACAGTTACAATTAAATTACTATTAATGGAGAACAACATGAGTGTGTTAGTTGGTCGGAAAGCGCCTGATTTTACTGTGCCGGCGGTCGGGGCAGATGGAAAGATTGTTGATAAATTTAATTTATATGAGCATATTAAAGGTAAGTGCGCGCTGATTTTTTTCTATCCTTTGGATTTTACTTTTGTATGTCCCTCTGAATTGATTGCCTTGCATCACCGCATCAATGAATTCAAACAACGTGGGGTGGAAGTGGTTGCGGTATCGATTGATTCGCATTTCACCCATAATGCTTATCGTAATACGCCTGTTGATAAAGGTGGGATTGGCGCAGTGGATTTCCCTCTGGTGGCTGATATCACACATAACATTTGCCAAGCATATGGTGTAGAGCACCCAGCCGCTGGCGTGGCATTGCGTGGAGCGTTTATCATTGATAAAGCAGGGGTGGTACGCTCTCAGGTGGTCAATGATTTACCTTTAGGTCGTAATGTGGATGAGTTATTGCGTATTATTGATGCGCTCCAATTCCACGAAGAGCATGGCGAAGTTTGCCCTGCTGGATGGACCAAAGGCAAAGCTGGTATGAAAGCATCGACAGATGGGGTGGCAACTTATTTGGCACAGCACGCTGGCGAATTGTAAACGGTTCTGGGGATTTACGTATCCCCATGCGTCTAACCCTCATCCGCCCTTCGGGCACCTTCTCCCACTTGTGGGAGAAGGAATTTTAATATGGCATACCCGTCTTATCTTGCCACACATTTACCATGGTACAGAACAGCTCGGCAGTTTTTTGAGCGTCATAAATGGCAGAATGGGCTTCGTTTTGGTCAAATGAGATACCGGCTGCTTGTGCGGCTTTTGCTAATACAGTTTGTCCGTAAATCACGCCAGCCAAGGTTGCTGTGTCGAAGCAAGTAAAGGCATGAAAGGGTGAGCTGAGTTTACAACGCTTCATGGCTGCATTGAGAAATAATAAATCGAACCAAGCATTGTGCCCCACTAACACAGCCCGTTGACAATTATGTGCTCTGATCGCACGTTGTATCGGCACAAATAAGCGCGTTAAGGCGGTTTTTTCATCCAATGCAAAGCGCAGGGGTTGATAGGGATCAATTTGATTAAACTCGAGCGATTTTGGATCTAAGACGGCGCCTTCAAAGGGCAAAATATGTTCGAAAAAATAATCTGCTGGTTTGAGATGCCCAGCGTCATCAAATTCTAGCATGACTGCACAAATTTCTAATAAAGCTGATGTTTTGGGTTCAATCCCGCCTGTTTCAAGATCCACGATAATAGGCAGAAAGCCACGAAATCTATCTTTGAAACTTGTGTTACGCATGCACACTCCAATTTAGCACTGCTCCAGCTGCAATAGGTACAATTTTATCTTGGCCAAAGGGTAAGCTGGCCGCTATCGTTTGCGGTTGTTTGACCACTGTTATGGTGTCTGTTAGACGGGGTAAATGATAAAATTCGGCACCAAATTTTGATAAAAAATCATTGAGTTTTGGTAGCGCGTCTAAGTCGTCAAAAACTTGTGCATAGCAAGCTAATGCGTAGGGCGCTGAGTATATGCCAGCGCATCCGCAAGCATTTTCTTTTTGGTTGCGTGCATGCGGAGCGCTGTCAGTCCCAGCGAAAAACTTGGGGTGGCCGGAGCGGACAGCTTGCTGTATGGCCTGCTGATCTTTCTCATGCTTTAAAATAGGCAAACAATAATAATGTGGTTTTATACCACCCACCAGAAGATGGTTACGATGGTACATCAAATGTTGGGGTGTGACGGTCGCAGCAATTTGTGCAGGTGATTGTATAATAAAATCAACTGCAGCTCGAGTGGATATATGCTCCAGTACAATGCGTAATTTCGGGAAATTGGCAATGATTGGTTTTAATTGTGTTTCAATAAAGACCTCTTCACGTTCGAAAATATCACCATAGGTAACTTCGCCATGAATTTGTAAAACCAAATCATGCGCCTGCATGGCTTCAAATAAAGGATACAAATCTTTGATTTGCTGGACACCTTCTTCGGAATGGGTTGTGGCCCCCGCAGGGTAGAGTTTGGCACCTAAAATATCAGGATACTGTGCTGCGCGGCTCAGTTCCTCTTGCGACACCGTGTCGTTTAAGTACAAAGTCATATAAGGATGAAAGGTGCTTGATGGGGGGAGATGCGCTAATATGCGCTCCCGATACTGTAAAACAGCCGCGACAGAGGTGAGCGCTGGTTGTAGATTTGGCATGACTAACACACGGGAAAAATGCTGGGCACTTGCTGTGACTGTATGCTGAAGGATTGTCTGATCCCTTAAATGAACATGCCAATCATCAGGGCGAATGAGTGATATGCTTGGTATCATATGGGTTCTCATGTATAGGGTTTAGGCAGTATAACGAGGGTCTGCCGATAATTCTACTATCTTGAGCCAAAAAGTGCTGATTGTCTGCGCTCCGATGCTCAAAAATCAGCACTTTTTAGTTCAAGCTAGCGAATTGTCGGCAGACTCTACTGACATAATGATAAAAAAATTATTAAAAACGCTTGACGGAAGAGATATCAGTTATGATACTGTTGAGCCAACAGAGGTATCATCTGTATTGGATGTGATTCTGAATGTCCTAGGAGAAATTTCATAGGATGTTGTTGACAATTGCAGTTTGAGGCCTGATAATGGTTTTAAGTACGTTTTCGAATTTAGAGCGATGATGGCGTACTGAACTTAACAAAGTCATGGCGTTTAGCTGAATAAACGGAAATTAATAATAAAAAGTGGAGAAGCTTATGTTAAATCTTAAAAAAACAGCGGTAGCTGTTCTTGCACTCAGCTCTAGTGCTGTGTTTGCAGGAGCAATGGGACCTGTCTGCAGTGCAGTACCTGTGACTATGCCATGCGAAAGCAACGCTTGGGTCCTTGGTGGTAAGGCTTTATATCTTAATACAAATTTTGGCTATCAAAATGCTAATGTTGTAAGCAGCAGTGGTGGTTCATACAACACAAATTCTTCAACCAATTATGGTTGGGGTTTTAATGTGTTTGGTGCTATGAAATATGGTACTGGAAGAGACATTCTTCTTTCTTGGAACCATATTAACAATGCTTTCCACAGAACATTTGCTCCTCAGTCTCTGACAGGAAACCAGGCGCTTGATACTTTTACTGGTTCTCAGAGTTATATCTCTGCTTATACGCTGACTTCTGGTGGTGTGCGGACTGCTCCTAAATGGGATGCTGTCAACATGGAATTTGGTCAACGTATAGATTTCAGTGAAGTCACATATATGCGTCCATCTTTTGGTTGGCAATGGGCAAGATTGGGAAGCAGTAATATATTGTCTGCAGCTGGTTCAATCACTACGACAGATGTTGCTACTTCTGTTCCTACTGGCCCAAATCCGTATGCGTTTAGCCAAGCTATTAACCCAGATTTCAATGGGTTTGGTCCTCGTATAGCGTTGGATGGTGTGTATAAAGTGTTTGCTGGTTTAGACATTTATGCCAAAGGTGGTTTCGGATTGTTGGCTGGTTACAACAAGTCATCAGCAGTTTATACTAATTCTACTAGTACTGGTGCTGGCGCTTCTGTAACAGCTACTAACAGCATGGTAACAACACCTATGCTGTTTGATGGTAAATTAGGTATTGATTATACTTATGAAACACAAGGCATGGGATCGTTGACACTTGATGTTGACTGGGCTTGGTACGGCTATGTTGGTCCTTTCAAAGCTCCAATGATGGGCAATGCCTTGTCACAAAGTTCATCTGCTAACTTTACGTTGACAGGACTTGAATTTGGTTTGACATGGGCAGGCGACAGCGTCTAATCAACCAAGTATCTTGTATTTAAAAACCCGCCTTTATGGCGGGTTTTTTTTATTCTTAATTCCGAAAATCCAACGCAATTTAATCCTATACCTTTTACGGATGAATTTTGGGGATTTTAGGCCATTTGATTTTTGGGGCTAAGCTACGATTAAAAAGGAGTAATACCAGTTCTATTGCGAGTTTTTAATCGTAGCTTAGCCCCAAAAAGCGATAGCATAAAAACCTAAAATTCATTCGTGAAAGGCATATACTGTGCTATTTTTGATCTGTCGACAAAACATTCTGGCTACATTCCTTTCCTTATTATGGTCATAAACGCTAGCTAGTTTATAATTTGGCTTGTATAATGCGCCTTGTTTTGGTTTCAAATGATTTATTCTTTTACACAGGCATGTGTCTGCGCAAGAAAAAACCCTTCATGAATCACAAAACGTTGGCGTATTGAACGAACGTCCGCGGTCTCATACGCCCTAATAATAACTGATTTTCCCGTACCCTCTTATTGTTTCGATCCATATCGGAAGGTGCGAGTCGATCTTGAATTTTGTTTACGGGGATGAATAATGAAGCGAATTGTTGCTATGTCACTGTTTTCTTTTGCTGTGGTTTCTTATGCGGCTCAAGAGGAAGATCGCGTTTTACAACAACAAATGACCGAGTTGCGTCAAAAAACGATTGATTTACAAACGCAAGTTGCGCAATTACAAAAGAAAGCTGCAGTGCGTGATCACCAGAAGAACGGCAAAAAAACATCAACGATGTCTTCTAGTGCTACTACGCAATCCGAGCAAAAAATGATTCCTAGCATGCAATATAATGATACGCCAGTTTCTGTGCATACTGCTAGAGACGTGGATCCTGAGTCTGTGGCTTTTTATCCAACGGCTTTGGTGGCAGGTGATCGGGTCTTGACGTATATTGCTGGAACGCCTGTTATTTCTTCTCCTTACTTGGGCGCGCGGCCTGCATTTGATGGCTCGGATTATATTGTAAATATTTCTAGTATCAATCGGGATATCCGTTTGATGCAACAACGGCGAAGCTTGGAACGTGCCTACTCTAAAATAGGCTATCCCAAACCGGACCGGCCCATCTTAGCGCTAAGTGGCGCTGTTGTGCCATTTGGTTCCATTGGCCGTCTCTATTTTGGGGAAGGCGTTGCAGATTGGAATTTGGGATCGGATGAATTAGATCTTGCAGCAGTATTGAATAAAAATGTAGAAGCGTATATGGCACTGGCATATAACGCTGCGCCGCCTGCGCTAGGTGGTCCTCGAGTTACCAATTCGGCATTGAATTTGAATTTGGGCTTTATAAATATTGGTGATTTGGATAAAACGCCATTTTATGGAACGTTCGGTCAGTTATACGTGCCGTTTGGACGTTTTTCGACCTCTATGATCAGTGCAACATTACCCATGATGTTAACGCGTATTAAATCCAGGCCTTTTATCTTGGGGTACAAATCTCAAACTGATACAGGACCCTTTGCAGCGATATATGGGTACCGTGGAGATTCATCATTCGGAAATGCTGGGGTTGGCGGTGTCAATTTAGGGTATATTCTAGATGTCATGCATGCTACTACTGAAGTGGGATTTAGTTATGTCAGCTCCATTAATGATGCGAATGGGATGCAAAACTCTGGCGCATCACCTGGTGAATTTGGAGGGTTTGGATCTGTCACCAATGGTAGTGAACACGTACAAAAAACGCCTGCAGTGGGTGTGCATTTTAGTACTAGTTTTGAACGCTATTCTGTTACTGCAGAATGGGTGGCAACAACACATGCATTTAATGTGAATGATTTAAGTTTTGATGGCGAGGGCGCGCAACCTCAAGCATTTCAGTTGGAAGGAGGCATCACATTTGAGAGCTTTTCTCGGCCCTCTTCTGTGTCGGCAGCATGGCAGTGGTCAGGCCAGGCATTGGCTTTAAATTTACCGCGCCAAAGATTTGATGCGGTGTATAATATTTCAATTTGGAAAGATACTGTAGAAAGTTTGGAATATAGACATGATATCGATTATAGTAGAAGCAGTTATGCAAATGGTGCGGCACCTTCAGGGGTTGTCAATGACAATACGGTCGGATCAGGTGGCACAGCTGATACGATTATGGTACAAATAGCAGCTTATTTCTAAGAGGAACAATTGATGGCAATCAAATCTGATAAATGGATTGAAAAAATGGCCAGAGAGCATGATATGATTTCGCCTTTTTCTGGTCAGCAAATCCGTGAACAAGGGGTAGAACGTATCATATCATATGGTGTGTCCAGCTATGGTTATGACGTTCGTTGTTCTTCAGAGTTTAAAATTTTTACGAATATTAATTCGGCCATTGTTGATCCTAAAAATTTTGATGCTAATAGTTTTGTGGATGTTCATGCAGATGTGTGCATTATTCCTCCTAATTCGTTCGCTTTGGCACGTACAGTGGAGTACTTTAAAATTCCGCGGAATGTACTGACTATTTGCCTTGGAAAATCAACTTACGCACGCTGTGGTATTATTGTGAATGTGACGCCGTTAGAGCCAGAATGGGAAGGACATGTGACCTTAGAATTTTCCAATACGACCCCTTTACCGGCTAAGATTTATGCGAATGAAGGCGTGGCACAAATGATTTTTCTCGAGACGGATGATGTGTGTGCTGTGTCGTATCGAGACCGGAAAGGAAAGTATCAAGGGCAAGTTGGAGTGACTTTGCCTACCACCTGATAGGAAATATGTGTGCTTCCTGACGGTCGCGGCTTAGATTTCTTTCATTTTTGTAGCCCGGGTGAAGCGTTAGCGTCACTCGAGGCCTAATAATTCGCGCACAGTTTCTTAAGCTGTGTTATAATTGAACGCTCTATTCAATATTTTTCATGGAAAATCAATGACATTTCAAGCATTAGGCTTAATTGAACCGCTGTTGCGCGCTATCGCAGATTGTGGTTATCAAACACCGTCTCCTATTCAAACGCAAGCGATTCCAGTGATTTTGCAGGGACATGATCTTTTAGGCTCTGCCCAAACGGGTACAGGAAAAACAGCCAGTTTTATTTTGCCGATCTTACAACGTTTATCTAAGACTGCACGAGCAGAAAACAATAAAACACGCGTGCTTATTTTGACTCCGACTCGAGAACTCGCTGCGCAAATTTATGAAAATGCACTGCAATACGGTGCGCATCTTACGAGTCGTGCAGCAGTTGTATTTGGTGGAGTGAAAATTAATCCGCAAATGATGAAACTGCGTTCTGGAACAGAGCTATTGATCGCGACACCTGGTCGATTGCTCGATTTATATCAACAGAAGGCTATTCAATTTAATACGGTGGACACGTTTGTCCTAGACGAAGCAGATCGTATGTTAGATATGGGTTTTATTCATGATATCAAGCGTATCATCAACCTCTTACCGCAAAAACGACAGAATTTGCTGTTTTCAGCGACATTTTCAGATGATATTCGCAAATTTGCCAAGACCATTTTACATAATCCCAAAGAAATTGATGTTGCACCACGTAATACAACGGCGCAAGCCATCAAGCAATATATTCATCCTGTGGACAAAAGCAAGAAAGTAGCGTTACTGAGTCATCTCATTCACCATCATAACTGGAGCCAAACTTTGGTTTTTATGCGTACGAAGCATGGTGCCAATAAACTTGTGAAGCAATTGGCTGAAGAGCGCATTCATGCTGTGGCCATTCATGGTAATAAATCGCAAGCGCAGCGAACCAAAGCGTTAGCGGAATTCAAACAGGGTGAAGTGCGAGTATTGGTTGCAACCGATATTGCGGCGCGGGGTATTGATATCGATGCGTTACCTTCTGTGGTGAACTTTGAGTTACCGCAAGTGCCCGAAGATTATGTACATCGCATTGGACGAACTGCAAGAGCAGGGGCTACTGGTATAGCTGTTTCATTAGTATGCGCGGATGAGGCGTCACAATTGTTTGCAATAGAAAAAGTGCTCAAACGAACATTAGAACGCCGATTAGTAGATGATTTTGAACCAAATCATAGTTTACCTAGTCATGAATCATCTCGATCTGTTAAGTCCCTGTCCTATGCGCCTAGTTTTGGTGCTAAGAAACACGGACATAGTAACAAACCCAGTCAAAAGAAGACTTTCAGGTAATCTCGGGATCTCCTCATCCGCCCTGGCGGGCACATTCAGCCCGGCGGGGGAAGGAAAATCCTTCAGCATAGGTTCGATCAAGCAAGTTTTAAAAGGATGGTTTTCCTTCTCCCTCCGGGCTACCCTGTGGACAGATCTCTGTATAAATTCCAACCGTCAAACATTTCATGAAATCGTTTAAGTCCTCGGCCCATGACAATGGGCCCTGGAGGACCCTCACTTTTAGTATAACAATGCCATCCACCTAATCGAGCAATGATCCAAGAAGCCCAAGCAATATTGTTTTTAGGATGAGGATTTTGTTGTTTTTGAGTCTTGCCTTCAACCTTTCCTAATAATGCAACCAAGAACAATTGTTCATTAGCGGTAAAAGTATCATTAGTTTTTAAGTCAGTAGTACCATCACGCCCGGAGATTAATTGCATAATTTGTATGGCGGCACATAAAGCCAAGACAGCCAGCTTCATCAAATTGCTACCTGATTCAACCTGACTTTCCTCAATATTTAATCCTTGCGATTTTATTGTTCGGAAAACTTGCTCTATGGTCCAGCGCATTCGATACCATAAAATAATTTGTTTTGCTTCGCTAAAATTATTAACGATATGCGTTGTGAAAATTCGCCAATGAACGGGCTCTTGGTCACTAGGACGATCGAACTCTTTTGCTTCTACCACATACATTTTAATTGACTTGGGTGCTGACTTATCCGTGCATTTCTTCGGCTTTACAATCTCAATCATGCTCTGTTTTATTGATAAAATTGCTTCTCTTTTTTTACGACTTTTGCGAATATCACGAGGTATCTCAATCTGTATCCTACCAGCTTCTTCTGTATGATCTAAATGCGCATAAAGTTTTTTATGAAGACCGTTTTGAATCACTCGGTCTCTACAAACTCGAGTTATTACATGCGTATTTTGATTGGGTATGCGATCAAGAAATTCATAAATGTCGTTTTCGCGATCTCCTATAAATGTTACACAATCTGCTTTTGATAAAGCCTTTCGTGCGCCAGCTGCCGTTTCTATCCAGCGATAGGATTCTTTTTCTTCAATAGGTAGTTCAGGATAATTGTCATCTGCTTTTTTTGTCCTATTCCACATTTCTATTTCAGCACAACCAATAACTCCTCCTGTGCGAGTATCTAATACAATCATAGGGTGCAGAAAAAAACCAATATCCTTTCCGTTACCTACAGTTCCTAATCCTTGAGCTCGGCCATCATGAGATTGGTAATTAATTTCAGTTGTATCCTGAACACCTAAAACATGTCTGCCTTCCACTAACTCTTTTAGTCGTGATTTCTCTGTATTAATAAGTCTTGCTGCTGTCACGTCTTCATGCCTTATCCATCGCTCAAACCGTTTCTTTTCCGCCGCTCCATTTACTAGTCGTTTGATAATGACTGTCTTTCTTTCAATAATACATCTGAAAAATAATTCACCACTTTTCTTTAAACGTAAATCGACAAATGGGCTGAGCATCCTCATGTTAATATCCTTATTTTCCATGACATGAGGTTATGTTTGCAATCTATAAATAATCTTAACCTCAAAAAACTGAGGTAACTTATTGGAGAAAATTATATTTTTCAAGCCGCAGACGCTAACCGACCGCTACTTTAATCAGTAGCGGTTGGAATTTATACAGAGATCTGTCCACAGGGTAGCCCAAAGGGATAAGGTGCCCGATAGGGCGGATGAGGGTATTTAAAACCAGGCCTCTAACAATACACAACTAAAAAATTTATTCCTCTTGTTGTAGCGGATGACTCTCTCGTGCTGCATTAACGAGGTCGCGTAGTTCTTTGCCTGGTTTAAATTTGGGGCTGTATTTTTCCGTGGTCGTCAGTTTTTCACCAGTTTTAGGATTGTGCGCATTACGAGCTTGGCATTGTTTGGTTGAAAAACTGCCAAATCCACGAACTTCTATGCGCTGATTGTCTGCCAGTGCGTTGCTCATTAATTGAATCAAATGATTGACCCCGTGATTAATGGTACGCACTGGAACATGTGACATTTTTTGTGCCAAACGTGTGATTAATTCTGATTTCAACATGTTTTCAATCCCTTTAAGCGAAATAGAGTGAGCATAACGTGATGTGGATTGTCTGTCAATTTGGGTCTTGCTCAATCTGTTGAATATACGCAGTGACGTTACCCCAAGACATTTGCACGCGGGTTTGATGATGAACTTTGCTGCGCCAGGATAAGAGTTTTTTCGTTGTGGTGATGATGATGGGTGAATGAGTGAGTTGTTCTAGCTTCTGATTTAATCGTATCCACGTGTCGCCAAATAAAGCGGTAGCAGAGATGAAAATGACGGTGGCCTCTGTCAAATTAGCATCTAGAAAATTGCCACAAACGAATTCTATTTTTTGTGAGATACCTTGGTAGTCTTGTATAAGGGTTAATTGTGCTAATTGTTGTTTGGCGGCTTGATCTAGAGCGGGGAAGAGCTCGATGCCACAGGCTTTTTTAATATCAAATACCATCGCACAAGCCAGTACTGCTTTACCGCTACCGCTGCCCAGATCGTAAAAAACGGTGGAAGAGCTGGGTCGAATCAACGAGAGCAACGCCAATAATGACGTGCTGTCAATTTCACCATATACATATTCGTAGGCATCATTATCTTGGCGTGACATACGTGAAAGTTTGAATCCATTCGTCGTAGCAGAGATTTTATCTAAATTGGCGATATGCTTTTTAAGTTGGAGTCGTTTTTGCCATTGCCATATTTTATAGCGCTGCCAACAGGGCTTGCATGAGAATAAAACGGCAATAAGTACAAGAATGAGCACAGTGACTTGGTCCTAGATTACGACAGTTCCTAAATATATCTACTATACTCAAAATAAACAATAACAATAATGATGAGAGCTTAAGATGAAATATACGTCTATATTGGATGCAATTGGCAATACTCCAGCAGTCAAAATAAATCGGGTTGGTTCAGAATTACCTTGTCAATTGTATGCGAAATGTGAATTTTTGAATCCAGGTGGGTCTATCAAAGACCGAATTGGTTTTCGTATGATTCAGTCTGCACTAGACAGTGGGCGCATCAAGCGTGGTGATGTGTTGATTGAGCCTTCTTCTGGAAATACAGGTATTGGGATTGCGTTAGCTGGTGCCGTATTAGGTTTCAAAGTCATCATCACTATGACTGATAAAATTTCTCAGGAAAAACAAGTTATTTTAGAAAGGCTGGGTGCTACCATTTATCGCACACCAACTGATGTGAGCTCCGATCATCCTGACAGCAATATTTCTTTGGCGAAACGCTTATTAAAGGAAATCCCTAATTCGCACATGTTAAACCAATATAGTAATCCGGATAATCCCAATGCGCATTATCATGGAACTGCTGTGGAGCTTATTAAAGATTTTGGCCAAGATTTGGGTATGGTGGTGGCGGGTGTGGGGACTGGGGGCACGATTACCGGGCTGTCGCAACGGTTAAAAGAGTATAATCCGGCTATTCAAATGGTGGGTGTGGATCCAATTGGCTCTATTTTAGGGGGCGGTGAAGAATATAAACCTTATTTGATAGAGGGCATTGGTTATGATTTTTTTCCTGATGTGCTCGATAATGGTTGCATCGATCGGTATATCAAAACCAGCGATAAAGACTCCTTCTTGATGGCACGCCGGTTGATGCAGGAAGAAGGATTATTGGTAGGGGGTTCCAGTGGTGCTTCCATGTGGGCCGCTTTGCAAGCAGCGAGATCTTTGAAGCCCGGACAAGTATGCGTCGTGATTTTGCCAGATTCAACTCGCAATTATTTGAGTAAATTTGTGAGTGATGCGTGGATGAGTAAGCAAGGGCTTATATAAACAATGCGGATTGATCGTCATCTAGAGAAAAATAGTTTTCAGTGTTTCTTCTGTGTTTTGAGGAGGAATGACTCACCCAATGATATTCGCGAAGATGGTAGAAACCGCTTCTACAATAACGTTAATCATTTGTAAAAAAAACTTTTTAATACGGCTCATAACGCTTTTATTTTTATCTTTGGAATCAGATGGTTTTGGGGCTTCGCTCATGTCTTTGTTCAATATTTTTACTCCAAAATGGTACGCAATGGATACCTTATTTTAGTTCTGGAGCGCGGAGAATCTCTGTATGAGAGTGCGCACCATGGCAATGCAACAAGGCTATCATATCATTTTTTGTTGCAGATGCTGGATGTTTTTCTAAATAATCCAATGCGGTATAACCCTTTTTAGAGGGTTCATTGATATCAATTGATAAGAGCAACTGAAATGACAACAGTGTTTTAATGATGTCATACTGACCTATCAAGCAGGCCCGGCGTAATAATAAGGAAAAATTGCTTGTTTCAAAAATGTCGGATATCAGCTCTTGTGCTTGGCTTGGTGCCAGGGTTGCCAAATGGGGTACGATGGACTGACGTAACGCGTTCATCACGAGTTGTTTAGGGCACGTAAAAAACCCATGCTGAAATTGACTTAAAAAACCGGCACGAGGTCTATCCAACACCCAAGCACAAAAAGAGGACACAAGTTCTGGCATTTGTAAGTCATGTGGGTTTACACTGATATGATGAATATTATCTAATATAGGTTTGCCAAGAGGCATAACAAATTTTTCAGGATCTTGATTATTCATTAAACGTTGATAAATGACCTGCCCTTCTTCAATAGAACGGATGATTTCATTCAGATCACAACAATCTAATCTGTTGGGGTTTAACAGAATCGTTAGCGGTAAATCATAATCGGATAATAATTTATTGAGAAGAATATAGCAGGTACGAATATTGCCATCCGGAAAAGGGTGCAATTGCTCAATCCTTTGAATATATTTTGCAATGACTCTGATCTTGTCATGATCACTTACTGCAAATAGGATGTCTCGATGATATTCCTCTAAGATATTTTGCATTTTGTCGGTAGTATAGGCGTTATCTGAATCTACATAAATAATGCATCTGTAATCAGAGTGAAACCATTTTTTTATCCAAGCAGCATGTGCTTCAGCTTTCAAGGGAGATCTGCTAAACCCTTTTTCTTGTGTAAAAAGGATACCGTCACTTGCTTGGAGGCTATGAAATAGAGACTCGCCATCTTTTTGAAACAATAATATATGTTTCGGATGCGTCTGATTTAAAAACCAATACTCAATAAACTCGGTTAGCCCTTCTTCTGTTGAAGAATAGCAGATATTTTCGCCAATTGTGCCATTGGGAAATTCATAGATTTCTCTGGATAATTTAAAGCTAATATCATTGGTTCTATATTCCCCGCATTTTTTTGACATATGTTGCATAGAAAGTCGATTGATTTGCTTGATCAAATCTTGCGATATTTTTCCATCACGCGGGGTCTGGAAAGCTTTGATATAGGCTTGAAAGAAAGCTTCAGCATACCCTGGTTCTTTTTGTGCGTATTGGGGATAGTCTGTTTGCTGTAACTGGATAGCGTCCATAAGGAACGTATATAAAAACGGTTTGAGCGTAAGTTCTCTATCTCTATTGTTCATTACTTATCTTTAAAATCAATTATTTGTTCGAATAGTATCATGAGCCCGCTGTTAATGCTATGACATCCTGTAAAATGCTTAGTGTTAAAATGAATATATGTGAGCACACTATATTTTATTTTGATTCTATGTTTTAATAATGGGCATGTTAACTTAACAAGAATAAGACATGGAAGCATTGCAAGAATCAAGAACTATAAAATCAGATCAAATAGACTCTCTTTATTACATTGTGGACACTAGAAATCTATTATCCATTTTAGAAAAAGGTATCTTGGCGCATGATACAGCGCAGAAAACCGGTGTGTACTCAAAGCAGCATGATATTTCAGATCAAGGGGTACAACGTGTACGACGGGATAAGAACTTTTTTTCTCCACGCAGTAAGATAAAACGTAAATTACACACATATGCCAATATGTATATTCAACCTCATAATGCTATGATGGTTGTGGTTCAAAGAGAGATTAGTCGTGAACACCTTTGTGTGCTGAGAATCGACGGGAAAATATTGCGCGATAGACAATCAGAAGTCGTTATCACCACTAAAAATGCTGCTTGCCATCGAGCTCGATTTTTTGCACCGAAAGATTGGGCGCCGTCACCTTTTACTGCGCGAGCGTTGACGTCTTCTTTACTCAGTGGTCTGCCTTCAAAAAAATGGGCTGGCAGGGCTGCGTTTCAATCATCAAAACAAAGCAGACAATCAGAAGTCTTGTTTCCTGAAAAAATAGAGCCTGGTTATATTAATGGTGTCTATGTTCATAATGATGAAATCAAAAATCGTGTTTGCGCTATGATTCAAAGTCAGATGCCAGATAGCTATACGCAACCGGATGTGATGGTGCACCCCTCTCTTTTTGTATCGCCCAAAAGAGGCGCATTTGGCAAAACATTAAGTATCATTGAAGATGTGACAAATCCATGTAGGCTATCTGAACATCTGGACGAGGAATTAACTATAAAAGTTAAGGCGAGCCAAGTGAGCGATGTTGAACCTGAGCCAAAAAGAACGCGGATGGGTCATTCTTCCTAAGGTCTGTTGTTGATTCAGATGCTGACGCACTATGGTTTGTCTGGCGATGATCTATTAACAGGTCTTAATAAAGTTTTGACTATTTTATAATAATGCTGATATACCCAAGTGATTTCAAAAATAGTATTTTGAAGTAAACTGGGTGTATACTTCGGCCCTTAAAAATAAATGAGTATACGGATATGCAAACAGATGCTGAAGCTAGTTCTTCAAACGTGGTGTTTCTTGAAGGAGATTTATTTAAATCTGGACAACAGACCATCGTGAACCCAATAAACTGTCGAGGTAAAATGGGACGTGGTTTGGCGTTAACCTATAAGAAGAAATTTCCTGCTATGAATGGTGATTACGAACAACGTTGCAGTAGAAACGAAGTCAAAGTCGGCGAGCCTTATTTGTGGAAAGAAAGTGATGCATTATGGATTTTAAATTTTCCGACCAAAGACGATTGGCGACATCCTTCGGATATCAGCTATATTCGGAGTGGTTTGGAATATCTAGCGAGTCATGCTACAGAATGGGGCATTGAGTCTTTGGCGATTCCTGCTTTGGGCTGTGGTTTGGGTGAGTTAGGTTGGGATAAAGTGCGACCTTTGATCCTAGAATATATGGCGCCACTGGGTATACCGGTCAAAGTTTATGAACCACAAATCGCACCGAAACAGAAAAAATCTACCATGGTTTCGAATGATCCCATCAAAAAACGTCTCAGAGTTGCTTCGGGCGCTAAAGAGCCTCAATTTTTATTTCAATACAGTACAAAAAAATCAAAAAAGGGATCTGATATTGTCTCGTCTACGATGAAGAATAAGATTAGTTGAGATCCGAATGGTAGTAAGTTAAGGAAAATATCCGTCTTTGCGAGCGTAGCGAAGCAATCCAGCGTTCAAAGCACAGTGCCTTGGATTGCTTCGCGACGCTCGCAAAGACATTATGCGTCGTCCCACGAATCGCCTACCCCTATGGAAATGGTTAGGGGTACTGCCAATGCAGCAGCTGATTCCATGATAGTTTGGATGGGTTGGCGCACATTTTCTATTTCGGTTTTAAGTACCTCAAAGACTAATTCGTCGTGCACTTGCATGATCATTGTTGCGGGAGGATGTGTGAAGCTTTGTTGCCAGGCATAGAGTGCTAGCATGGCTTTTTTGATCAAATCTGCTGCTGTGCCTTGTAAAGGTGCATTGATGGCGGCACGTTCGGCTGCTTTGCGTTGTAATGCTGAGCGGGCATGGATGTCGGGAAGATCGAGGCGTCTTCCAAAAATAGTTTCTACATATCCCTGTTGGTGTGCTAAGGCACGTGTTTGATTCATATAGGCTAGGACGCCTGGATAACGTGCAAAATAATGATCAATGTACTCTTGGGCTTTATATCGTTCTATGCCCAATTGTTTGGCGAGGCCAAACGCCGACATACCATATATGAGACCAAAATTGATGGCTTTGGCTTGGCGACGCATGTCGGATGTTACGGCAGAGAGTGGGACCCCTGTTACTTCGCTTGCGGTTGCGGTATGGATATCCAAGCCGGCATGAAAGGCTGCGATCAGTTGTGGATCTTGAGAGAGGTGCGCCATGATCCGCAATTCAATTTGTGAGTAGTCGGCTTTTAATAATACATGTTCTGGTGGTGCAATGAATGCACGTCGAATCAAACGTCCTTCTTCAGAACGGATAGGGATGTTTTGTAGATTGGGATCAGAAGACGATAAGCGTCCGGTAGTGGCCACGGCTTGATTATATGAGGTATGCACACGACCTGTGTGAGGATTTATTTTCTTCGGTAAAGCATCAATATACGTCGAAACCAATTTACTCAAGCTGCGGTAATCTAAAATAATTTTGGGTAATTCATAGTCTAAAGCAAGCTCTTGTAACACGGATTCTGCAGTGGAGGGTTGGCCGGTAGGGGTTTTCGAATGAATCGGGATTTGTAAATCTTCGAATAAAATCGCTTGTAATTGTTTGGGCGAATTCAGATTAAAGGGTTTTCCGGCGAGGGCGATGGCTTGTTGTTCTAATTCTAATAGATGTGCTTTTAAGCGTACGCCGTGTTTTTGCAAGCGATCCTTATCAATCAAAACGCCGTGTTGTTCCATGGCTGCGAGAACTGGGATCAAAGGTGTTTCTAATGTTTGCAAGAGTTGCTGTACTGGAGCTGATAGCTTTGGATATAAAACATGATGGAGCTGGAGCGTCACCATGGCATCTTCTGCTGCATAAGGTGCCGCTTGGCTTACTGGGATTTGATCAAAGCGCAATTGTTTTGCGCCAGTGCCGGCAATGTCAGTAAAGCGAATCGTGGTATGGTGTAAATATTTTTGGGCTAGCGTATCCAAATCATGACGGCGATCGGAACTGGTTAGGAGATAGGATTCTAACATGGTGTCGTAGAATGTGCCTTGGAGCTGGATGCCATTGCGTTGTAATACGATAAGATCGTATTTTAAATGCTGGCCTAATTTAGCAATGCTGGGGTTTTCCAAGATGGGTTTGAGATCAGCAATGACCGTAGTGTAGGCCAATTGTTGTGTGCCATCAGTGTGGCGTAAGGGGACATAGGCCGGTTTTTGGCCTTCCACCTGAAACGAGATCCCTACTAATTCTGCGAGCATGGGATCGATATCTGTGGTTTCGGTATCAATACAAATTAATCGCGCGCTCTGGAGGGCTTGTAAATAGGTTTGCCAATCATGGGCTGTCGTAATGGTGAGATAATCGAGTACAAACGTTTGTGGTGCAGAAGGCAGTGTTGTGGTGTTGCTGTTGGTTTTAGCAGGGATATCACGTAACCAGTTTTTAAATTCAAATTCTTCCGCCAAAACGCGTAATTGAGCAAGATCCTCAGGTTGTTGAATGAGCTCTTGAGGCGAGGCCGGTAAGGGTACGTCGGTTTTGATAGTGACCAAGCGTTTTGATAAAGGTAAATGAGGCAGGCACGCGCGTAAATGTTCACCGATTTTTCCTTTAAACTCTGCTGCGTGTGCGATGATATTATCTAAATTCTCGTAGGTTTCTAGCCATGATGTCGCTGTTTTAGGACCGCATTTGGTGACGCCAGGAACATTGTCCGAACTGTCTCCGACCAAAGTGAGGTAATCGATTATTTGTTGTGGGGATACGCCAAACTTGGTCTTCACACCTGCTATATCAAGGATGCGATCGGTCATAGTATTGATTAAGGTGACATGCTCATTCACCAATTGCGCCATGTCCTTGTCACCAGTAGAGATCAGCACGGGCATGCCGATTAGCCCGGCTTGTACAGCAAGGGTTCCAATCACATCGTCAGCTTCAACGCCTGGAATGGTGAGAATGGGTAAGCCCATGGCGTGCAGGAGTTTTTGTAAAGGTTCGAACTGCACAGACAGTTCATCGGGCGTTGGAGCTCGATTCGCTTTGTAATCTGGATACCATTCATCACGAAACGTTTTACCCTTTGCGTCAAAAATCACAGCAATATGGGTGGGTTGATACGTTTTGATGAGGCGTTTTATCATAGTCGCGACCCCATAAATCGCTCCAGTTGGTTGCCCTTTGCTATTTTTTAGGGGGGGTAATGCGTGAAAAGCACGATAAAAATAGGAGGAACCATCGATAAGGATCAATGGCTTATTCATTATTCTTATCCTTGGTAGCAAGCAGCTGTGTTAATTTATCATTTAATTGCGCGACTTTCTCAGATAGTGCTTGCATATTTTTGCGCATAAAAGGGATCCGAGTGACGGACAATTCTTGCTCTATGGCTTTATCTTTGGGTCGTGCAGGATTGCCTAAGTATATATTGCCGTGTTTGAGATGCTTTTTGGGTGGCACACCTGTTCTGGCGCCTAGAATGACACCATCATCAATGCGTACATGGTCACTGACGCCAACATTTGCTGCAAACGTGACATTATTCCCACTGATGGTGCTTCCAGCAATCCCAGTAAATGCACATAAAATATTATGTTTACCTAATTGAACCGAGTGCGCAATTTGCACCAAATTATCAATTTTACTACCTTCCCCGATTCTTGTGTGGCCTAAGGTTGCTCGGTCAATAGCTGTTGATGCGCCAATTTCGACATCATTTTCAATGATGACTGATCCAATGTGTGGGATTTTATGATGTTTACCGTGTTCATAATAATATCCAAAGCCATCGGAGCCAATGACTGTCTGTGCATGAATGCAAACTCTCTCGCCAATTTGTGTTTTATCATAAATGGTCACATTGGGATGAATCGTACTGTGTGCCCCTATCTGGACGTCGTGTCCAATAGCGACATGGCTTTTGATGACACAATGATCACCGATACGGGAGCCGGATTGAATGTGAACAAAGGGTCCAATCGAAACGTGTTCCCCTATGATCACATCTGCATCAATGACAGCAGTGGGATGGATGCCTAGGGTTAGAGGATACGGTGGGTTGAAATGCTCTAACAATTGCATAAACGCTTTGAAGGGATTGGCCACTTGAATCATAGGTTTTTGCAAATGGTCGATATGGTCACTGACCAAAACCGCAGCTGCATCCGAAGCTTCAGCTAATTTGATGTTGTCGGTGCCTTCAGCAAATACCAATGATTTTGGCAGGATATTATCAATCGGTGCTAAAGTTTCTATCAAAATTGTGGCATCTCCTTTCACAACTCCGTGCACAATTTTGGCAATGTCATTTAAACTAGCTTTCATGATGTTTCTCAAAAATTGAAAGGGTGATTATACTGGATTTTGTCGTAAAAAGGTAATTGCTTGGCTGCTCGTTGCTGTGAGCGCTGTATGGTAATCTTGGTGAAGCGGTAGATTGGACACACATTTAAAATCCCGGGTTATACGGCATTTCACCCGGGTTACACGGTTTGTATTTACGAAGCACGTTTTAAAATCAGTGCGGCATTGGCACCACCAAAAGCGAAATGATTGGAGAGCACGATGTTTACTTTCTCGCGGCGTGCTGTATGTGGAATATAATCGAGATCACATTCAGGATCCGCTTCCTGTAAACCGATGGTAGGCAACAAAATATCATTCTGCAAACTTAATACTATTGAGATAATTTGCATGACACCCGCAGCACCGATGGCGTGCCCGGTCATGGCTTTTTGTGCCGTGATAGGAATATTGTAGGCATGAGATCCAAAAATTGTTTTGATAGTATTAGTTTCTGTCAAATCATTCAATTGCGTCCCGGTGCCATGTGCATGAATGTATTGAATGTCATTGGGCGATAAACCGGCCTCTTGTAATGCCATATGAATAGATCGGGTTTGCCCTTGTGAATTAGGGGCTGTGATATGGAAGGCATCGCAACTGGTACCATATCCAATGATTTCTGCCAGAATGGTAGCACCGCGTGCGCGAGCATGTTCATACTCTTCCAGGATGATGATACCAGCGCCGTCTGCCATAACCATGCCATCGCGGTTTTTATCAAAGGGTCGACTAGCACAATGAGGTTGCTCATTTTCGGTGGACATCACCCTTAATTTGCACCAAGCGGACATGACGCTTTCCCAAATCAACGATTCTGTCCCACCACAGACTGCGGTGTTCAAATAGCCGTGTGTGATTTGTCGGTATGCATGACCGATTGCTTCAGCGGATGAGACACATGCATTGGAGATGGTTGTATTAGGACCCCCCAGGCCAAAGGCGATTGCAATATGGTTTGCGACGGAGTTAGGCATCCCACGAATGACCGACAATGCAGGCATTTTCCTCCAGCTATTATTACAAAAAAACTTATAAGCTGACTCTAATTCTGGGGTGCCACCTAAGCTTGTTCCAATAAAAGTACCGGTATATTGTCGATCTTCTTCGCTTAATTGTGCCTGAGCGAGCGCCTGATGTGCGCAAAATAAGGCATACTGAGCCACTTTAGGGTATCGATTAGAGCGATTAAACTCTGGTAAGTGCTCCATATTTAAATCTTTTATTTCCCCGCCAATTTGAGTTGGATAAGGGGTGGGATCGTAAAATTGAATGCGTTGGATACCACAAGTACCTTGGACGGCTGCTTGCCAGAATTTGTCTACCCCACTACCAATTGATGAACTGATCTCCATCCCAGTAATGACAACACGTTTTTTCATGAAGCATCCTTTTTACGTTTTTACTAAACACCAGTCTGACTATCTCACAAAAAATCAGACAATCCAAATTCTGGCGCATTACTCACGGTGCTCCAATAATCGTGAGCATTCGTGATTTGAAATCCTAAGCCATCATATAGTTTGGACGCAGATTCATTTGTGACTTCTACATCTAGAACAATTTTAGGTTTGTTATTAATTAAGGCATGGTTAATACAATATTTGATGAGTGTCCTAGCCAATCCTTGTCCACGGTACTCAGGAAACACACCAATATCTGTGATGCGAGCGCGATCATTTTCTTTAAAAATATGAGCCTTGCCTACGATGCGTTGATCTTGTACTAATACGAAAATAGCGCAATTGCTTGTAGCAAGA